>CAJXMF010000076.1 GCA_913056195.1 uncultured Methylococcaceae bacterium | reverse complement strand
TCCTTATAAATCAATAGCCTATGCCTTCAGCCCCAAACTCGCTGAGTAGTTACAACTTGTCTTTCTATCCATCTTCGGCATTGCAGAAACAGTTACATAGATTGCTATGCGCTTAGTTTCTGCGCCTTGAATATAAACAGAAATACTGCGCCAGTTGCTGAACTTATTTCATTCACGTTCCTGACGCACAAAAAAAAAGAGCCTGAAGGCTCTTCCATAAACAAAACAACCGCGACACCTTTTCCTCTCATCAGAAAATAAAAAACCCCATAAGGGGCTTAAGGCATCAACGACAACCCCTTTTCAGGCTATCGTTTCTATCCGAGCATTATAATCTTTTCATAAAACCAAGGTCAAGATAAACATCTGTTTTCTTTTAAAACACGACATATGTAGATACGTCATCTCTGTCTTTCGCCATATTTACAGTTCAGGCATGGAGAGTATACTTGTAAAATCGTATCTTAATTTAACATCTTGATAGCATGACAACACCAAGAATTGCACTCACATCGGGCGAGCCGGCCGGCATAGGCCCTGAACTTTGCATTCAGCTTGCTCAACACAAACAAAACTGCGAAACAGTCATTTTTGCCGACCCCGAAATGCTCGCTCAGCGCGCCGAATATTTAGGCCTTGATATTGCCATTAAAGTTTTTGACCCTGACAGGCCAACCCAACAACACCCCGAAAAGACTTTATTAGTACAGCCCATAGCGCTTTCCGCAATAGCCGTTCCTGGACAATTAAACAAAGCGAACAGCCATTATGTACTGAAGATGATTGAGCAAGCTTCCCTCGGTTGTTTACACGGCCACTTTGATGCCATGGTCACAGCACCCGTTCAAAAAAGTATCATCAATGATGCAGGAATCGCATTCAGCGGCCATACCGAATACATTGCCCAAATTACCGGCGGCCATCCCGTCATGATGCTGGCCACGCCGGGTTTGCGCGTCGCCCTGGTCACGACTCACCTGCCCTTGTCTCAAGTCAGTCACGCCATTACCGCTGACACGTTGAACCAGGTCATCAAAATTCTGGACCGCGACCTGCGCCATTATTTCGATCTCGACAATCCTCATATTCTGATTTGTGGACTCAATCCCCACGCCGGTGAAAACGGCCATCTGGGGCGAGAAGAAATGGAAATTATCGAACCTGTCATTCACGCCCTCCGCGCCCAACATTTGAATTTACATGGCCCGTTACCGGCCGACACGTTATTTACACCCAATAATCTGGAGCAAGCCGACGCCGTATTGGCCATGTATCACGACCAGGGGCTGCCCGTGCTTAAATTCAAAGGCTTTGGTCAAGCGGTCAATATTACACTCGGCCTACCTATTATCCGCACATCGGTCGATCATGGCACCGCGCTGGACCTGGCCGGAACAGGCCGTGCATCAACCAGCAGCCTGGAATACGCCCTTAAAATCGCCCAACTTATGTCAGAAAACAACCGTCGGAACCATCATGCATAAAGCCCGTAAACGTTTTGGTCAAAATTTTTTACACGATGACGGCATCATCAGCGACCTGCTGGGTCATTTGCAAATCAGTGAAAATCAACATTGGGTCGAAATCGGCCCGGGACTGGGCGCACTGACCGCGCCTTTGCTGGCTGAAAACATACAGCTTGATGTGGTCGAGCTGGATCGTGATTTGGTCGAATTATTACAAAAACACTTCGGCCACAACCCTAATATCAGCATTCACAGTGCCGACGCATTGAAATTTGATTTTGCGCAGCTCACCCAAAACGCTGAAAAGCTGCGCATCATCGGCAATTTACCCTACAACATTTCAACACCCTTGCTATTCCATCTACTTGAATCTGCCCCGCTTATCGAAGATATGCATTTCATGCTGCAAAAGGAAGTGGTCAATCGTATTTGTGCCACGCCGGGCAGCAAAAAATATGGTCGTCTCAGCGTGATGTTGCAATATCACTGCGCTGCTGAATTTTTGTTTGACGTACCGCCCGAATGCTTTCAACCTGCTCCCAAGGTCATGTCGGCTATCGTTAAATTAACACCGCACGAGACGTTGCCTGAGCCTGCACTGGGCCATAATCTTAACCAAGTCGTGACACAAGCCTTTTCACAGCGACGCAAAACCTTACGCAACGCCTTAGGCAAACTGCTAACAGAACAGGAAATACGAGCCGCCGACATCAACCCGGATTTACGCGCGGAATCACTGTCTCAGGACGATTTCATTCGCTTGGCAAATGTGCTGAACACAAAAGATAAACAAGCCACAGAATAAGATATCCAAGAAAGTTTGCATGGATGCACTCACACCGCTAGCCACAGATCGGGATCATTAACGAATAATGCTCCAGGCAAAAGAGGAATAGTTTTCTTCAGGTAACTACTCAGCGTAAATTCTTCTGTGGGCATAGGCTGTTGATTTATCAGGC
>CAJXMF010000075.1 GCA_913056195.1 uncultured Methylococcaceae bacterium | reverse complement strand
GCCTGATAAATCAACAGCCTATGCCCACAGAAGAATTTACGCTGAGTAGTTACTTTGTTTTTAAAATTCCTGGTTCTCGGACAGGTTCCTGGTTATACCTGATGCTCGTGAAGCACTTTAAAAACTGATTCTGGATTGGATTGAACCAACTTTAACAAAATCTTTGCAGGGCCAGTTGGATGACGATGACCTTGCTCCCAATTCTGTAGTGTTCTAACACTTACACCAATTAAACCAGAAAATTTAGATTGCGAAAAACCAATTTGCTCTCGAATTGCTTTTACATTGGGTTCAGCAAAATTAAATTCTCTGGATGCTGGTTTTTCCCCTCGAATAATTTCCCCGGCTTCCTCTACACTGCCTAATAATTCGTTAAACAATTCATTATTCATTTTTTAACTCCTGTTCAACTACCTTCTTGAGAAGGGATAATTGTTCTTTAGTTAAATTGCTACGCTCATTTTTGGCATAAGCCATGAGCATAAAAATTTGATTTTTACTGATGGCAAAATAATAAATGACTCGGACACCACCTCGCTTACCTTTACCGGCAATTCCCCAACGTATTTTACGGAGACCACCACTTCCTTGAATAAGCTTTCCTGATTCAGGATAAGCTGCTAATGCGTTTTGAAGTTCGCTGTATATGTCATCTGACATCAACTCTTTTATTCGTTTCGTAAAAATTGATGTTTCGATAATAACCATAGAACAAACATACGCCAATGACGTACAAAGTCAAGTTGGAGTTTTTAAGGTATAACAAAATTATCCTCAGGTAAATTCACGCTGATAACCTGATATTAGCCGGGTTTTCGGACAATTTTGCCTTGATATCAGGTATCCTGTATGTAGGTACGATTAGCATTAGTGCCACTATGAACCTCCGATTACGCTAATCGGAACTACGGTGCTGTCAATATCGGCCATATCCATAAGAACAGCAAGCTTTTGGTCGATATGCGCCGCATCCTGCATGATGCAACGCAACAGTTCCATATTTTACAAGGCGGGCTCTTCAATAAGCTTTTGATAACGCTCAATACTATCCATAATTTCCTGTTTGGCTTCATCTGGACCCACCCAGCCATCCAGTTTTACCCATTTACCCTCTTCAAGGTCTTTGTAATGTTCGAAGAAATGGGTAATTTTTGCTAACTTTGTTGGCTGAATATCCTCGTATGAATGAACCTTATCGTAGTAGGGTGATAATTCATGTGTTGGGACGGCCAGCAATTTTGGATCGGGGCCGGCTTCGTCATGCATCAAGAGCATGCCGACTGGGCGACAACGGATAAAACAGCCACTCAATACGGGTGTGGGGGTAATGACCATGACATCGACCGGATCACCGTCTTCAGACAGACTTTGTGGAATATAGCCGTAATTACTGGGATATTGCATGGATGTCCCCATAAAACGGTCAACCTGCAAGGTGCCGCTATATTTATCGACTTCATATTTGACCGGGTCGCTGAATGCCGGTATTTCAATAATGACATGGATAATGTCGGGGATATCGCTGCCCGATGAAATGCGTGAGAAAGACATTACGCTCCTTCAATGAAGATTAAATACGGTATTATAGCAGTTCAAGTTAACAGTTTGGTTAAACGTCAAAAACAGGAGTGATCAGTGAAAGGTTGTTTGCGAAAAATGGAGGTTTCCTTAACGGAGCCGGTGAGTTATCAAATGCCGTTGGGCGAGGCGAGGGTGGCGTTGAATCCCTTGATTGGCAAAAAAATCCAGTTACATTTCTCGGGGCAAATTTTTTGTATTCACTGCAATCGCAAGATTAACAAGAGTTTTAACCAGGGCTATTGTTATCCGTGCTTTACCTCATTGGCACAATGCGATATGTGTATCATGAAGCCTGAAACCTGTCATTTTGACCAGGGAACCTGTCGCGAGCCGGACTGGGCCAAACAGTTTTGCTTTCAACCGCATTATGTTTATTTGGCCAATTCCTCGGCAGTCAAAGTCGGGATTACGCGGGAAAACCAGATTCCGACTCGATGGATCGACCAGGGGGCGGTGCAGGCGTTACCCATTTTAAAAGTGAAGTCACGTTATATTTCAGGGCTGGTTGAGGTGGCGATTGCTCAGCATGTCAGTGATAAAACCAGTTGGCAGAGAATGCTTAAGAGCCAGGCGGAGGTTGTGGATTTAGCGACAAAACGGGATCAGTTATTAGCTGAATGTGAACAGGAAATTGCAGAAATTGGGCAGCGGTTTGGCGATGACAGTATGGAATTTCTCCCCGATGCCGAGGTTGTGGATATTTTCTACCCGGTTTTAACGTATCCGGCCAAAGTCAAATCCTTTAATTTTGATAAAAACCCGGATGTCAGTGGGGTACTGGAAGGTATTAAAGGCCAATATCTGTTGTTAGATACAGGCGTCATCAATATCCGCAAATTTGGCGGTTATGAGGTCGAGCTTTCTGTTCCCGACTAGCCCGGATTCTGCGGCAATATCCAGGCCGCTAAACTTTTGTTTTACCTGGCTGGTGTTATCTCTTACAATTTGGCTGTTGTTCATCAACACAAAACCCTGGAATGATTTTATCCTGTTCAACAGCGGTGTTGAATTAAGCAGGGTAGCTTGGTTTTATATTATAAAAATACCCGGAGGATAGTATGTTTAAAATTCGATTGCTGGTTTCTGCTTTATCATTAGCGGGCTCCATGTCTGTTATGGCGGCCGAAGCCTTACCGACTACGGCGCCTGCGCCTGCTGATAACCCGACAACCGCTGAAAAAGTGGCGTTAGGGAAAATGTTGTATCACGATCCGCGCTTGTCATCTAGTGGAACAGTGTCGTGTGCCTCTTGCCATAATACGATGCTGGGTGGTGAAGATAACCGAGGTGGCTCTGTCGGTGTTGGCGGCCAGGTCGGCGGGCGCAGTGCACCAACGGTCTGGAATGCGGCATTTAACAAAGTCCAGTTTTGGGATGGTCGTGCGGCCAGCCTGGAAGAGCAGGCGGCAGGGCCTGTGACGAACCCGATTGAAATGGGTATGAAAAGCTGGGATGAGGTGGTAAAACGCCTTAAAAGCATAGAAGGCTATCAACAGGCGTTTGAAAAAGCCTTTGGTAAAGATTCTATTTCCAAAGATACGGCAACGAAAGCGATTGCGGCGTATGAACGGACACTGATTACACCAAATAGTGCATTTGATCGCTATGTCAAAGGCGATAAATCGGCGATGACCGAGCAACAGGTTCGGGGTATGAATAAAGCGGTCGGGTTAGGCTGTACTGGTTGTCATAGTGGCCCTGCCTTCAATGGCCCGGGTACATTCCAAAAATTCCCGGTTAATAAGAATGGCTACTTTGAAGCCCAGTATGGTTTAAGCGATGATAAAGGCCGTGCGGAAGACACCGGTAAGAAAGAAGACGAGCATTTATGGAAAGTGCCTACCTTACGTAATGTTGCGTTAACCGCACCGTATTTTCATAATGGCAAGGTCAAAACATTGGAAAAAGCGGTGTGGCTGATGGGCAAATTACAACTTGATAAAGATTTGTCCGACGAAGATGTGGCCGATATCGTCGCGTTTTTGAATGCATTGACAGGCGAATTTCCGAAACAGGAGATGCCAAGATTGCCTGGAATGCCGGGTCGAACCTTTAATTAAGAAACAAGTCAGGCGTTTTAGCCTGATACAGGTTTAAAGCTATCTGAAAAGGGCGTATTTTTAATACGCCCTTTTTTGATGATGCGACTGATTGACTGATGGTTATGCGGTTTTATGTGTTGTGCGCACTAATGGCAAGACCCAATTATTTCCTTGGCGGCGGCCTTGTCACGGGAATAGTGGATCATCTTGTTCGCAAATTCTGGGGGAATATATGCCCTTCCATTACAGCTCCGGCTGTGCCATGATAAAGCAAACGACGCGAAGTGGAGCTTCTAAACCAGGCGTTCCCAAACAGAGTTTGGTAACGAGAAAAGGTGGTTTGCATAACATCAGTGGTAACTACTCAGCGTAAATTCTTCTGTGGGCATAGGCTGTTGATTTATCAGGC
>CAJXMF010000074.1 GCA_913056195.1 uncultured Methylococcaceae bacterium | reverse complement strand
GCCTGATAAATCAACAGCCTATGCCCACAGAAGAATTTACGCTGAGTAGTTACCTAAATTTTTACAAAATAGGGTAGCGCTATCAATACAACGCCAGTCGCTACAAGAACGTATATATTGGAAATAAAATAAGGAAATATAAAAAGAGCCATGCCAACAAAAAGTGGAACAACTGCTTTTTGTTTTCTTCCATACGTAAAGTATCCAAGTCCAATTGCCCCAAATAGCATTCCCCAAATAAGTAATGACGTGCCTTCCATTTTAACTTTTTCCGATTATTTTTGGTGGTACATAACGGGCCAAATAAGGAGCGCGCTAGCGTCTATTTTGATTTGATTGGTGGCGCTGCGAAGCGGCACCTTTAAGTTCTGATCTAAGTCGGCATATTTTATACACTGATAATACGGCGTTTACCAATATATTCTTATTGCTTGTATTTCTAAATTTTTTTCAGCTTCTCGAAACGCTGTTCTGTTGCTGAAGAAATCCTGGCTCTAACAGGGTGGAAAGGCAAGGCCGGGTTAAAAAAGCCCTAATTGAACCTGCGCGACTTCGGACATCATTTCCCGAGACCAGGGTGGATCTAAAACCACTTCGACATTGACTGAGTTGACGCCTGGCAAGGCCCGAATCGCTTTTTCAACATCGCCCTGAATAATAGCACCCATGCCGCAACCGGGGGCGGTTAAGGTCATTGTGACATGAACGTTATTGCCTTCACCATTTTCGGCTGGTGTGACCTTGCAATCATAGACCAGGCCAAGATCAACGATGTTGACAGGGATTTCCGGGTCATAAACGGTTTTCATGACTTCCCAGCAGTTCTTTTCCACCGCATCAGGTGAGGTTTCTTCGACCAGTGTATGTAATTCATGGGGGTCTTTGCCCAAGGCATCGGCATCACTGCCGGCAATGCGCACCATGTGGCCATGTTCGGTAATGACCGTATAGCTGGAGCCTAAGGATTGATGAATGGTCACTTCATGGCCCTTGCTTAAGGTGCCATGATTGCCATCGGGGATGGTAATGACGTTGACATCACGGGTTAAGGTAACAACTTCTCTTTCTGACATAATTTAAGATGGATTAAAGGTTTGTGCTGAAAAGGTCTGTCCGGTCATGCCGAGACTTTGATCACTGAACAGATAGACATACAATTGATCCAGCGAGTTCATCGGTGCCAGACGCGATTTATTTTCGGCTGGATAGACTTTTTTGCGCATCGGCGAATCGATCAGGCCAGGATGTAGAATATTGACCCGAATCTGATTGCGACTTTCAAGTTCGGCCGCCAGGGTTTTGGCAAAGCCTTCCAGTGCCAGTTTTGAAACACCATAAGCGCCTTTATAGGCTGGATAGGATTGAATCGAATCATCCGATGTAAAAACGATGCTGGCCTGTGTGCTTTTTTTGAGTAGCGGCAATAGTTTCTGGGTCAGCAAAAAGGGTGCATTCAAGTTGACGCTGAGCGTTTGCGCCCATTCGTGTGGGCGGATGGTTTCAACGGGGCTGAAGGCGCTCAAATCGTTGGCAGAATGCAGTAACCCTTGCAGGCTGCCATAGTGGGTTTCGAGGGTATCGGCTAATTCTTGATACTGCTGTTCATTGGCACCGGCCAGGTCAAAGGGATACAGGGTCGGTTCAACGCCACCGGAAGCGACAATCCGGTCATACACCTGTTCTATTTTGGGGATGATTTTATCGAGCAAAATAATATGCGCGCCTTGCTTGGCCAGGGCGAGAGCCGCGGTGCCACCAAGACCGCCGCCGGCGCCGGTGATTAAGATAACGTGATCGGTTAATTGCATAAGTGTGTTTGCATCCAGTCTGAAAGATGTCGGGGCGATTCAATCAGGAAATCCGCCCCCCAGTGTTCAGGTTTGTCATCGGGTTTTAAATAGCCGTAGAGCGCCGCCATTGTTTGCATGCCGCTGTTTTTTCCAGCCTCTATATCATGTTGGGCATCGCCGATATAAATGCAGGCTTCGGGGCTGACCTGGGCATCTGCGCAGGCTTTCAGCATCGGTTCAGGATGAGGTTTGCTGTGGGCGGTGGTGTCGCCGCTAATCATGCAGGCGGCACGCTGATCCAGGCTAAATGCTGACAACAGTGGTAAGGTAAAGCGTTCCCGCTTGTTGGTGACAATGCCCCATTTTATGCCGCGGCTGTCGAGCCCGTCGAGAACCTCTGCCATGCCTTCAAAATAGCGGCTATGGACGGCGATGTTGTGTTGGTATAAATCCAGCATGGTTTGCAGGATTTCTTGTTTGCGGCTGTCATCGCAATCCGGCTGCGCGCGTTCGATCATCGCCAATGCGCCATAGGAAATATAGGGGCGCAGGCTATCTGTATCGATGCTTACAGGCCGATGCTGTTCGAGCGCCAGATTTAAACAGGCGAGCAAGTCCGGCGCGGTATCGATTAAGGTGCCATCTAAGTCAAACAAGATGCAAGCCGGTTGTAATGATTGCATGTTTTTGGTTATTCGGGCTTTTGGTAAGCGGCAATATAATTGACGCTGATGTCACGGCCCAAACGAAAGCGTTTGCTGATGGGATTGTATTCAATGCCGGTTATGCCACGTAATTCCAGGCCGGCGTCACGGGCTGATTGACTGAGTTCGGAAGGCTTGATGAAGGTTTTATAGTCATGGGTGCCTTTTGGAACCATTTTTAATAGATGTTCAGCGGCGACGATGGCCAGCATCCAGGCCTTGGGTACGCGGTTCAGGGTCGAGAAAAACACCATGCCACCGGGTTTGACTAATTGACTGCAGGCTTTGATGATAGCGCCTGGGTCTGGAACGTGTTCGAGCATTTCCATACAGGTGACATGATCAAAACTTTCCGGTTGTTCTGCGGCTAATTGTTCGGCACTTATTTTCTGGTATTTAGCCGGAACTCCCGATTCCAGACTATGCAATTCGGCGATATCGATTAAATCTTCACTCAGGTCAATACCTAATGCATCGGCACCCGCGCGCGCTAATCCTTCGGTCAGAATACCGCCGCCACAACCCACATCGACGATGCGTTTGCCGGCAATATCGGCGTATTTTTGAATAAACTGCAATCGCAACGGATTGACTTGATGCAAGGTTTTAAATTCGCCATCAGCATCCCACCAGCGTTCCGCTTGGGCGCCAAATTTTTCAATTTCGTGTACGTGTACGTTTTCGGTCATAATGTATTTTCAAGATAATCAGGACAATAGTTTACTATATTGCTTGGTTTTACGTCGATTTGTCATCGGCTTTTATTCGAACAGTGTATTTTTAAAAGGAGTCTTCAATGCTTGAGTTGACAGCACAACAGAAAAATCCGCTTTTTGCTATTCAATGTCTGTTAAAAGGATTTCAATGGTTAATGCGTAAAGAACTCAGGAAATACTTTTTATTACCTTTGCTGGTCAATATTTTACTGTATAGCGGCTTGTTTGCATTAGGATATTTTTACCTGACTGATCTGATCAATTCGCTTATCCCCGATTGGCTCTCCTGGCTGGAATGGTTGTTGTGGCCGTTATTTTTGATCAGCTTTCTGGTGACCGGCTTTTTTACGTTTACTTTAGTGGCCAATTTGATCGCATCGCCCTTTTATAATCATTTGGCGGCCAGAACGGAAGAATTGTTGAGTGGCGATAAAGTCGATATTGAAGAGCAGCCGATGCTCAAAGTGCTCCTGGCTGAAACGAAGCGTATCGGCTATTTGTTGAGCCGGATGCTGCCTTTGTTGCTGTTATTTGTGATACCGCTTGTCAATTTGATTGCACCGCTGTTGTGGGCTTTATTTGGTGCGTGGGGCTGTGCGCTCGAATATATGGCTTATCCATTGGAAAATAAAGGTTTGTTATTTAGAGAACAACGTCAGCTTTTACAACAAAGCCGTTTGTCTGTACTGACCTTTGGCGGGGTTGTAGTGCTGGGAATTACTGTGCCTATTGTTAACTTACTGATGGCGCCTGGGGCGGTGATTGCGGCGACGGTGTTTTTTTATAGCGCAAACAATGTTGACAACAAAAAACAGGCATCTAAATAACGGATGTTACGCCGTTTGATGTGTTGTGTCGAATCAGCTATTTTAATGATTGGGGTAACTACTCAGCGTAAATTCTTCTGTGGGCATAGGCTGTTGATTTATCAGGCT
>CAJXMF010000073.1 GCA_913056195.1 uncultured Methylococcaceae bacterium | reverse complement strand
AGGGACGTATTTACGCGTCCTTATAAATCAATAGCCTATGCCTTCAGCCCCAAACGCGCTGAGTAGTTACGAAAGTTGTAAGTTTATTTGCTGGCGCCTTTAAAAAGCGCAATAGCCTGATCAACCAGGTTGGATTTAGCTGATTCGGTATCACCGTGGGGTTCAGTTTCTCCGAAAGGGTCAGCGTTTTTTGTTGTATACATGTATATGAAATAGCCTAACGGCGCAAATGAAGCGAGCGCTAAAAGCCACATAAAAAAAGTTATTTCAAGAACTTCACCGAACATGGTTGTTTTCCTCTTTCAGAATCAAAACGGTTAACTGATTTTTTCATATATTGGCATGATGTGCAAGGGTCAGAGGCAATATTAAAAAACTAGAACTTAATTTAAAGCCTGCTGAATTTGGGTTTTTTAGCTGTTGCCAAAAAAAAAAGTTCATCGTATACTTGCCAGTAGCTTACTTGATCAAGCTAGCTTAAATAAAACTTCTGGAGGTAATACAATGAAATGGGAAACACCAGCTTACACTGATCTGCGTTTTGGATTTGAAGTGACTATGTATATCTACAATCGCTAAAACCGGATTGATAAAGAAGAAAGGGGCTTGCTTTAAGCCCCTTTTTTTTGCCTGCCGCTTTTGAATCCCGTATTATTAGCGCTTTAAACACAAATCAAAAACCAGATTATCTATGAAAATCAGAGTACTTGGAGCAGGTGCCGGTGGTGGCTTCCCACAATGGAATTGTAATTGTCATAATTGCCACAGATTACGGCACAATCAAATGAAGGGACGAGCCCGGACGCAGTCTTCAATCGCTGTCAGCAGTGATGATAAAAACTGGGTATTGTTTAACACATCACCGGATATTCGCGCCCAGCTTGAATCGTTCCCAGCGATTCAGCCGAAAGAAGGCGTTCGGGACACCGGTATCAAAGCGATTATTCTGATCGATAGCCAGATTGACCACACCACAGGCATGTTGACGTTGCGGGAAGGTAAGCCTTTGGATGTCTATTGCACAGAAATGGTCAAACAGGATTTAAGCACGGGTTTTCCAGTATTTAAAATGCTGGAAGATTATTGCACAGTTAAGCATCATCCCATTCCCTGCGATGGCAGTTCGTTTACCATTCCAGGTATTGAAGATTTACGGTTTTACAGCCATGCCTTAAAAAGCAAGGCACCGCCGTATTCGCCGCATCGGCATGATCCGCATGAAGGGGATAATGTCGGCGTCATTATTGAGCAGATTTCAAGTGGCAAAAAAGTATATTATTCGCCGGGGTTGGGCGAGATTGAGCCGCATGTTATGGCGGCGATGCAGGCGGCTGATTGTTTGATGGTGGATGGCACATTCTGGACCGATGATGAAATGTGCACACAGAAAATCAGTCCCAAGCGTGCGCGTGAGATTGGTCATTTACCGCAGTCTGGCCCGGGCGGTATGATAGAGGTATTAAATGGTGTTCAACAAACACGTAAGATTTTGATTCATATCAATAACACCAATCCGATTTTGGATGAAGATTCTCCGCAACGTAAAACGCTGGACGAGGCGGGTATCGAAGTTGCCTATGATGGCATGGAAATTAATTTATAGAGAGGTAGCATGAGCTGTTGCGATCACGACAAAAAAGCCTGGAGCCGGGACGAGTTTGAAGCCAAACTGCGGGGGATGGAACGGTATTATCATATCCATCACCCGATGCACACCTTGATGAACGAAGGCAAATTAACCAAACAACAATTACAAGGCTGGGTGGCGAATCGCTATTATTATCAAGTCATGATTCCGATCAAAGATGCCAATATTCTGGCCAATTGTCCGGATCGTAAAACCCGTGCGAAATGGATTCAGCGTATTTTGGATCATGATGGTAATCCTGATGACCCCGGCGGCATTGAAGCCTGGATTCAACTAGGGCTGGCCGTAGGGCTCAGTCGGGAAGAAATTACTTCACAAAAGCATGTTTTGCCGGGGGTCCGTTTTGCGGTGGATGCCTATGTGAATTTTGCCCGTCGTGCGGATTGGCACGAAGCGGCGAGTTCCTCATTGACCGAGCTGTTTGCGCCTAAAATTCATCAACAACGGCTGGATAACTGGCCTGAATTGTATCCATGGGTAGAAGATGAAGGCTATACGTATTTTCGCAAACGTCTATCTGAAGCCCGTCGTGATGTGGAGCATGGTCTTGAGCTGACGCTGGATTGGTATAAAACCCGTGAACAGCAAGAACGCATGCTGGATATTCTGAAATTCAAGCTGGATGTGTTATGGAGTATGGCTGATGCGATGTATTTGGCATACATTGTTGACATGCCTCCGTATTTTAATATTGAAAGGCAGGCATAATGGCGCTGGACAAGGATAAGGCGATCAGTTTCTCACCGATGCACCGATTGCAGTGGGAAGAGGCGCAAGATAAATATGTTATTCTCTATCCTGAGGGGATGGTCGAGCTGAATCAGAGTTCTGCCGAAATCCTCAAGCTGTGTGATGGTCAACGTCACGTCAATGATATTGTTGTTGAACTGGAACAGAAGTTTTCAACGTCAGGGCTTGCCGACGATATCACTCAATTTTTGGAAATTGCACTGCAAAATGGCTGGATCAAACAACCTTAAAGTGACTCCACCGCGCTGGCTACTGGCTGAGTTGAGCTATAAATGCCCGTTGCAGTGTCCTTATTGTTCTAATCCTGTGGATTATACCCAATATCAGGATGAACTGAGCACCGAAGACTGGAAACGTGTCCTGACACAGGCCCGGAAAATGGGGGCTGTACAATTGGGCTTTTCTGGCGGAGAGCCTTTGACCCGGCAGGATTTGCCGGAGCTGGTCAGACATGCGCGTGAATTAGGTTATTATTCAAACCTGATTACCTCGGGCTATGGTTTGGAAGAAGACAAAATTGTGCAGCTCAAAGAAGCCGGTTTGGATCATATTCAAGTCAGTATTCAGGCCAGTACGCAGGAATTGAATGATCATCTGGCCGGTACAGCGTCTTATCAACATAAGCAAGAGGTTGCCAGGCTGGTCAAAAAGCACGGTTACCCGATGGTGCTGTGTGTCGTGATTCATCGAGAAAATATCTATCAGATGCCGCAGATTCTGGAAATGGCTGAATCTTTGGGGGCGGATTATCTTGAGCTGGCCAATACGCAGTATTATGGCTGGGCACATTTAAATCGAGACCTGCTGCTACCGACCAGGGAACAGTTTGAAGACGCTGAAAAAATCGCCCAGGCCTTCAAGAAAAAGGTCGAAGGGCGGATGAAAATCTATTATGTGGTTCCGGATTTTTATGAGGACCGTCCCAAGGCGTGTATGAATGGTTGGGGAACGACATTTTTGACCATCGCGCCGGATGGCGTCGCGCTGCCGTGCCATTCGGCACGTGAATTACCGGGTTTGGATTGTCCGAATGTTAAAGACTACAGCGTTGAACAAATCTGGTATGAATCCAAAGCCTTTAATTTTTTTCGCGGCTTTGGTTGGATGCAAGAACCTTGCTTAAGCTGTGACGAAAAAGAAAAAGATTTCGGTGGTTGTCGTTGTCAGGCGTACTTAATGACGGGCGATATGATGCGAACCGATCCGGTTTGCAGTAAATCACCCGACCATGCGGTCATTGATGAGGCGATTGAAGCGGCTCGTAAAGCAGCCTTGCAAGGCACGGAAAAACCGCTCGTTTTCAGAAACAGTAAAAATTCCAAAAAATTAGTATAGATTAAAGCCCCGTCCATTCCTGATAAAGATTGGCGTCTATGTCAAACATATCTAAAATGCGGCCGACCGCTTCATTAACCATATCCATCACCGAATCCGATTTATTATAAAAAGCCGGCATCGGTGGATACAGGATGGCGCCCATTTCGGTTGCCGCCAGCATATTGCGGATATGTGCCAGATTAAGGGGTGTTTCGCGCGGCATCAGCACCACTTTTCGGCGTTCTTTAAGTTGCACATCGGCGGCGCGCGTAATCAGGTTATCGCCAAAACCATGGGCGATAGCCGCCAGGGTTTTCATTGAGCATGGTGCGATAATCATGCCTTCGGTTTTGAATGAGCCGCTCGATACGGCGGCGGCAATATCGTTGATGCCATGAACTTTATCCGCAAGTAATTCAATGTCGGATTTCCCCATATTCAGCTCAAATTTCAGGTTCACCAGCCCTGCCGAGGAAATAATCAAGTGACTTTCCCATTCCTCCAGAGCCTGTAAAACCTGTAACATTCGAATGCCATAAATAGCGCCTGTCGCGCCGGTTAAGGCGATGATCAAGCGTTTTTTGCGTAGTTTTCGTTGTGTTTCCAAAAGACTCAAACCCGTTGTAAAAAGTCATCGGTGGCCGTGATTAAGGCGTCAATCATCTCATCACCCGCGGCAATATGGCCACTGTTTGGCAAAATGTCTAATTTGGCTTTCGGCAAGGCCTGTGATAATGAAAATCCGGCTTCGGCCGGACAGACCAGATCCAAACGGCCATGAATGATATGGGTGGGAATATGTTGGATCAGGTGACACAGCTCCAGTATCTGGTTTTCCTGGATAAAATAATGATTATGGGCGTAGTGTAGCTCCATGCGGACTTGCCGCAACAGCGCGTCATCACATTCCGTTTTTTCCATATCTTTTTGATACAAAGGCCCGAGGGCGGTTTGTGCGCCCCAGTTGGCCCAGGCTAAGGCGGCCGCCTCACATTCTTCTTTATGGGAGGAAAAAACCGCCTGAACCAGGTGCTCCAACAGCTGATCAGGGTGTGTCATGCGCACACCTGACAGCAATTTTTGCCAGCATTCAGGATAGATACGTCCTGCGCTGCCTTCAATAAACCAATCCATATCACGCTGTCTGGCCAAAAACACGCCGCGTAAAATAAGGCCAGCAACCTGTTCAGGATAGTGCTGCGCATAAAGCAAGGCCAATGTTGCTCCCCACGAGCCCGCAAACAATAACCATGTGGAAATATTTAAGCGTGTGCGAATGTTTTCCAGGTCATTGAGCAATGCCTGGGTATTATTCTGTTCGAGTTCGCCAAATGGGCGAGAGCGCCCGCTGCCGCGCTGATCCAGTAAAATGATATGGTATTTGTCAGGGTCAAAAAAACGCCGATGCTCGGGGCGACAACCGGAACAGGGGCCACCGTGCAAAAACACCACCGGAAAGCCGGCAGGATTTCCGCATTGTTCGACATAAATTTGATGAATGCCGCCACTATCGAGATAAAAATGATGAAAAGGATCGATTTCAGGATAGAGTGTTTGCATAGCGTGTGATCAAAATAAAGGGAGATTATTATACGCTTTAGATATAAAAAATAGGTAACTACTCAGCGTGTTTGGGGCTGAAGGCATAGGCTATTGATT
>CAJXMF010000072.1 GCA_913056195.1 uncultured Methylococcaceae bacterium | reverse complement strand
GCCACCATATAGATAATTTTAAGAAAATGCGACAGGTTGGTTGACATTTAGCGTTAATACTTCATTGATTTTTAAACGGGTTTAGGGCGCATTGTATTTATTGCGCGTTGCCTTAATTCTCATCTTCCAGGAAAGAATCTGTTGCTTTTTCTATAATATAGCGAGGCCGACGCTTGGTTTCAGTGTAGACTTTTGCCAAATATTCACCAATAACTCCCAGACAAAGCAACTGTATTCCACTAATAAAATAAATCGGCAGAACTGTGGATGCCCAGCCCGGTATGGCGTCTTGAGTGAATAGTCTGACCCATAATACCCAAGTGGTTATCCCTAAGCTGATGAGGGAAACCAGAAAGCCAAGACCGGTAATGAAATGCAAGGGTAAATCAGAAAAAGAGGTGATTCCCTGCCAGGCCAGGGCGAGCATTTTCCTGAATGGATATTTCGATTCTCCGGCATAACGTTCGCTACGGTCGTAATACACCAGGGAAAATGAGAACCCCAGTTGAGGAATAATGCCTCGCAGGAATAAATTAACTTCATCGAACTCCTTGAGCGCTTCAATGGCCCGTCGGCTCATAAGCCGAAAATCGGCATGGTTATGGATAATTTCCACGCCCATCATTTTTAATAAATGGTAATAGGCTTGAGCGCTAAAGTTTTTAAAAAATGTATCGGTTTTTCTGCAAGCCCTAACGCCATAGACTATGTCATGTCCTGCTCTATAACCATCGATCATTTTCTCGATAACCGATAAATCATCCTGCAGGTCGGCATCAATACTGACAACCGCTTCGCCTTCCACCGTCAGCAAGCCGGCCAGAAGCGCATTTTGATGGCCGCGATTACGTGAAAGTTTGATGCCCTGGACAAAATTATTGGTTTTTGCCAGTGACTCAATCAAATCCCAGGTACGATCATAACTGCCATCATCCACATAATATACGCAGCTGTCGGCGGTGACTTTGCCTTTGGCGATTAAATGCTGCAACAACCTGGATAATTGCCGGGTTGTTTCCGGGAGCACCGCTTCTTCGTTATAACAGGGCACGACAATGTTTAGCTTGATTGCCCGTGTTATCAATAGCTTGTTGGTTTTAACGTTGATTAAGGCAGTCGGGGGTGTCGTTATCTGTGTTTTTCGCCGGTTACGGAAAACAAAAAAATGGCTTCCCAGGTAAGTGATAGCGGTGTAAGGGGCAATACCCAGAGCCTGAGCAATATAAATATTGATCTCAAAATGTTCATTCACAAACAACACGGCGCTGAGGTTCGCACTATAGGCAATGGCGATAACCAGTAAAAACCTGAAAAAACTGGCGCCCATATGATCATCACTGCCAAACGTCCAGGTTTTATTCAAAGCGAAGCTGACTAGAATACCTATCGAATAACCTGTTGCATTGGCCACTACTGCACTGAAATGAAAAAAATACATGGCCGCATAAATAACGCCCAATCCAATAAAGGTATTGGCTACACCGACTAACAAAAATCGCAAAAAGGTCATTTATTGGTCACCACCAGACGGCGTGGATCCTGATAAACAATTTTCATGGGTAGTTGTTTTGCCAGCCAGGTTTGATAAGTGGAACGTGACAGAATCGCTAACGCCGGATTGGCAGTCAGCCATAGCGGTATAAACCTAGCTTCATCGGGGATCCATTTTTCGGGTTCACGGCGGATTCCAAACTTCATATTGCCTTTAAAACCCACCAGGATGATGTTGCGCTGTAAATAATAAAGTACAGAGTAATCAAAGCGATTAATGGCGTAAATCTTTAACTGTTGTTGCTTATCATAAGACTGGATAGCCTCCGCCATCATTCTTGCAGAGCGGATAGGCGCATGGCTTTGATAACCCCATGAAGCCATTTGAAAGGCCAGCATCGAACCGATTGCTATTGATGTTATTGCAATAGAGGTTCTTTTTCGGTAAAAAAACGCAATCAAGCTGGCGATGGCCAAACTAATAGAAGCACCTATGAGCCACGGACGGAATGCCAAAAAGATAGATTCGGGAGTGCGGGGTTTGGCAAAACTTACAATATTCCAGGCGGCGATAGCTACAGCAAGGGCGAGAATGGCAGTAATGATCACTGCGCTAAACGACTGTGGGCTTTTAGCCAGTTTTTCCCCGGCTAATAATGCCAGAAATGGGAAAATGGGTAGAATATAAGGCACTAATTTTGAGTGTGAACTGGAAAAGAAAAGAAAAATAAAAACGGCATACACCCAAAATAAACGTGATGGATTAAATGTCCCTGAATCTGTGGGTTTCCATGAAAATTCAGGTTTAAAAACTGCCTGGATAATATTGATGATCCAGGGTAAAAAACCGACGGATAAGACAACAATAAAAAACCACCACGGATGATTTCT
This sequence comes from uncultured Methylococcaceae bacterium, assembly GCA_913056195.1. Lineage (GTDB taxonomy): Bacteria > Pseudomonadota > Gammaproteobacteria > Methylococcales > Methylomonadaceae > Methylomarinum. The sequence continues at coordinate 3,536 of CAJXMF010000072.1, read as the reverse complement.
TCTATGAACATTGGAAGTAAAACGCTCAAAATGCTCATGAATAAAGAAATAGTGTAAGAATTGCTCATTAGCCTGGCTGACAAAAACAAACCACGGCGTTACCAACAACAAAAACAATAGTAAACCTTTGCCAATAAATAAATGCCGCCATAACGCCCAATCCTTTTGCCATAAGCTATACAGAACAATGGCGGCGGCTGGAAACACAATACCAATCAAGCCTTTACTTAATACGGCACCAGCAGCGCCAGCCCAGCTCAATAACATCCATCCTTGTCCTTGACCTTCCAAGTTTCTATTCTTCTGGGCCAAGGCAAAAGCGCCTAAAATAATGGCTAAAAAGACAGTCACCCCCATATCCAGAACGTTAGCGTGTCCAAGTCCTACATAAAGAAAAGAACTGGATAAGATAAGAAAGGTGTAGCGTCCTGCCAGGCTACCATATAAACGACTGCCTAGCAGCCACATCCACAATGCGCCAATAAACCCCAGCCCTGCACACCAGACTCGTGCTGCCGCATTGGTTTCGCCAAAAACAGCCATACTGATAGCTGACCCCCAATATTGCAAAGGGGGTTTATCAAAAAATTTATAGCCGTCAATACGAGGTGTTACCCAATCGCCTGTACTAAGCATTTCACGAGCGACTTCGGCATAAAGCCCTTCATCAGGATCAATCAAATCCCGGTAACCCAATAGTGCGAACCAGATAGTTGCCACCAGAATAATGAGTAACAGGTCTGTGTAACGCTGCGTGGAAAAGATAAACTTCATATTTGGGGAGGGATGATAATCAATATAAAATGTCGGCCATTATAACCTGAAGCATCCTCGTTGTCAGACCAGTGGCAGATTAGTCAAATCTTTTGCTCAGCGCTTGCCGTGGTGGTGGTATATACAGAATTTACGTTGTTGCTGTTGCCCTGGACAAAGCAACATTCAAACGGCTATGTGATCAATATTTATAGGCGCTCGGAGCATATTTACGACAAATATCCCCATTTTCCGGTCAAAGGTAAATTTGTCATTTTTCTATCGACTCAGGAAATACTAAACAACCCGGCATTGGTAACGTAATGATGAATCTCGAAATGGTTCGCGACAGCTGATCTATTTGTCGGTGTCGGCTTGTTCTGGTTTTGTTGCCACCAGATTCAGCAGCGTTTCTTCCCGGTTTTTGGGTAATGGCAGACCCAACCATTCAAACGTGCCCAGGTCCCAACGACTCCACCACAGATAAGGTTTGGAAATAGATTTCGGGAGTATTCTAAAGCCGGTTTTCTGGATTAAAGTCAGATATTCATTGGCCGTTTTTTGAACCTCCATTGGGTGCCTGAATAACAGCCGGATTGACAGGGAATGAATGAATTTACGACAGGATTCAGCAAACAACAGTGTTCCACCGGGTTTTAGTACCCGATAAAATTCCTGCATGGCCAGTTCGTGTTTGATGATGTGATGGAAACTCTGGTGGCAAAACAACATATCAAAATTGTTATCAGGGTAAGGCAGGATTTCCGCGTTGCCAAGTGTTACTGTAACCTGGGCATGGCATTGTTGTCCGTGGTGTACGGCGTCTTTTAACAAAGCCTTATCAATTTCAATGGCACAAATTGTTTTTGGGCAAAAGCGCTCATCCAGCAGTTCAAAAGAATTACCGCGACCGCAGCCTATATCCAGGATTGTGCGATAAGCCGCCTGTTTATCAGGAATCAGTGTTTGCAAATCATTTAACGCCCGGTTTAACACATGATTTAACCAGATATTGCTGCTTAGAAACCAAATGCCAAAGGATGATTCTTTTACCCACGTTGTTTGTACTGCCATATAAGACCACCGTATTATGTCTATGTGTCACAACTTTAACGGAAAACAGAAGTTAACGGAATGATTAAATGAAGGAGGCAATGAAAAATGCAAAAATAAAGGCACCCCCCCCTACTATCTAGTTCTGCCTGTTACCCATCAGTCGTGTACCTAAAAGAAATCTATATTTAAGTGCTTGTTTCTATTGAAACCAAGATTAAATATTTTTATTTTACGACATTGTAACTAATTGATTATTATGGAGTTCGTATTTGTGGGTAATAGGCAGATCTAGTTAGGCAACATAATGAAATAAGTAGTTACCAATAAAGTACAGTTTCAAGCGGTCTTATACTTCACCATGAAACATCACAACACTTCCAGTTTGGCATAAGATAGCATCAGCCATTTTAGACCCACTTCATGAAAATTTATCTGCACCCGCTCCTGAGCGCCTTCACCTTCCATTTGCAATACCACACCTTCGCCAAACTTGGTATGACTGACTCTTTGTCCGAGCTTGTAGGTTCCGGCCTGTATGGAAACTGACGATGTTTTGCCAGCAGAAAGTGGCCGACTGACATTAGCTCGCATCCGAATTTCCTGTATATATTCAGCCGGAATTTCAGCAATGAAGCGGGAAGGCCTGGGATAATTCTCTTTGCCGTATAAGCGCCTGGATTCTGCATGAGAGAGATATAAGCGTTCCATTGCACGGGTAATTCCCACGTAACATAAGCGCCGTTCTTCCTCTAGTTTTCCCGGGTCTTCAGTCGATTGTTGCGAAGGAAACAATCCCTCTTCCATTCCCACCAGAAATACCTGTTTAAATTCCAGCCCTTTGGCCGAATGTAATGTCATCAGTTGTACACAATCTTCATGAGATTCTCCCTGCATCTCACCGGCCTCAAGCGAGGCATGAGCAAGGAATATATCCAGTTCACTCAGGTTTTCCTCATTATCTTCTTCATAATCGAACATTCTCGCAGCATTGACCAATTCCTCCAGATTCTCTACTCGGGCTTCACCTTTATCGCCCTTTTCTTTTTTATAAAGCTCAATCAGGTTGCTTTTTTCAACAACTCGTTTTACTTTTTCAAATAACGCTTCATCTTCTGCTTCAGCCTGTAATTGTGTGATCAGATTTAAAAAACCTTTCAATGCATTGGTAGCCCGAGCCGACAACTTGGCTTGATTAATCAGTTCTACCGCTGCCTTCCATAGTGACAACTGCTGTTCTCTGGCCAGTATTCGAATATCATCCAGCGTTTTGGCGCCAATACCGCGTGTCGGGGTATTGACCACCCGCTCAAACGAAGCATCATCCTGATGATTGGACATCAGACGCAAATAAGCCAACGCATTTTTGATTTCCATCCGTTCAAAAAATCGCAATCCACCATACACCCGATAAGGGGTGCCGGTCGTCATCAGTTTTTCTTCAAACTGACGAGACTGGGCATTGGAGCGGTATAAAATCGCCACATCACTGCGCAGTCCGCCTTCATTCACCCATTGACGAATTTTTTCTACCACAAAATAGGCCTCATCCTGTTCGTTGAAAGCAGAATACAGCGAAATCAATTCGCCATTACCGCTATCTGTCCACAACTCCTTACCCATACGGCTGTCATTATTGGCAATCAGGGTGTTCGCAGCTTTCAGTATATGCCCTCCCCCTATGTCACCATACCTGTCGCCTGTAAAATTCAACTTTAGGAGACAGAAAT
>CAJXMF010000071.1 GCA_913056195.1 uncultured Methylococcaceae bacterium | reverse complement strand
TCCTTATAAATCAATAGCCTATGCCTTCAGCCCCAAACACGCTGAGTAGTTACTTATTTTTTAGATTTTAGACAGGATTCCTTGTTCCCCAGCTCCAGCTTGGGAACGAGCTAAATGACTTTATGGTGTTAAGCCTGCAATCGCGGCTAAAGCCGCTCCTATAACGCTCAATGCAGCCCATATCCCGTAGGAGCGACTTTAGTCGCGATCAAACCGCGTAACATCAATTGATAATTTTTTTAGACAGGACAGGATATGACCTACTCGCTTACTGCAATTTCACCCATCGACGGCCGCTATGCCAACAAAGTTGATGCGTTCCGGCCCATTTTTAGTGAATTTGGCCTGATCCGCTATCGCGTTGAAGTCGAAATCCGCTGGCTGCAGGCGCTGGCCAATCACACGCTGGTGATCGAAGTACCGGTTTTATCGGCTGATGCCAATGCCGTACTCAATGACATTGTTCAGCATTTCAGCGAACAGGATGCCGCGCGGGTCAAGGAAATTGAAAAGACGACCAACCATGATGTCAAGGCGGTTGAATATTTTCTGAAAGAAAAAATTACCGGCAATAAAGAGCTGGAAAATATAGCCGAATTTATTCATTTTGCCTGTACATCAGAAGATATCAACAATCTGTCTTATGCCCTGATGCTCAAGCAAGGGCGTGGGGTTTTGTTAACGCAGATGGAAGAATGTATTCAGGCCATCAAACAGGTTGCGCTCGATACTGCCGAGCAACCGATGATGTCGCGCACGCATGGCCAAACGGCCAGCCCGACCACGACAGGTAAGGAATTTGCGAATTTCGTCGCACGTTTGGCGCGGCAAAAACGTCAGTTTGAACAGGTCGAACTGATGGGGAAAATCAATGGCGCGGTCGGCAATTACAATGCACATGCCGTGGCCTATCCTGAAATGGACTGGACCGGGTTCGCCGAGAACTTTGTGCGTTCGCTGGGGCTGGATTGGAACCCCTATACCATTCAAATCGAACCGCATGATTATATCGCCGAATATTTCCATGCCTTGTCCCGCTTCAACACCATCTTGCTGGATTTTGATCGCGACATCTGGGGCTATATTTCGCTCGGTTATTTCAAACAAAAAACCATCGCGGGCGAAGTCGGTTCATCCACCATGCCGCATAAGGTTAATCCGATTGATTTTGAAAACTCAGAAGGCAATTTAGGGCTGGCGAATGCCCTGTTTGGTTTTTTAAGCGAAAAATTACCCGTTTCACGCTGGCAACGTGATTTAACCGACTCCACGGTGTTACGTAATATTGGTGTCGGTATTGCGCATACAAGTATCGCGATTCAATCGACCCTGAAAGGCATTTCCAAACTGCAGATTAACCCGGACGTGATTGAACAGGATTTAAACGACAACTGGGAAGTGCTGGCCGAACCGGTACAAACTGTGATGCGTCGTTATGGCATCGAAAAACCGTATGAAAAACTAAAAGAGCTGACCCGCGGCCAGCGGATTACCGCCGAAGGCATGCAAGCATTCATCGAAAAACTGGAAATTCCCGACGCCGCCAAAGCCGTATTACTTAAATTGACGCCACGCGACTACACCGGCTACGCAGCTAAACTGGCCAAAAAAATTGATGAATGAGTATGCCGTAACACATCAGCACATTGAACAACTGGCGCGGCAGCTCGGCGAAAAATGCCTGGCTCGTCATATCATGCTGGCTACCGCCGAATCCTGTACCGGCGGTGGCATTGCCAGCGCCATCACCGACATTGCCGGCAGCTCGCAATGGTTTGACCGCGGCTTTGTGACCTACAGCAATGCAGCCAAAATGGATATGCTGGGCGTTCAGGAGACTACATTGACTCGATTTGGTGCCGTCAGCCCCGAAACCGCTCTGGAAATGGCGACAGGCTGTCTTGATCGGAGCCAGGCCGATGTTGCCGTATCGGTCACTGGCATCGCCGGCCCGAGCGGCGGTTCAAAAGAAAAACCCGTCGGTACGGTCTTTTTTGGCCTTGCCACAAAAAATCAAACACGCACAACATATCAACTATTCAGTGGCGACCGCCATCACGTTCGACTGCAAACTGTTTTCTATGCATTACAGCTTTTGCATGAGGAATGATTTGCGAGAAACTGAATGCTTAAACATCGCGGATTAGCTCCCGAAGATAAGATATTTTTCGAAGCAGGGCGGCTCGAAAAACTTCGGCAAGCAGTGGTTGATCTGACTTATTTGCTGCGTCGCGGTTATGCACATAAAGCCGCTGCAGAGCTGGTTGGAAACCATTATCAATTAATGGCGCGTGAGCGTCTTGCTCTTATCCATGCCGCTTGGGAGTGCGAGTCGCGCAGGTCGCCCATAAGACCTGAAGATCTGCAGGGGCGCAAACTTTGCATTGATGGCTTTAACGTGCTCATCACGCTTGAAACTGCGTTAGGCGGCGGTATACTGATTTATGCCATCGACGGCTGCTATCGCGATATCGCCAATGTTCATGGTAATTACACTTTTCGTATAGAAACCGAAGAAGCCGTAACATTAGCCGCTAAAGCCATCAAGGCGCTTGGTCTGGAAATGGCTACATGGTTTTTCGACTGCCCGGTTTCTAACAGTGGCGGTATCGTCACATTGATCAACGAAATCGCTCAACGGTTGGGAACACCCATGCATGCGAAAACCGCCGATAAAGTCGATGCACGCCTCAAAGCCTGCGCCGATGTCGTTGTTACCGCTGATGCCGCTATTCTCGATAGCGGCATCAAGTGGTTTGATTTAGCTGGATGGATTATTGAACAGCAAATTACGAGTAAAGCGTTCATTATTGATTTATCAAAACAATTGATATGAAAAAAAATGTCGCCTATCTTTACGACCCTGTTTGTCTTGAGCATGATACCGGCCTGTGGCATCCCGAGTCACCGGAACGACTACGGGCGATTGAACAAACGCTGACAAGGCTTAAACCCCGGCTTATGCTGTTGTCACCCAGTCGTGTCCCGGAAAAGCTGCTGCTGCAAGTCCATACGCCAAAACATATTGAAACAGTTCGTTTTGCCTGTGAAATGGAACGGCCGCTAGATGCTGATACCATTTGCGTACGCCGTTCATGGGATTCGGCATTAATGGCGGCAGGGGCTGGAATTGTAGGTTTAGATGCGCTAAAAGCCGAGCAGGTTGACCGTGCTTTCTGTGCTATTCGGCCGCCTGGGCATCATGCGACACGCAATCAGTCAATGGGTTTCTGCCTTTTCAACAATATCGCCGTTGCCGCCCGTTATGCTCAGTCGATTGGCTATGAAAAAGTAGCCATCATTGATTTCGATGTTCATCATGGCAATGGTACGCAGGATATTTTTTATGATGATGGTTCGGTGCTTTACCTTTCGACACATCAGCATCCTGCCTACCCGGGAACGGGCGCGCCGGATGAATGTGGCCGCGGTGAAGGTAAGGGCACAATATTCAATTTTCCTTTTCCACCCAGCAGTGGCGATGCCGAATTGATTCCTGTGTACAGCGAAAATCTACCTCATATTCTGGCTGATTTTGGTCCTGATATTATTCTTGTCTCCGCCGGTTACGACCTCCATGAAGCCGATCCTTTAGCTCAGTTAGAAGTATCAACCGAAGGTGTTCGCGCTATTGTTCGGGCGATATTAGATGCCGCCGATGCGCTGCCGACACTATTTTTTCTTGAAGGTGGCTACGATGTAAAGGCTTTGAGTGAATGCGTCTATGCGACAGTGGAAGAAATGATTAAACAGGGTAGCTGATAATTTTTGTTGAACTATCTTCCAGCACGCCAACAGTTTTAGTTCATTACTGATAGCTCAATTTTCTGTGTCAGCGATGTTGATTGGCGCGTCAGGTTTATTTTCAATCTATTTTCAAGACCTTGGCACCACGAATTTTTCCAGTCTTTAATTCCAGCAATGCTGTGTTAGCCTGTTCCAGTGAGAATATCTGAATTTCTGGTTTGAGTTTCATTTCGGCAGCAAGGGTCAGAAATTCGTTGACATCATTTCGGGTAATATTTGCGACACTCTTAATTTCCTTCTCTTGCCAAAGATGCAGCGGATAATCCAGTTCCAGTAAGCTATTTTTGCTACCTTCCTTGCGAATGGCATTAATCACCAATCGGCCACCGGGCTCAAGGTTAGCTAATGCCTCAACAATCGGTGGCCATACGGGCGTGGTATCAATAATACAGTCCAGCTTATTCGGCGCCCGGTCTGTCGTTGCTCCACTCCAGGCAGCACCCAGTTCCAACGCAAATGCACGTTCTTTTTGATTACGAGCAAATACATAAATTTCAGAGTTCGGGTAGAGATATCTGGCCATTTTCAAAACGATATGTCCTGATGCACCAAAGCCGGTAAGACCAAGACGTTGCCCATCCTGTAGGCCGGTTAAATGTAAGGACCGGTAGCCGACAGCACCTGCACACAATAAAGGTGCCGCTTCTTCATCGGAGAAAAACTCAGGAATAGGGTAAGCAAAGTCTGCGGCAACGACCATAAATTGTGCGTAGCCACCATTTGCATCTCGACCAGTCGCTTGAAATGAAGCACATAGATTTTCATGACCGGACAAACAGAATTTACAACGTCCGCACGCCGAATAAATCCAGGCAACGCCGACTCGGTCACCTGTTTTAAAAGAGTGTACATTATCACCAATGGCTTCAACCCGGCCAATCACCTGATGACCTGGAATTATCGGTAAATGCGGCGGCGGTGTTCGCCCCTCGATTTCATCTAATTCCGTATGGCAGACGCCACAGGCTGAAACTTTCAATAACAGTTCATCTGCAGCAGGAACAGGAACATCGAGGTCTATCAGCTCCAGTGGGTTTGAATTTTCTTGAAGGCTGCATATCTTCTTCAAAATCATGGCTTTCATTGTTACGCCTCTTTTTGAATAATTAAAACCACGCTTCCATATTAACCGACAATTTTCTTGTAACCATCAGCAAAGCAATGAATGATTAACTAATGTTACGCAGAACCGCCTTTTCTCGTTACCAAACTCCGTTTTGGAACGCCTGGTTTAGAAGTTACGCTTCGCATCGTTTGGTTTGTCATATAACAGCATGTGTTCCCACAGAATTTGGGAACAAGATGAGCCACTATTCCCGTGGTAAGGCCTCCAATAGGGAAATAATCGCGGCTAAAGCCGTTCCTACAACGCTCAAACCACCTCATGCCTCGCAAGAGCGACTTTAGTCACGATCAAATCTCCCCAAGCATTAAAATATTTGGTGCAAAACAACACATCAAAACGCGTAACATCAGTGATTAAATACCAGCAATTATGCGGTAATTCAAGTTAAAATGTGTCGAAGATACCGATTAAGACCTCAGTTGAGATAGCTTGTTAACGAAAGAGAATAGCAAATGAATGCATTGCAGCGCATGATCAAAGATATTGAACAGGAGGCCAGATGGACACGTCACCTTACCGGTAAAGAGGCTTTAGATCCTCGAGTCATCGCGGCAATGGGACAGGTTCCAAGGCATGCATTTGTTCCTGAAGACCTGACTTATCTTGCATATGAGAATGGTCCGATCCCTATTGGTGCAGGGCAAACTATTTCTCAGCCTTATATTGTCGCCCTGATGACTGATCTACTGAAGACCCGGCCGACTGATCGTATATTGGAAATTGGAACCGGATCAGGTTATCAGGCTGCCGTTCTATCACAGCTGGTACAAAAAGTTTATAGTGTCGAAATCATCGAAAGCCTGGCTGAAAAGGCACGCAGACGGCTTAGTAAACTGGGTTATGACAATGTTGAAGTTCGCACTGGTGATGGTTATTTCGGCTGGCCGGAGCACGCGCCTTATGATGGTGTCATCGTGACGGCAGCGGCACCTTATATTCCTCCGGCATTAATCGAACAATTGAAAAACGGTGGCAGACTGGTGATTCCGATCGGTTTGCCGCATGGCTATCAGGAATTGAAATTGATCGAAAAAGCCAACAAGGAAATCAAAATTCAAACTGTCCTGAGTGTCAGTTTTGTCCCTCTCACCGGCAGACACGACCCAGATTCAACTGATGATGCACACGAGACATGATGTAAGAATATGTCATTATCAAAGATTTAATGCCGCTACCAGTCATATTAATTCCACTCATATCAACTCGTTGCATATTCAC
>CAJXMF010000070.1 GCA_913056195.1 uncultured Methylococcaceae bacterium | reverse complement strand
CCCCTTACCTACATCCATGTAGGTAACGCCGAAGAAGGATAAAAAGACAAGCAAGACCCGCACCTAAATTCCCAAACAAAACAAATTCGATAACTATTATAACGATAATGCGTGTGTGTTTGTGGACTCAGAGAATAGAACAATTTAGGTGCTGGTCAAGTCTGGCGGGGCATTTAGTGCGAGCTGCCTTAGGTTAATTATGGCTTCTTTTAGGGTTTGAATACAAGTTATGATATTTCAGCTTCATCCTCAGCTACAACGTGATTGTTTTTACGTCGGCCGATTTTCGTTATCTCAAGTATTGATGATGAATGATAGTCAGTTTCCGTGGTTTATTCTGGTGCCAGAGCGGGATGGCATGACTGAAATTTACCAATTGGCCGACCAGGAAAGGGCGTGTTTACAAGAAGAGTCCTGTTTTTTGGCTCAGGCACTGGCCGATATTTATTTGGGCGATAAAATGAATATTGCGGCAATCGGGAATGTCGTGCCGCAACTGCATATCCATCATATTGTGCGCTATCGAACAGACCCGGTCTGGCCGGCACCGGTTTGGGGGCGCCTGGCAACTGTTCCATACAGCGACAGCGCCAGAGATGAAGCGATTGTAAACGTCCGGGAGGCTGTGGCAGCTTTGTTAATTGACTAGAAATTCGGTAAAGTAAACATCCCGGAAGCCATCTTTATTAGCATATTCTTCCAGTGCTTTTTCGATGGCCTCTTTGGTTTTGGTACGCAGTGCCTCACGCTGTTCCATCGTTTGTAATTCAGCCGACGGTAAGCCGCTGTACATCATGATTAACGTATGACGCAGCATAGGCATGTGCTTTTCAACTTTTTCCTTAGCTTTCTCGCCTTCTACTAATAGCTGAACATTAACGACCATATATTTTTTGGGCTCGGCCAGATTGACAGTGATTTTGGGTTTCATTTCCAGATAAATCATTTCAGGCTCGCTGCTTTCAGCATCGTCGCCTGCATAGCTTAGTCCGGAAAACATAAATAAACTCAATAATAAAACAAAAACTTTCACGTCATTTCCTCTTATAATGATGGTTCCTGATAGGAACGTGAATGAAATAAGTTCAGCAACTGGTGCGGTATTTCTGTTCATCTTCAAGGCACAGGAACAGGAGCATAGTGGGCTATGTAACTGTTTTTTGCAAAGCTTTCGCTCCTGCTTACGCACCTTGCCTACAGCCATGTAGGCAACGCCGAAGATGGACAGAAAGACAAGTCAGTTGTCGAAGTTATTTTATGAACGATCCTAAGTATATGCCATCCTGAAACATTTGCCAGATGACGAAAAAAATTGATTTTGGTCCTGTAATGCTGGACCTTGAAGGCCTGCAGTTATTGCCTGAAGAGAAAGAAAAACTGGCCCACCCTAATACCGGTGCGGTGATTTTGTTTGCCCGCAATTATGAATCGCCTGAGCAAGTTGAGGAATTGATTCGACAAATCAGAGCCGCTCGCCGCGGCGATATTTTACTGGCGGTTGATCAGGAAGGTGGACGGGTGCAGCGATTTCAACAGGGATTTACCCGCTTGCCCGCCGCACGATTTTATCAGGATCACCCTGAATTGACGCAGGCTGCAGGCTGGCTTATGGCATCTGAATTGCTGGCTGTGGGCATCGATTTTAGTTTTGCACCGGTGTTGGATGTGGATAGCGGCATCAGCGAAATTATCGGTGACCGGGCTTTTTCGGAGAATAGTCAGCAAGTGGCAGAACTGGCCGGTAAATTTATGCAAGGCATGATGACAGCGGGCATGGCGGCAACTGGCAAGCATTTTCCAGGACATGGTGCGGTCGCGGCTGATTCACATCTGACGCTGCCTGAAGATCAGCGTGATTTCAGCGAGATTGCACAATGCGATTTGCTGCCGTTTAACGCATTGATTAAACAGGGAATGGCCGCTGTGATGCCGGCGCATGTCGTATATTCTGCCGTGGATATGTTACCGGCGGGTTTTTCGGCGGTGTGGTTGCAGCAGATATTGCGGCAACAATCAGGTTTTGATGGGGTTATTTTCAGCGATGATTTGAGTATGGAAGGGGCAAGTCTGGTTGGTGATTTCAAAGACAGGGCAGATGCGGCACTGTCTGCAGGTTGTGATATGGTTTTGGTGTGTAATCGGCCGCAGGCCGCCGAACAGGTGCTGGAGCACTTGCCGATTCAGGCAAACCCGGATCGACAACGGCGGCTGGAAAAAATGCGTGGGCAGGCGAAGTATTCGCGGCAGAAACTGGCCGCGTTGCCTCAATGGCAGGAGACTGTTCGACAAATACAGGCCAAAATGGGTGATTGTAAATTGGATGGTAGCTAATGGATAAAAAAGAAATCTTACTGGGTGTTAATATCGATCATGTGGCGACGCTACGGCAAGCGCGGGGTACGGCCTATCCAGAGCCGTTACAGGCCGCATTGCTGGCAGAGCAGGCGGGTGCCGATGGGATTACCGCACATTTGCGCGAAGATCGGCGTCATATTCAGGATCAGGATATCGAATTGCTGCAGGTTATGTTGCATACCCGGCTCAATCTGGAAATGGCCGTGACCGATGAAATGGTCGGTATAGCTTGTGAATTGGAGCCTGCTGCCTGTTGTCTGGTGCCTGAAAAACGGCAGGAATTGACGACCGAAGGCGGTCTGGATGTGGCGGGGGATTTGGTGCGTATGAAGGAATCCTGCCAGGCCCTGTCAAATGCCGGCATTGAAGTGTCTTTGTTTATTGATCCGGAAGTAGAACAAATTGATGCGGCCTTGGCGTGTCGTGCGCCGGTGGTAGAATTGCATACTGGGCGTTATGCAGATGCGAAAACCAAAACTGAGCAGCTGCAACAGCTGGAACGTATCCGACAGGCGGCGCATTATGCCGCAGCGCATGGTTTGCAGGTGAATGCAGGGCATGGGCTGCATTATCATAATGTTGCCGGAATTTGCCGTATTCCTGAGATTGTTGAATTAAATATTGGACATTCGATTATTGCACGCGCCGTTTTATGTGGTCTGCAACCAGCGGTGAGCGATATGAAAATGATTATGCAGCAAGCACGGTATCAACAAATTTGAAAAAGCTGGATTATTATCAATTAACCACGATAGGCGACCGACAGGTCAACCAGGACTGTATGGCGAATTATGTGTGTGATGATTTCGCCATCTTTATGGTGGCTGATGGCTTAGGCGGGCACCATGCGGGTGAAAAGGCATCGCAATATTTTTGTCGGGGGGTATTGATGCAGTTGCCGCATTTTCAGCCATTATTGGCCCAGCAACGGAATCCTGGGTCTATTGTGGTGCAATGGATGGATGCGGCCGTTGCAGAAATGAAAGTATTGTTTGCCGGCGATGATAATGCGGCTTTGGCGCATACGACCTGCGCTATTTTGTATCTGGATAAACAGCAGGCCATTACCATTCATTGTGGTGATTCCAGGATTTATAAGTTGAATCAGCAGCAATTATTATGGCGTACGCGGGATCATTCATTAACTCAGAAGCTGTTGGATGAAGGTAAGATTACCGAAGCGGAAATGGCCAGGCATCCTGAGCAAAATCAATTAACGCGCAGTATCAGTATTTCAAATGTACATAATGTGGATATTCATGTGTATCCGGCCATTGTTGAAGGTGAATGTTTTGTATTGTGTTCCGATGGCTTTTGGGAGCATGTTAAGGAATCGGAATTACATCAGTTGTCGATTGCGCCGTCGTTGCAGGATTATTTAAAAAAACTGGTTAAATTGACGGTGTTTCGCGCTGCGGGGCGTAGCGATAATGTCACCGTTCAGGTGGTCAGGGCAGAGATGTGTGATATGACGTTGCGCTGAATCGCTGTGTTTGTTGCAGGGGATCATGACACCCCTGCAACATCTGCGTAACATCAGCTATTAAGAATAGGGGCTTAGTGAGTTGAAAGGCCGTATTTTTGGATACGGTATAACAAGGTATCTCGTGAAATACCCAACAAACGGGCAGATTTGCTGCGGTTGCCTTTAGTTCTAGTCAGTGCCTGGTGAATGATGTTGGCTTCCAGGTTTTCCAGTCGCAGGCCATTTTCTGGGAGGATGAATTTATCCATCTCGTCGTCATTGCTGATTTTTCCAATAAATTCGATAGGCAGGTTTTCGGCTTCGATTGTTGTGCCCGGCAGGAGAATACTCAAGCGCTCACATAAATTGCGTAATTCGCGGATATTGCCAGGCCAGTCATAATGGCGTAATTTTCTAATGGCTTGCTTGCTGAACTGCGATTCGGCAACAGAATAGCGTTCAGAAAATTCCTTGAAAAAATGCTGAGATAGCGCTTCGATATCTTCCGTACGTTGTCTGAGTGGGGGGATTTCAAGCGGCACCACGCTGAGGCGGAAAAACAAATCCTGGCGGAATGTGCCTTCATCAATTTGCGTTAATAAATCAGTATTCGTGGCTGCAATGATGCGGACATCGGATGTATAGGGTTTGGTTTCACCCACCGCCAGGCATTCGCCAGATTCCAGAAAACGCAATAATTTGGCTTGAATAGCTAATGGTAAAGAATTGATTTCATCCAGAAACAGGGTGCCACCATTAGCGACTTGTAACAATCCTTTTTTGTTGTTAATCGCACCGGTAAATGCGCCTTTTTTATGACCGAACAGTTCCGATTCAACCAGGTTTTCGGGTAATGCCGCACAGTTTAGTGTAATAAAGGGTTTTTTGGCTCTTGGGCTACCCTGTTGAATGGCGTTTGCCATGACTTCTTTGCCAGTGCCGGTTTCACCTTTAATCAACAAGGTGACATCGGTTACAGCGATAACCTGTGCGCTGCGCAACAAGGATTCAAAAGCTGGCGATTGTCCGATAATTGAATTAAATGTTGTCACAATATTCCCCCCATCAAATGTGTTGTAGCCTTAAAGGATAAAGCCAAGGGAATGCAGCAAAAATAGCGACGATGATCAGTAAAATGCCGACAGCCTGTTTAAAACGCTGCATTCTGGATAGCTTGCTCAGAATTTCGGTCATTATACCGACTCCCATGACAGCAGGTAAAGTACCAATTCCAAATGCCAGCATGGTCAGGCTGCTGCGTTGAACGTCGCCAGTGGTTGCAGCGATAGCGAGAGACGAATAAACAAGGCCGCAGGGCAGCCAGCCCCAGACCATGCCAAACAATAATGCCTGAAAGCGGTTTTTCACAGGGATAATCCGGCGTCCAAAAGGTTCAATCAGTTTCCACAGGCGACTGCCGGCTTTTTCAATATAGGCAAAACGAGGAAACCAGCCGGCGATATACAAACCGGCGCTGATCATGAAGATAGACGATAAAATTTGTAAAATGCGGTGTCCTACAGATTCGCCCAGCGGCAGGGTCAGGGCATATTGAGCGAGACCCACCAATGCGCCGGCAATGGTATAACTGAGTATGCGGCCAAGATTGTAGTTGAGAATGAAGGGAAATAGTTTACGTTTGTTTTTATGGATTTCCGGACTGAGGCTAAAGGTCAATGTGCCGATAATCGAGCCGCACATACCGATGCAATGCAAGCTGCTGAATAATCCCATCGTAAATGCGAAAAAATAGGAAGTTGCAAAAGTCAATGATTCGTCCATGCTGCAACATTATCATATTTGGCCTGTGTTGAGTAGCTGCAGAATCTTAAATGAGTTGTGTTAAAGGTATAGGGGAGGGAGGGCCTCAGCACGGCTATTTTAAACGTGAGCCGGTAGTCGTACTTAAAGCGATATTACCCGATTTCGGCCGCATTCTTTGGCTTGATACAAGGCTTTATCGGCTCGGGCAATCACTGTCTCGGCAGAATCTCCAGGCTGGACGCCGGTTGCACCAATCGACACCGTAATCTGACCGATGTTTTGGTTGCTGTTTTTTTGTTTTAAGCGGCTTTTTTCAAGGCTGGTGCGGATCGTTTCGGCGATGTCTGTCGCTTTGTTAATCGGCGTTTCCGGCATGATGATGGCGAGTTCTTCTCCGCCATAGCGTGCAGCCAGATGATGAGGGGCCTTTTTTTCCTTAATCAGGTTTGCGGTAAAGCGGATGACCTGATCACCAACAAGATGACCAAATGTATCATTGACTTTTTTGAAATGGTCCAAATCAAGAATAAGCAGACTATGTGGGTTAGCGCTTTGCTCCGAAAGTAGATTATTGATTTCCATGTCGAATGCACGGCGGTTCAATAAGCCGGTCAAACCATCGGTTGACGCTATTTTGCGCGTATTTACCAATTCGTATTTAAGCTCAGCGATGTCTTTTTGAGCTTGCTCTAGTTGTGCATTTAAATTATGTGTTTCTGTTGACAGTTGTTTGACTTGATGCACAATTTCAGATAATAAAAATTGCGCATCCAGTATTTCCGTCGTGTTTTCCAATTTTTTGGAGTTGGAAAGTAAGCTGTTTTTGGTTTCAGAAAACTGATCGCTAGAGTGTTGGACCTGGTCGAGCGTTCCGTTTACTAAACTCGCTAAATTACTATTGATTTGGCTGAATTTTTCCAGCGAAGCGTTGCAGATGTAGCGAGCGTATAAATCAATACTGACTTTCTCGTCGAATGGCGTGTTATTGTCAAGCAGTTCGTCAATCGCCTGATTCAGGGCCGGATTGTTGTTGCTGACATAGTCGTACCATATAGCGTAGTTTATAGGATGTGGGGCCATTTGATGTTTGACCATCAATGGGATGCACTGCCTCAATATTTGCGTGCTGAAATCGGGCTCTTGTTCGTATTGAGGCAAAAAAGTATCAAGACTATTCATTTAAACAACATGATTAAAAGATTTCTTGTAAGAATAGACTGGCTTGTTAAAAATTCAAGCCTAACATTAAAAAAACAAAAAAACCGGTAGGGACACCGGTTTTTTTACAGAAGAAAGTTGGTAACTACTCAGGGTAAATTCTTCTGTGGGCATAGGCTGTTGATTTATCAGGCTTCTGCAACAGGACG
>CAJXMF010000069.1 GCA_913056195.1 uncultured Methylococcaceae bacterium | reverse complement strand
TACATAATCAGCTTGTACTAACGATTCTTTGCGAAATCGACTATATGCAAAACCCGTCAAATGCGAACAAGGGTTTTCAATAGAATAATTTCATGAAGTAAGAAATGATATTTCTCAAGTTCTTCTGATGACATTTACCACCACGGAAGCTCACGCCTTACATTCATAGATCGAGAGAAAATATTATGAACAAGCCACCATTAGTTTATCTTCGACCCAAGTCAGCTGCCGAATATTTAGACATTAGCATTGCCACGTTCTGGCGTCTCGTCGCCGCAGGAAAAATCCCCACAGCAAAAGTTAGCTCCCGCGCAACTGTTTGTAAAAGAGAAGACCTTGACGCACTAATTGACTCTGTATTATAAAATCTAGCAATACATATCAATCTGTAAGTCATAACAGATTGCTCTCGCAAAAATTCATTAGCCAGTAACTAAGTGAAGACGTTACAAACGCTCTTATCCTAGAATCAAGACGCAAGAACCAACCGGCCGCAGATTGAGCCTGGGCTGCAATAGTAAAAGCCCACATACCAAATTACTTGTAAATAGCTCGCAAAGACCAACTGAATAACTATTTGGTCACTCATTTATCTAAAAAAAATCAGAATTTGATCTTTTTTTCTCAAAGCGACATTTTAAAAGCAACATGGCAAAAAAAAGCCCTAGCATTACTGCTAAGGCTTTGTTTTATATGGCTCCCCCGGACGGGCTCGAACCGCCGACCTAGTGATTAACAGTCACCCGCTCTACCAACTGAGCTACAGGGGAATTGTCTGGTTGTCAACATGGCGCGCCCGGAGAGATTCGAACTCCCGACCGCTCGGTTCGTAGCCGAGTACTCTATCCAGCTGAGCTACGGGCGCCTTGTTGAGCCGTTTATTATCCTTTTTTACCAATTTTATGTCAACTATTTTTTCCATAAAACAGCGACTTTTCATAATGGCGGAGAGTGAGGGATTCGAACCCTCGATGGGCGATAAAACCCATACTCCCTTAGCAGGGGAGCGCCTTCAGCCTCTCGGCCAACTCTCCTGAAACTGTTTATTCTTCAGAATTTGAAGAAGACTCTTTTTGTTCCTTTTTAATTCGTTCATATATTTCTTCACGGTGTACCGAAATCTCTTTCGGTGCATTGACACCTATACGAACTTGATTACCCTTAACACCCAGAACGGTAACGGTTACGTCATCACCTATCATTAAGGTTTCTCCAACCCGTCGAGTTAAGATAAGCATAATATCTCCCTGCATCTATAAAATGACTGTTGTCTAAAACGGCAACAGAGCTGTGTATTATACGTGTTTTTCTTATTAAAAAAAAGTCTTCTACATAACAAAAACACGAATACAACGTAAATTTTTGATCTATATTTCAATAACTGCTGTAGGTGGGCAGAGGATCCAGCTAAAACCCCATTCTATCCATCCACGCCATGGATATGAACATGTCATTAATAAACACTATGCCTGTTCTTTTCCATCCAAACCAAAAGCACTGTGCAAGGAACGTACCGCCAGTTCCAAATATTTTTCATCCACAACCACAGAAATTTTAATTTCCGAGGTAGAAATCATTTGAATATTGATGCCTTCATCCGCCAGTGTTTTAAACATGGTGCTGGCTATTCCAGCATGGGAGCGCATACCAACACCGACGATGGAGACTTTAACAATATTATCTGCACCTGTCACCCGTCTTGCACCGGTTTCCTGACATACTTTTTTCAGTATTTCCAGGGCCCGCTGATAATCATTTCGATGTACGGTAAAGGTAAAATCGGTTGTGTCATCATCGGCGATATTTTGAATAATCATATCGACTTCGATGTTTTGTTCCGCAATCGGCCCTAATATTTTTGAGGCAACGCCTGGCAAATCCGGCACGCCGGTTACCGTCAGTTTAGTTTCGTCCCGATTAAAGGCAATACCAGAGATTAGGGGTTGTTCCATTTGTGATTCCTCATAGGTAATAAGTGTGCCATTACCTTCTTTAAATGATGATAAAACTCTTAATGCGACATTATATTTACCGGCAAATTCCACCGAACGAATTTGCAGAACTTTAGAGCCGAGACTGGCCATTTCCAGCATTTCTTCGAACGTTATTTTGTCGAGCCGGCGAGCTTTGGGCTCTATTCTTGGATCGGTGGTATAAACGCCATCAACATCGGTATAGATATGACACTCTTCAGCGTCGAGTGCTGCGGCTAAAGCGACGGCCGTAGTATCCGACCCCCCTCGCCCCAAGGTGGTGATATTGCCGTTTTCATCGACCCCTTGAAACCCGGCCACAACAACAACCCGGCCTTGTTGCAGATCCTGACGAATTTTGTGATCATCAATCTCCTGAATACGTGCTTTGGTGTGACTGCTATCGGTCAGTATTTTCACTTGACTGCCCGTATATGAGCAAGCATCACAGCCTAACGCATGTAATGCCATCGATAATAGCGCCATGGTGACTTGTTCGCCGGTTGACAGCAAAACATCCATTTCCCGATTACTGGGTTGAGTCTGTATTTCTTTAGCCAATGCAGTGAGACGATTGGTTTCACCACTCATCGCCGAAACGACAACGACCAGTTGATGCCCCTGGTCATGAGCTTTTTTGATTTTTTCGGCGACCGCTTTGATGCGCTCAACCGAGCCCACCGAGGTTCCTCCAAATTTATAAACGTATAATGCCATTTTATTATGCTTGTAATTGTTGCTTAACCCAGCTTGGGACATCCTTTAGCGCATCGCCCAAAGCCGCCGGATTGGTGCCGCCGGCTTGTGCCATATCAGGGCGTCCACCGCCTTTTCCACCGACTTTAGTCGCCACTGCATTGACCAAATCACCTGCTTTGATGCGGTGAGTCTGGTCTTTGGTTACACCCGCGATAAGACCAACTTTATCGCCATTGACCGTTGCCAACACAATCGCCGCGCTACCGAGTTTGTTTTTAAGTTGATCCATCATCGCCCGCAAGGCCTTATTATCGACATCATCCAACTTAACGGCTAAAACTTTGATGCCTTCTACATCGACGGCTTGTGCCGTCAATTCGCCGCCAGCACTACTGGCCAGCCTGGCTTTCAGGCGCTCGACCTCTTTTTCCAATGCTCGGTTTTTATCCAGCAATTGCCGTGTCTTTTCCAACACGTTTTCCGGGCTGCTTTTTAACATATTTGCAACCCCTATCAAGGCCTGTTCACGTGCATTCATCCAGTTTAAAGCCGCTTCGCCTGTAACCGCTTCAATTCTTCTTACGCCTGAGGCGACCCCGGATTCACTGATGATCTTAAACAGCCCTATATCCCCGGCCTGATTAACATGCGTACCGCCACATAATTCTGTCGAAAATTCACCAATCTTGAGCACCCGCACTTCATCGCCGTATTTTTCACCAAACAACGCCATAGCACCGGCTTTAACGGCCTCATCTTTAGCCATAATTTCGGCCTTGACCGACGTATTTAGCCGAATCTGCTCATTGACAAGGCGTTCAACTTCAGCCAGTTCTTGTGCCGTCATCGGTTCAAAATGGGCAAAGTCAAAACGTAAGCGCTCTGCATTGACTAATGAGCCTTTTTGACTGACATGCTCGCCTAATACCTGCCGTAATGCCGCATGTAACAAGTGCGTTGCTGAATGATTCAGTTCGGTTGCTCTACGTTTTGCTTGATCGACACAGGGCTGGCAAGCGTCATCACAGGACAGATGGCCTTGAACAACTTTGCCTTTATGCAAAAACAAGTCCGTACCCTGTTTTTGGGTATCGACAACTTCAAATATACCTGAGGATGTTTTAATAATGCCGCTATCGCCAACCTGGCCGCCTGACTCAGCATAAAAAGGTGTCTGATCCAGAATAACGACACCCTCTTCCCCTTGCTCCAGACGCTCTACCGCCTCACCTTGCTTAAACAGACCTCGGATTGTGGCCTGGTCTTCGAGTGTGTCATAGCCGGTAAAGGCTGTCTGGCTGTCATGGTCAATATCCTGGTCATAATCGGCATTGAATCGTCCTCCCGCACGGGCGCGATCACGCTGCTTGGCCATTTCCACTTCAAAGCCGGCGTGATCCACACTCAAGCCCTGCTCGCGGGCATAATCGGCCGTCAGATCGACTGGAA
Organism: uncultured Methylococcaceae bacterium; assembly: GCA_913056195.1. Classification (GTDB taxonomy): domain Bacteria; phylum Pseudomonadota; class Gammaproteobacteria; order Methylococcales; family Methylomonadaceae; genus Methylomarinum. The sequence continues at coordinate 2,856 of CAJXMF010000069.1, read as the reverse complement.
AACCATAGGTGTCATACAACAAGAACACCACATCGCCAGGGATAACCCGACTATCAAGCTTTTCCACACAGGATTCCAGGACTTTCATGCCTTGTTCCAGTGTTTCAGCAAAGCGTTCTTCTTCTTTTTTCAATACCCGTTCAACCTGCGCCTGAGCTTGGTTGAGCTCAGGATAGGCATCACCCATTTCATCAACCAAGGGCTTGACCAGCTTATAAAAGAAGGTTTCATGAATACCCAATCGATAGCCGTGCCGAATGGCTCGACGAATGATACGCCGCAAAACATAGCCACGCCCTTCATTTGAAGGTAATACGCCATCCGTAATCAGAAAAGAACACGAGCGGATATGGTCGGCAATGACACGCAATGAGCTGTTTTCCAAATCATCTACCGCTGCGAGTTGCGCCACATGTTTCAGAAGATTCTGGAATAAATCGATTTCATAATTGCTGTGTACACCCTGGACAACAGCAGCAATCCGCTCCAACCCCATGCCGGTATCGACAGACGGCGCCGGCAGTGGATTCAGGTTGCCCGCTTTATCCCGGTCATACTGCATGAACACCAGATTCCAGATTTCGATATAGCGATCACCTTCTTCATCCGGACTGCCTGGCGGCCCACCGGCCACGTCTTCGCCATGATCATAAAAGATTTCGCTACACGGCCCGCAGGGTCCGACATCGCCCATCGACCAGAAATTATCTTTGGCACCAATCCGGGAAAAGCGTTTAGGATCAATACCCACCTCATCCAGCCAAATCGCTTCGGCTTCAGAATCTTCATTGAAGACAGTCACCCAGAGTTTTTCGGGGGGGATTTCCAGTACCCCAGTCAGAAAATCCCAGGCGTAGTGAATGGCTTCTTTCTTGAAATAATCACCAAAACTGAAATTACCGAGCATTTCAAAAAAAGTATGATGACGCGCGGTATAGCCGACATTTTCCAGGTCATTATGCTTACCGCCCGCCCGCACACAGCGTTGGCTGGACACCGCCCGTTTGTAAGGTCGTGTTTCCCGGCCTAAAAAAACATCTTTAAACTGCACCATGCCAGCATTGGTAAACAATAAGGTCGGATCATTGCCCGGTACCAGTGAGCTGGAGGGCACAACAGCATGATCGTGTTCCTTGAAGTAATCTAAAAAGGCCTGACGCAATGCGGCGCTGCTCATTTTTTTCATAGGCTCGCGTTCCTAACGCTCAATTTTAATCTTCAAATGTTGTGATAGTTGTTTAATCAAGTCTGCACTAAATCCACGCTGTTGTAAAAAGCGCTGACGCCTGGACCAGTCTGTCCATGTTATCGGCGTCGACTGTGGATATTTATGCCGATAAACCTGTTCGATCACATCCAGCCAGGTCATGGCCATATCGTCCAGCAATTTATCCAGATCAGGTGCAAGCACCCCTTTTTGCTGTAATTCGTAATCAATTCTTACCGGGCCATAGCCTTTAAGAATACGCTGCCGGGCAAAGCTCTCGGCAAACCGGTCATCGCTTTGCCAGCTTTCCTGAGCCAGTTCGTCGATGACTGTTTTGGCGTGTTCTGTGTCCAGCCCTCGCTGCTTCAGTTTGGTCAGCAACTCTTTTTGACTATGTTCACGTCGCGCCAACAGCCTCAAACAAACCGCTTTAATGCTTTGTCTGGACTGTTCCACAGTTATTCGGTCGTTTTATCAGCATCTTCTGGCGCGTCCACCTCAGTGTCGCTGCTACCAAACACTTCAGCCCGAATCGCGCCTTCAACAGCTTTCGCTTTGTCGGGGTTATCTTTGAAAAATTGTTTGGCATTATCTTTGCCTTGGCCAATTTTCTGATCCCCATAGCTGTACCAGGCACCTGATTTTTGGATAAAACCGTATTTAACCCCCAAATCGACCAGCTCACCATAAAACGAAATCCCTTCGCCATACAGAATTTCAAACTCAGCTTGCTTAAAAGGCGGTGCGACCTTATTTTTAACCACTTTAACCCGGGTTTCATTGCCGATCACCTCGTCGCCTTTTTTGATGGCCCCGGTTCGCCGGATATCAAGCCGTACCGAGGCATAAAATTTCAAGGCATTCCCCCCAGTCGTCGTTTCCGGATTACCAAACATAACACCGATTTTCATCCGCAGCTGGTTGATAAAAATAACCAAAGTGTTGGAGCGCTTGATGTTAGCCGTCAGTTTACGCAAGGCCTGCGACATCAAACGCGCCTGCAACCCCATATGCGAATCACCCATATCGCCTTCAATCTCGGCTTTAGGCGTCAATGCGGCAACGGAATCGACAACGACGATATCGACCGCGCCAGAACGCACCAGCATATCGGCAATTTCCAACGCCTGCTCACCGGTATCCGGTTGCGAAATCAACAGATCTTCAACCTTCACGCCGATTTTTTCCGCATAAGATGGATCCAGCGCATGCTCGGCATCGACAAAAGCGGCCGTTCCGCCCAGTTTTTGCATCTGGGCAATGGTTTCCAGTGTCAATGTCGTTTTACCCGATGACTCAGGTCCATAAATTTCAATAACCCGACCGCGCGGCAGCCCGCCGCAGCCCAAGGCAATATCAAGTGCCAGAGACCCCGTAGAAACGACATCTATATCGCGACTTGCCCCAACATCGCCCAACCGCATCACCGAGCCTTTTCCAAATTGCTTGTCAATCTGCATCAGCGCGGCGCTCAACGCTTTTTTCTTGTTTTCATCCATAGTTTCTTGCCTGAGTTCGTGTAAAACACTTGGGTTATTTGTAACCCCTTATTATCACATAGAGCGGTCACTTGAAACAGTCCTGCATGAATAAATTTTGTAACTACTCAGCGTAAATTCTTCTGTGGGCATAGGCTCTTGATTTATCAG
>CAJXMF010000068.1 GCA_913056195.1 uncultured Methylococcaceae bacterium | reverse complement strand
TAAATCAACAGCCTATGCCCACAGAAGAATTTACGCTGAGTAGTTACAAAAATAGATAGATATCGGTCGGGCTTTTGTCGATTGATTGATGTTGGGAATACACGGCCTGGGCTGCTCTCTGGATGAATTTAATAATGGCCGTTTCTATATTATGTCGGGTCGGTGTATACTCTGCAAATGAAGTAATCATGATTTTTTTGCGACTTTAGGGGTGTGATTTGATGGCTGACAAAACAGTAAGTAAGCATTTAATTCAACTCGAAAAGCTCTTTGCCAGTGGGAACCCCGCCTTGCAACAAGCAATCAAGACTTTTCATGAATTAGATCAGCTTGAGTACGATTTAGGGTTGCTGGATGAAAATGACACGACAGCCCGCAAACTATCCTGGTGGCCGATTGTCAGTACGATCGGTGGACATTCACCGTCGAAAAATGAATTTTTAACGCGTTTTCTTAATACAGACGCCTACAGCAATCCACATAAATTCACCATATTTCAATACACGGCGCAAGCCTCTTCGGTGACATTGCCGGGGACTGCTGTCGATGCTGATCATCGTTTACCGTTCTATCAAATCAGCCGCGATATTGAAAATATTGCCAAAGGAGAGGGCACCCAGATCAATGCTTGGCTGGAGTTGGTTACGGTCAATAGCGATATTCTTAAAAACAGGCTGCTGATCGACACACCGGTTCTGGGGACACATGAAGACACTAAAATCATACAACTATTGACCGACCGGACGATTGCGATGTCTGACCTGGTTTTGGTGTTCAGTGATTTTTTCGAGGCCGAATCCGAGCTGATTAAAGAGACGGTCAATACCATTGTAGAAAATCAGGACAGTAACAAATTTCTTTTTGTTATCGATCACTCTGAGCTCAGTCTTGATGCCGCCAGAATGGCTGAAATCATTGGAACCTGGCGCAGGCGTCTAAGACAATTGGGTATCAACACAGGCGAATTTGTGGTGTTAACGCAAGCCAACGAATTATCCACCATTCAACGTCGGATCAATAACCTGGAAACTGATCGCGCCTATCGGATTTTGGCGGTTTTAGAGCAAAATGTTCGCGCCATTGAAGATGTTTATGTCCCAGAAGTCAGAAAAGCGGTTGAAACCTGGAAGGATCGAACCGATATGACAACATTGATTATTTTGGGCTTTCTGGTGACGCTTCTATTATTTGCTGAAATTACGATGGGGGTTTTGGACATATTGATTGACCCGATAATCGGCCCGATATTTTTGGTGATATTGGTGGCGATTTTATTGCCCATACATTTGGTTGTCGGCAAGGTTCATGCCAGGTTAATCATTGACTCATTGTATTCACGACAACGGAAATTGAATATTCCCGAAAATCTGGCCGGCATGTTTGAGAAAGGACTGAGCTTCTGGCGGACTATTTGGCCCATAAAATCAACGATTGCAGAGCGTAAAAAGTATCGCAAACGCATTAATCAACTGCTGGAAAAAACTAAAGACCTGGTTCAATCATTGAATGATCAATTCAGCCATTTTCAAATAGATTCATCAGCGTCAACGTCTTATCAACCTTCTTATGATAATACTGAGACTTTCGATATTAACAACAATAACAATAATAGTCTTGAGTAATCGATATGAACTATTTAAAACAGTATCTGCCACTCTGCTGGTTTGGCGTAAATCCGCTTGATTTACCGATATCAACCCAGTTTTTTAAACAGAACCTGTTTTTTTATTTTGCCCTGGAACTGTTTACCCAGGCCAATATGATTGAAACCTATGATGCGTTGTTTGAAGTCACCATAGAAACCATATTGACGGTCGGGTTTATTGCGCTGGCATTAGCGATCAACAGAACCTTTGATACCTTTCTCCCCGTTGTGACGTCTGTTTTATTCAGTGAGAACGTGGTTGCTGTATTGGGCTTGCCGACCATGATCTGGTGGTCGATGACTGATCATGAACTAAGTTATATCATTTTGTTTTTATTAGTTATTTGGGATTTTTTGCTGGTTGCGTATGTATTTCGAAAAGCGCTGGGCATTAACCTGCTGGCATCGTTTATCGTTTCTTTCTTTTATTTTTTCAGTACCTACGGTGCAGCCTATGGCATTACGTCGTTAATTATTGGCTAAACCAACGTCAAATCATTTATCTGCAATAATCATCATTAAAACATCAATGTTAATGCTTTGTCCCTGATACGTTCAGTCTCGCTTGCTAGAGCCTCTGTCGGGCGCTACCCCCTTAATTCTAATATTGAAGACCTTATGCCTATTTCAACTACCATCGCTGAAGACATTATTCGTCAGGCCGGAAACATTGCGCTTGAACATTTTAAAGATTTAACCACCCTTGAAGTCAATAAAAAAAGTTCACGTGATTTAGTGACGGAAGCCGATGTCGCGGTCGAAGCTTTTTTAAAACAGGCTTTAAACGACGCCTATCCTGATTTTGGTTTTTGGGGGGAAGAAAGCGGCCAAACTGAAAACCAGACCAACCGCTGGATTGTGGATCCAATTGATGGCACCCATTCTTTTGCTAAGGGTCAATATTTTTGGTCAATCAGCGTTGCGCTGGAACTGGAAGGAGAATTACAGTTCGGTGCGGTCTATGCGCCGGCATTGGATGATTATTATTGGGCACAAAAAGGCCAGGGCGCGTTTAAAAATGGCAAACCGACGCATGTTTCTGCCGAAACCAGTCTGGACAATGCTATGGTGGCAACGGGGTTTGCCTGTTTACGATCCTATCTGGAAGATAACAATCTGGAGCGTTTTGCCCGTATTGCCATGAGAACAACAGGGCAACGGCGGTTTGGATCGGCCGCGATGGATTTGTGTCTGGTGGCCGATGGTCAGGTTGATGCGTTTTGGGAGCAGGAATTAAATTTGTATGACGTCGCGGCGGGCGCGTTGATTGTTAAAGAAGCCGGCGGCACGGTGACCGATTTTAAAGGACAAGAAGGGGTTTTCCCCAAGCATATTCTGGCGACTAATGGCTTGTTACTGGATCAGATCCTGACGTTAATGTAAATGTATTCTGCGAAAGCATCATCATACTTTCGCAGAACAGGCATAAAACGGGCTCAAGAATAATTTTCATTTAATTCTTTCTCAAGTAAGGATTGAATAAGCGTTTCGTAATGTCGCCGCAGATTGAAATCGGTGGGCCTTGGCATGCATAATTGTTGTTCTAGTTTGCTGCGTAATTCAGTGATAAAGTGTCGCTGCAAGGTGCTGTCTTCCGGGATAGCGGCTTTTTTTATAACCTTTGACTGAACGACAATGGTGGCTGCTTTGCTGCCTCCTCGCTCGGTCAGCGCTTGAAGTTTCTCAATCAATTTAGATTCCAGCAATTGATCATAATGCCGTTTGAGCGTTGCATCGGTCGGTCTAGGTTCAAGCGAAGCCTCTGTCTCTGACAATAATTGTGTCATGAAATGGCGTTTCAACGTGCTGTCCTGTGGTACGACTTCGCTAAACATTTCAGCAATTTCAATCAGCTCATGTAAGGGCTTACGATAACATCGTATGATGGATGGTATGTCAGAGTCGCTTGCTGAGATTTCAGCTTCAGTCGATGGTGTTTCATCAGAAAAGGTTTTTTCATGTGCATCGACATGTTGTTTGAGCGTTTCCAATGCGTGACGGCCATGTTTCAGTTTGCGTAGTGATAAAAACAGAAGCAAGACACCGATAAGCGCAAACGCGATCGAAGCCATTGCGATTGCGTCGAGTTGCTGCTGATGCATATAAACAGCCAATGTCAGGTAGCTAACTAGAATAATAACGACAAAAGCAACAATTGCTTTGACCTCCCCGGCAATAACATCAACACTGTCTTCTTTGGCATGAAGTTTGGGCAAGCCGACTTTTGCAAGGTTCTGCGGGTCACGGGTATCGCATTTAAGATCCCGTGCGAGCGCGAGTGTATCGTAATCCTGTTTTATTCGTTTATGTCGTTTACGACTTTTTTGTAAAAAATAAATAATGACCAGAGCAGTAATAAGCATGACTAATAAGATGAGCCCGAGTGCTGGGGTATCTTTTATATTATTCAGAAAATCTTGTTTTAAATTAAACATACTGACCTCCTCATATATTTTTTATTATTCTATTTATAGAGAATTTGAGTATCCCTCTTAATTTAATAAAAAACAAGTCTATTTTTCCTGATTTGTCAATATCCAGGGTGAAATATAGCCATGTCATTGGCAAATAAAACAGTCCCTGAATATTCTTTTGCGATCTGTTTTTGGGTGTTTGCTTCCTGGCCAAAGGTGCGCGTCATTCGATGGGATAAAACCAGTTTTTTAACCTTGGCTTTCGCGGCAATTTGGCCTATTACCGAAGGCGGCATGTGCAATCGTCGAGCAACACCTTGTGCCTGTTCAGGAATGGCATGATGTGCAATCAATAAATCGGCTTGTTGGGCCAGCCCGGCCAAGGTATGGAACTGGTTGTTCATATCGCCTGAAAAGACCAGTTTACAACCGGCTATATCAACCTTCCAAGCTAATGCAGGCAAGGGGCCGTGGTGTACAGGAACGGCGGATAACGCCATTTGAGCATTACGATAGACCCGACGCGCATTTTTATTGGTGACATCGACATTTTTCGCCATGATATGGTAACGGGCCTGGCTTGATGGATTAATATAGTCATTCAAATAAGGGTAAAGCCCTGTCGATGAGAACAGAAGCTCAATAAATTTATCGGTAGCAGGGAGAAAGGCATTGCCCGTAGGGCCAAACACAGCAAGGTCACGATGGCGACCTGTAAAATAAAAGCCTTTTATGAGAGCCGGAAATTCGGCGCTGTGATCGACATGCAAATGAGAAAACAACACGACACTCAGATCATTCGGATTGGCTTTGCTTTTTTCATAATTGAGCATGGAGCCTGCGCCGGTATCCAGCAAGATAATTCCCTTGTTGTCCAGCCAGATTAAATAACTGGTCGATGCGCGCTGATCTGTCAGTTCAGGGCCGCCTGAGCCCAACACTTGAACCCGCACCCGTCCTTTCTGGCATGTCGCCTGAGTGGCCAGACTGAATAGTGCTAAAAAAATGATTGAAAAAGTTTTCATGACATATCCCCGTTTCCACTTTATCTTGAATATTGATTATGCCGTACCCCAGATATTTGTTCAATGGCGTTACCATTTTATAAAATCAGTAAACGCCTGTTATAATGCCGCCTTATTTTTGATTCAGTCCACTGTTATGGGCGACATAATCGTTGAATCAATCGCTCCTATCTAACGTAAACTCAAGAGAAATCTATGGCACTTCATTGTGGAATAGTGGGATTACCCAATGTCGGGAAATCCACTTTGTTTAATGCTTTAACCAAAGCGACTATCGCCGCGGAAAATTACCCTTTTTGTACGATTGACCCCAATGTCGGAGTCGTTCCAGTGCCCGACCCACGCATGGACAAACTGGCGGAAATCGCAAATCCGGAAAGGGTGTTACCCACCACAATCGAATTTGTCGATATTGCCGGGCTGGTGGCTGGTGCATCGAAAGGCGAGGGACTGGGTAACCAATTTCTGGGTAATATCCGCGAAACCGATGCCATTATTCATGTTGTGCGCTGTTTTGAAGATGAAAACGTCGTTCATGTGGCCGGTAAGGTTGATCCTCTTGGTGATATTGACGTGATCAATACCGAACTCGCTTTAGCGGATATGAATACCGTTGAAAAAGCCTTGCAGCGTGCGGCTAAAGCATCAAAATCAGGCAACAAAGACGAATTGGCCAGGAAAAACGTGTTGGAAAAAGTATCCAGGCACTTAGACGAAGGCTTGCCGGTTCGAACAATGGAATTGACAGAGGATGAACAGGAACTCCTTAAAGAGCTCTGTCTGATTACCATCAAACCCGTATTATACGTGGCTAATGTACAAGATGACGGTTTTGAGAATAATCCCATGCTGGATCAAGTCACCCAATTGGCAAAGCAGGAAAATGCCCAAATTGTTTCAGTTTGCGCGGCTATCGAAGCCGAGATCGTTCAGCTTGAAGAGGATGAGAAAAAAGAATTTCTGGATGATTTAGGCTTGGAAGAGCCAGGCTTGGATCGCGTTATTCGCGCCGCCTATGATTTACTTGATCTTTCCACCTATTTTACGGTAGGCGTGAAAGAAGTTCGCGCCTGGACCATTCCCAAAGGTGCTTCGGCACCGCAAGCGGCGGGTGTGATTCATACCGATTTTGAAAAAGGCTTTATTCGCGCCGAAGTTATTGCCTATGAAGACTTTGTGGCTGGTAATGGCGAGCAGGGCGCAAAAGACGCCGGAAAATGGCGGCTGGAAGGCAAGGACTATATCGTTCAGGATGGCGATGTCGTCCACTTTCGCTTTAATGTTTGACACTAAAACGATTACTACCTATAATACGCGCTCTCTCATCGAGAGCGCACTTCTTTTTGAAGGTTCTATATTGGCGGCATAGCTCAGTCCGGTTAGAGCGCGGGATTCATAACCCCGAGGTCCCAGGTTCGATCCCCGGTGCCGCCACCATCACATCATCAAAGAAAGTCCTGAAGCCAGCATTGTAGCTGGTTTTTTTATGCCTGAATAGTACTATAATGTCCAAAGAAGTTTGGGGACTCCTTTGTTTAGGTAGGAATGTTAGCGACACCATACCCCGCTCAATTTTTTCGCAGCTGTTGTTCCCAGGTGCGTTCCAATATAACCGATTCTTTTCCAGTTAGCGTCTGCCGGAAAAATATCTTGGCTGCTTCCTTATCAATATCAAATAATGCCTCCATTACCTCAGCTTGAAAATAAGGATCTTGGGAAAAAAGAAACTGTTTTTGAAGTTCAGGAATGGCATTTCGAATTCGCCTCAGGCCTAATAAACGTGCCGCCCGCATTCGAGTGTTCACTTCATTGTGAGAAAGCGCCTGAATTAATTTTTGATCGTAATCCAATCGTTGCCACCGGTTAAGATCATATCCACAATGGGAACATTGAACAACGTCCGCCGGCATTTCCCAATGGCATTTGGGACAAAAAAATTTCATGGCAACATTACTTTAAGAATTTTTAACCGATTTAAATGTGAATTAAGAGCTAAAAAATAAAAGTTAGTTCACGGCTAAGCCTTAAAATGCAACAAGAAGTCATATATGGTCCGCCCCGTATTGCAAGTAAAATTTGTTCGTAACATAAAGAAA
>CAJXMF010000067.1 GCA_913056195.1 uncultured Methylococcaceae bacterium | reverse complement strand
TAAATCAATGTTGCGCAACCTTTTTTGAGGGTAAAACGAACTCCGAAACTTTAGTTTATAGAATACAAAGTGAGTGCATTCCAATTCTCACGGTCAGGCATGGTAGGCAAATATTACCAACCGATGAAATCAAAGCAAAATAACTGGGGCCAAATACAAATTAAATAGCTGATGCTGTGACATCCTGTTCACTTGCGGCTACACTCAACCCGTCCTTGCCATAGCCTTCGGGCGACGATGTCATGTCATGCTGTGCTGAATAGTGCCATCATCTATACTTTTCGTACAGTTTTTGGGTTAAGCGATATAATAAGCCTATCACTTTATTGAAGTAGGCTTATGCGTTCATCCATTGATTTCAATTCAAAAACTATCCTGATTACCGGCGGTGCCGGTTTTATTGGCAGTCGTCTGGCGCATTATTTCCAGCGCCATTATCCAACGGCGCGGGTTGTTGTGTTTGATTGTTTTCGTTCTGGCGAAACCTTTCCGCACGGCAATCTGGTCAGCTTTGGTCATTACAAAAATCTGTTAGGCTTTAGCGGTGAAGTCATTTGCGGCAGCATTAATCGCCCTGAAGATTTGGCGCGGTTACGTGATTACCGGTTTGATTATATTTTTCATCAGGCGGCGATTTCCGATACCCGGGTGTATAACCAGGAAATTATCATTCAAACCAATGTCAATGCCTTTGCCGATATTCTGGCGCTGGCTAAAAAAGACGGCGCAACGGTTGTTTACGCCAGTTCAGCCGCGACTTACGGCTCTCAGCCATCGCCCCAGACGATAGGTAAGGAACGACCGGAAAACCCGTATGGCTACAGCAAATATGCCATGGATCAACTGGCCAATCGTTTTAGCCGCGATAACCCCGATTTGTCTGTGACCGGCCTGCGTTATTTCAATGCCTATGGCGCCGGAGAATTTTACAAGGCCAAAACCGCCTCGATGGTGTTGCAATTAGGGCATCAAATATTATCCGGCAATGCACCGCGCCTGTTTGAACATTCCGATAAAATCATGCGTGATTTTGTTTATATTGATGATGTGATTCAGGCGAATATTAAAGCCTGCCAGCCGAAAAAAACCGGTGTGTATAATGTTGGCACAGGCATCGCTCGTAGTTTTCAGGATATTGCGGATATCTTGCAACGGGAACTCGGCACCGATTTGGGTACGGATTATTTTCCCAATCCCTATACCGGCTATCAGATGCACACCCAGGCGGACATCAGTCTGTCGCAATGCTATCTTGATTATCAACCTGAATTTACGCTGGAAAAAGGCATTAAAGCCTATCTGCCGGAAATAAAACGCCTGTTTGTTGAAGAAATCCATGAATCTGTTTAAAGACCAAACGCCTGATATTCTGGTCATCGGCGACCTGATGATCGATCATTATCTATGGGGTCATTGTGACCGTATTTCGCCTGAAGCGCCGGTGCAGGTGGTCAATATCACAGAAGAAAAACGCCAGCTTGGCGGTGCCGGTAATGTGGTGAACAATCTGGTCACTCTGGGTGCCAAGGTTAACTTGATCAGCGTACTCGGCGATGATGAGGCCGCCGGTCAGCTGCGTCGTCTGTTGGCTGATATCCAGGTAGAAACAGACGGTTTAATCACGCAGTCAGGGCGCAAAACGACACAGAAAAGCCGTATTATCGCCGCACAGCAGCAAATTGTTCGTTATGATAATGAAACCTCGCTGCCCATTGACACCGCTTCAGCAAACAAGATTTTGGAAATACTCACGCAACAGCTTGCCCATATCGACATTGTGTTATTGTCGGATTATGGCAAAGGTGTATTGACCGATAGGTTGACCCGGGAAATCATTCGTTGTGTCAATCAGGCCGGCAAAAAGGTTTTGGTTGACCCGAAAGGTCAGGATTATTCCAAATATCAACACGCCTATTTATTGACGCCCAATAAAAAAGAAGCCGCCCTGGCGACTGGCATTGATATCCATGACCAAAACAGCCTGTCGCAAGCGATCAGTCAGCTTAAGACCCAGCTACAACTGGCGGTATCCTTGATTACGCTTAGCGAAGAAGGGATTGCGATTTATACCGACAAGCTCAGTGTGTATCCCACTCAGGCGCGTGAAGTGTTTGATGTAACCGGCGCAGGGGATACCGTTCTGGCATCGCTGGGCTTTGCGCTGGCCTGCAACAGCGCGATTGATGATGCCGTTAATTTTGCCAATCTGGCCGCGGGTGTTGTGGTGGGCAAAATGGGCAGTGCCACCGTGTCCTTGAGCGAAATTATCGAATATCAATCCAGTTTAAATCACTCCACGAGCGAATCTCACATTAAAACACGCGATGAGATGCAGCGCCTGGTGATTGAATTGAAAAATCGCGATAAGAAAATCGTCTTCACCAATGGCTGTTTTGATATTTTGCATGCCGGGCATGTGCGTTATCTGGAAACGGCGAAAAGCTTTGGCGATGTCTTGATTGTCGGACTGAATTCCGATGCGTCGGTTAAGCGTTTGAAGGGTGAAATGCGCCCGATTAACCCGGAAATGGATCGGGCTTATTTGCTTGCTGCGTTAGAAGCGGTTGATTATGTCGTTATTTTTGAAGAGGATACGCCGCTGGAGCTGATTCGTATGGTGCAGCCGGATATTCTGGTTAAAGGCGGCGATTACGAAGGCAAGCCTGTCGTTGGCCAGGACATTGCCGGCGAACTTAAACTGGTTCAGTTTGTCGAGGGTAAAAGCACGACACGAACCCTTGAAAAACTCCGCACCGCAGACGAACAATCCACATCATGATAAAAACGATTCAACACGAATTTAGCGACCATCTTAAGGTGACCGAAAACAGCCTGTCACAACTTGCCGAACAATTGGACAGGGCCACCCGGCTGTGCCTGACCGCGTTAGAAAACGGCGGCAAACTACTGATATTTGGCAACGGCGGTTCGGCGGCTGATGCACAGCATATCGCCGCTGAATTGGTGGGACGCTACAAAATGGAACGCAAGGGGCTTGCGGCCATTGCCTTGACCACCGACAGTTCGGCTTTGACTTCAATTGGTAATGATTTTGGCTTTAATCATTTATTCTCCCGCCAGGTTGAAGCCCTGGCACAACCGGCTGATGTTTTGCTAGGTCTCAGCACCAGCGGCAACAGCACCAATGTCATTAACGCCCTGGCTTTAGGCCGGGAAATGGGCTGTAAAACGATTGGTTTTAGCGGTAACGCGGGCGGCGCGATGAATGGTTTATGTGATGAAACCTTAATTGTACCGAGCAACGATACGCCCAGAATTCAGGAAATGCATATTTTGTTGGGGCATACCTTATGCCACCTGATTGAACAGCATCTTTGAGCCGCTATGGCGATGCCGGGTAGTCTGTCATAGCGCCGGGTAAAATTTTCGATAAGCCTTCGCAGCCAGGTGGGTGGATTGTCGTATAATAGCCCGCCTATGAAACCTGCATTTATACATCTTCGCATCCATTCCGAATTTTCTCTGGTCGATGGCATTGTCCGTTTAAAGCCGCTGGTCAAGGCCTTAGGCGACATGAATATGCCCGCAGCGGCATTGACCGAACAATTCAACCTGTTTTCTCTGGTTAAGTTTTATACCGCCAGCCGTGCCGCGAGCATCAAGCCGATTGTCGGCAGCGATATTTATCTGTTCAATCCTGAAGATCCGGATTTGCCTTATCGATTCACCTTATTGGCCAAGAACCAACAGGGTTATGTGGCCTTGACCGAATTGATTTCAAAGGGCTATCAGGAAGGCCAGCATTTAGGTGTTCCGATGTTAAGAAGCGAATGGCTGGCGCAGAATCATGCTGGCCTGATTGCGCTTTCCGGTGCGATGGAAGGGGATGTCGGCCGCGCCCTGTTACAGGATAAACTGGATCTGGCGTGTGGACGGGCGCAGTATTGGGCCGAGCTGTTTGCCGATAGCTTTTATCTGGAATTGCAGCGCGTCGGCAAAACCGATGAAGCGCGATATATTGCCGCGGCGGTCGATCTTGCTACCGAGCTGGATTTACCGGTGGTGGCGACGAATGATGTGCGTTTTTTAAAGCGGGAGGACTTTGCCGCTCATGAAGTGCGGGTCTGTATTCATCAAGGCCGGGTACTCGATGACAATCGCAGGCCGCGCGACTACACCGAACAGCAATATTTGCGCAGTGCCGACGAAATGCAGGCCTTGTTTGCCGATATTCCCGAAGCGTTGCAAAATACGGTCGAAATCGCCAAACGCTGTAATGTACAGTTGCGGTTGGGGAAAAACTTTCTCCCGGATTTTCCGGTGCCTGAAGGCGTTACACTTGACGCACTTTTTGCCGAAGAAGCACGTAAAGGTCTGGAGCAGCGTCTGCAACAGCATCCGCCTTTTGGTGACGGTACGGAACAGGAAAATCGCAAGGTTTACGACGAGCGGCTGGCATTTGAGCTGGATATCATCATGCAAATGGGGTTTCCGGGCTATTTCATGATCGTGGCAGACTTTATCCAGTGGGCCAAAAATCATGCCATTCCAGTCGGGCCAGGTCGGGGGTCGGGCGCAGGCTCGCTGGTCGCCTATGCCTTAAAAATCACTGACCTTGATCCGATTGAGTTTGATTTGCTGTTTGAGCGATTCCTGAATCCCGAGCGGGTTTCCATGCCCGATTTCGATATCGACTTTTGCATGGAACGACGCGACGAGGTTATCGATTATGTCGCCCGGCACTATGGCCGCGACCGCGTCTCACAGATTATTACCTATGGATCAATGGCGGCCAAGGCGGTGGTGCGCGATGTTGGCCGGGTGCTGGGCTTGTCCTATGGCTTTGTTGATCGTCTGGCCAAACTGATTCCTTTTGAAATCGGCATGACTTTAACGCGGGCTCTGCAGGAAAGTGCGGATTTAAAACAGCTTTATGACACCGAAGAAGATGTTAAAACCCTGATCGATATGGCGCTGGCCTTGGAAGGCATTTCGCGTAATGCGGGTAAACATGCCGGTGGCGTGGTGATTGCACCGAGCAAGCTGACCGACTTTACTCCGTTGTATTGCGAGGAGGGCGGCGGTAATCTGGTCACCCAGTTTGACAAAAATGATGTGGAAGCGGTGGGTCTGGTCAAATTTGACTTTTTAGGCCTGCGCACCCTGACCATTATCGATTGGGCACTGGAAACCATCAACCGCAAAAAGCAGCAGCAAGGCGAGCCTAAGGTCGATATCAGCCAGATTCCACGGGACGATCCCAAAACCTACGCGTTGTTTGAAAAGTGCCAAACCACCGCCGTATTCCAGTTGGAATCGCGCGGCATGAAAGAGCTGATTAAAAAACTTAAACCGGATTGCTTTAACGATATTATTGCGCTGGTGGCCTTGTTCCGCCCTGGGCCGCTGGAATCCGGTATGGTGGATGACTATATCAATGTCAAGCATGGCGCCAAGGCAGAATATGCCCATCCCTTGCTGGAGCCGATTTTGAATCCGACCAATGGCGTTATTCTGTATCAGGAACAAGTGATGCAAATTGCCCGGGAAATGGCGGGATACACACTCGGTGGCGCGGATATGCTGCGACGGGCGATGGGTAAGAAAAAGCCGGAAGAAATGGCCAAGCAGCGTGCGATTTTTACCGAAGGCGCGATAAAAAACGGTATCGATGAAGGTATCGCTACCTATATTTTCGATTTGATGGAAAAATTTGCGGGTTATGGTTTCAATAAATCGCATTCCGCCGCCTATGCACTGGTTGCCTATCAAACCGCCTGGTTGAAAGCGCATTATCCGGCAGAGTTCATGGCTGCCGTCATGTCTTCAGATATGGATAACACCGATAAAGTGGTGGTATTGATCGAAGAATGCCGCCTCATGGGGCTAACCGTTTGTCCGCCTGACATCAATTTGTCTGATTATCGGTTTACCGTCAACGAACAGGGCGAAATTGTCTACGGTATCGGCGCCATCAAAGGTGTCGGTGAAGCGGCTATCGAAGATGTTTTGAAAGAGCGGCGAGAAAATGGCCGGTTTGCCGGATTGTATGATTTATGCAAACGGGTCGAACTGCGCAAGGTCAACCGGCGCGTGCTGGAAGCGTTGATTAAGGCAGGCGCACTTGATGCGCTGGATAAAAATCGCGCCGCGCATTTGGCTGAACTGGATACCGCCATTCGCGTGGCTGAACAGCATGATAAAATGCGTCTGGCCGGACAAACCGATTTATTCGGCCTGGCGGTAGAAGCCGATAGTGAAGAAGCCGAGCAAGAGAACTATTCTGCCAAAGTCGTCCCTTGGCGTGAAAAAGAGCGACTGCAGCATGAAAAACAAACCCTGGGCTTGTATTTGACAGGCCACCCCATCGGCGAATACGAAGATGAACTGAAATCGATCACCCACGGTCGCATTGCTGATTTATTAGCCGATGCGGAGCGCTCAAAAGGCAAACTGGAAGGCCGGGTTGCAGGGCTTGTGGTTGAGCTGCGAACGCGGCAGACCAAACAGGGCAAAACGATGGGCTTTGCCACGCTCGATGATCGTACCGCACGGCTGGAAGTCGCGGCTTTCAGTAAAGTCTATGAGCAATACCGCGACGTGATGACCCCTGATGCCTTATTGGTGGTCGAGGGCGGCATGGGTATGGACGATTATTCTGGTATGCTGCGCGTCACTGCAGAAAAGATTTATACCATTGAGCAAGCGCGTGAAATGTTTGCCCGCCATTTACTGATCAAATGGAATGCTCACGAACAACAGGGCCGGGAACGGCTGGATAATCTGAAACAGACACTCAGTCCTTTCTGTGGCGGTCAGACGCCGGTCGTCATTCAGTATCAATCCAACCAGGCCAGGGCGACGATAAAATTAGGCGACAGCTGGCGCGTCAGACCGGAAGATGAATTACTGAAGCATTTATGTCATCTGTTTGGTGAGACGGCAGCAGCTATGATATATCGGTAAAATGGATCCTTCTTGATCTTTTTTGCAAGTCCTGTGAACGGTTCTTTTTTTATGCAACAAAGCCTATTGCGATTGCTTAGCAAGATAGTTACGTATATCTTGTCTACAAACCTTGTAATTTGTTAGATTTTTTAAGATAACGGATGCCAAAGTAAAGAGCCGTAAATAAAGGTATGAAAATCATTAACAACTGGTTGCGGAGCTGTGTATCCTGATTAGTGAGCTCTGGATATTTGAATAATAAAATTAACAAAATTCCCAACGACCAAATATATACAGTGGAGTTTTCCTTGACTACCGACCGTTGCCATCTAAAATTCATATTGTTAAATGTTTCGGTCAAGCCAGAAAAGTTAGGTACCTGAATCAGTGACTTTAAAATCATCAGAGATATTCCAGCTTTTAACTTAGAAAT
>CAJXMF010000066.1 GCA_913056195.1 uncultured Methylococcaceae bacterium | reverse complement strand
CTTCGCGATCACGACATAACCTAATTCGTTATACCTTGTTCCCAAATTCTGTGGGAATACATGTGTTCACAGCTCCTGCTGTGTCGTGACAAACCAGACGATCGTGAAGCAGAGCTTCTATCCATGCACTCCCAAACAGAGTTTGGGAACGAGAAAACGAGAAACTTTTTTCACGGGCAATGAACAACCGCTTGTTGCAATGCCTTATTTTGAGAATACATGGCAAATCCAGCTTTGATGGCATCACAGCCTTTGCCTTCCGGTCTCAGAAATAGTGACGCGGCAATCAAGTCTTCATACATTTGTAATTCAGGACTGGTTTTAACATAATCCCTGGCCCAACTTTCGAAGGATTCAACCTTGGCACGATCATTTTTTTGTATGCTGGTATATAACATCGATCCCATCACAACTTTTTCTGCCAACGGTTCAAAGTAAAGATTTTTTAATGCGATCTGTAAGTCAGATAGCTTGGGATTTTTATCAAATGAAAAATGATACAAAGCAGATTGTGCGCGATCGGTATTGATCATAAATGCCGTGACGCCTGTTGCAAAGAAAACAGCCACAATCTGGATCAATCGGGTTGCAGACTGACTTAAACCGGTTTTAATGGTTTTGGTTTGATGCCTTAAAAGCAGATAAATCAAAAACAGCCATAAAAACCAATGGACGGAGGAAACATAAAAAGGCAACTCAACCTGTGTGTGTAAACTGATTGGTAATAACATAGCCGCATACGCGCCGCCTCGCTGAAAACCACAGCGATATAATGCCAGACCTATGCCTGCGACCAGCACAAAAATGCCCATGACTCCTGGTAGACCCGCTTCAATCGTCCAGAATAACAGTTCATTATGGGGGTGAGTAGTCGTAGTATAAGATGGCAATCCCGTTTCAGGATGACGGCTCACAAAGTCTGATGCCTGTTTGTTCCAGGCCTTTAAGAATCCTCCTATTCCGTAGCCAGTCATCGGTCTTTTAGCGACCAGTTCCAGGCCAATGGTGTACATGGCGATGCGAGCCGAAGAATAAGAGCGTTCTGATAATTGGGCTGTTTTGTCCACAGTGCGATACAATCCTGCCTGAGCGGCCCAAAAGCTACCGCAACTGACAAGCAATAAAATAATTAATAACTTTTTATGCCACCATAACTGTCGATAGCGACTCCATAAAACCAGCGGAATACCTAATAACAGTGACAGCAAGCCAACACGAGAACCGGAAGCGATGACCACATAAATGGCCAGAGAAAAGGCGACAACCACCCAGGCCTTAACAAACAAGGAACTGGAACGAAAACCGGGACGGCTAATCAAGTACAAGGTAATAATCAATCCAGTGACCAGAAAACTTGCCTGGACATTAATCTGTTGCAATATACCCCGCGGCACGAAATCCATAGGGAATAGAAACCATGTTATCAACTCATAGGGAGCAATTGCTTGCACAGTTCCTACTCAGGCATGCAAGCCCATGGCCAGAACCAGTATAAATAATACGCGGTCGATAGCCTGTTGTTTAGCCTGAAACTGAAAAAGTGCAAATAAGAATAGCACCCCACCCAGGATATAAAGTTGCCTGAACAACCAGGTAATCGGTTGATTGACCGGGGTGAACAGGCTCATCATGATGATAATAACGGGAAAAATAACTACAGCAACCCATAGTTTAGGCGTTGTAAAGCACCTGTTTACTGTGATCAACACTGAAGCGGTTGCTATGATCCAACTGGCCACTGCCCATACGGGAATATTGTAGGTAAGTGCCAGACCTAGGCCCCCAATATTAGCCTCTGCATATAAAGGAGCGATTAAAAATAACCCCGTCAATGTGACAAAAAAAAGACTTTGCCTCCATTCAGTGATAGTTAATTTATTCTTCAAGTGCTCAATTCCTCTTGGAGTTTTGTTCAGCTTATCTCAGCATACAAAAAAGCCTCGATATGATTACCGAGGCTTCATTTAAACCCGCTTAGTAGAGTTCTTACACTTCAATGTAGAAGTGAGCTTATCTACAAAGCTTAATGTTGACAACTAGATGGCAGGAAAGGATAATCGCCGTTTACTTTGCCAGCCTTAGTAGCAGTAGCTGATGTTGCCGTACCGCATGTCCAGGTAACAGTCCCATCATTATTTCCAGTAGCAAATAAACCTAAAAAGTGGCCATCAAGGTTAGTGTTACCAGTATTGGTAAGGGTAACTATGACTGATGCAGGTCCAGCAGCTGTTCCATTATAGTTAACCGCATTCATATACTGTGCGTTTGATGGTTTACTAGTAGCAATAGGCGCATTGGCTGTTATCGGAAATTTGCCATTAGTTGCCCATGCTTCCGCGATGGCATTCTTTTGTGCATCAAGAAATGTAGTGACCTCAACTAATTTAGATTTAATCATATAATTCTGGTAAGCCGGCAATGCAATCGACGCCAAAATACCAATAATCGCGACAACGATCATTAATTCGATCAAGGTAAAGCCTTGTTGTGATTTTTGCATATTCATAATATTTTTCCTCTCAGTTAAAAAATAGAATTGAGTCAGTCTCGCATTGATTGAAGCATGTTCTATGCCAAAAATAATTTTCTCGTTCCCGCCGTCCTCGGTGGGAATGCATACGTTTTTTTTGCCGCCTCAGCTTGTATTCCCACGCAGGAGTGTGGGAACGAGTAAAAATGCCATAAATGATTGTTTTTAGTTGATTAATCTCCTTACCATTTCATAAGCCGTATTCGGAGAATACAACACTCACGTACCTTGTCCCCCTTTTTCAGGGAATTTGAATGTTTGCGACTCGTCAATGAAGTAAGTGTCGATGAATGCTTAAACACCTACCCTAAAATGTCTTAATATGACAAAAAATGTCACTGGCACATGCGTCCGATTATGCTGCGCTAATCCGACCTGCCGTTCTCACCTGTATATCAATCCCGTTGCGCCAATATATGTACATAACGTCCCATGTCCCGGTAAGTGGGTTTGCGGCAGTAGCGGTGTTCCAATTGGAATAATTGGCTTTTGTCGGTTTGCGCCAGGGCGTCGGGTGGCAGGTAGTCGTGGAAGACGCGGATGCCGGTGTGTTGGCGGATACTGAAGCCGAGTTCGCTCAAGCTGTCTTGTATGATGTGTGGATATTGCGGATTTGGCGGAGTCAGTCTGTGGCCTTTGCCGATGTAGCTGTCATTTAATAGATGGGGCAGGCGCCAGCCGCCTTTTAGGGTATTGCTGTAAACCATGGCGTTGCGGTTATAAAACAGCAGCGATAAATAGCCGCCAGGCTTGACGTTGTTGGCGATGGTTTTCAAGCTGTATAAAGGATCGGCCAGCCATTCCAGTACGGCATGGAACAAAATCAGGTCAAATTCGCCGATGTCGGCGGCCAGTGATTGTGCCGATCGATGATGACATTCGGCGTGTAATCCTGCCTGTTCAAAATTGGCTTGCGCCCGGGTCAGCATTTTTTTGGAGATATCACACAGCAGCAGGCGATGGCCGTTTTCTGCAAACCATTGGCTGATTTGGGCGAAGCCACAACCGGCGTCCCAGATGTCAAGCGGCGGGCTTTGCTGTAAAGCATGCAGGTCTTCTTTTAACAGCTTGAGTCGCCACTGGCCTTTGTCGGTGGCATAGACTTTGCGGTCAAAACGGTCGATCAGGTTGTCGAAATTGCGGTCTTGTTTCATGGCTGTTCGGGGGGGAGGCGATAGCCTTCGCCGGTGCCGAGCAGGGCGGCGATGATGTTTTTCTGGATTTCCGAGCTGCCGGAAAACAGGCGGCTGGCGAGGGCGTCGCTAGTCCAGCGCAGGTATGGCTGTTTGCCAAGCAGGGCGGCGCTGCCGATAATCTGCACGGCATCGAGGCTGGAGGCGACAAAGCTTTCGCTGCCATACAGTTTGGTTTGGGCGCTGGCCAGGGTGATGCGCTGCTGGGTGTCTTTCAAGCGGGCGCATTGCTGCAGCCACAGGTTCAGGGTGTCCAGCCGCAGTTTCATATCGGCAATTTTATGGCTGATGGCCTGATTTTTACCGAGGTGGGCGTCGTTGATCCGGCGTTTGCGGCTGTGTTCGATGACGTGTGTGAGTTGTTCGGCCATGATGCCGCTGATGCCGGCGAATATGAAGGCGCGTTCCAGTTCCAGGGCTTGCTGGATAAGCAGGGTACCGGCGCCGACTTTACCCAGCAGGCGATGCTCAGGGATCAGGCAATTTTTGAGGATGACATCGCCCATGGTCGCGCTTTTGCAGCTTTCAACATCGGGGCCGTGACAGAATTCGGCACCGTGGTCGTCTTTTTCCACAATAAATGCACTCAGGCGGTTGTCGAGCCGGGCGTAAACAATCAGTAGGTCGGCTATCGGTGTATTGGTAATAAAGCGTTTATGGCCATTCAGCAAGAAACCGCAGTCGGTGCGTTGTGCGCTTAAAGTCAGACGATTTAGATCAGAGCCGGCTTGCGGTTCGGTAATGGCGTGGCCGCCAATCCAGATACCGTGAAGCAGTTTGTCCAGATAGTGACGCTGAGCATCGCTGGCGTGATGAAGCAGTGGAAACACGCTGCCCCACAGATGGGCGTTGAGCGATAAAATCAGGCCGGTATCGAGGCTGGTCTGGCCTAATTGCCGGTGCGCCTGGACTAAATCCTGAAACCGGTCGCCCAGCCCCCCTGCATCACGGCTGATTGCATGTTTGAACAGATCTTGTTGGCCGAGGGTTTGCAGACGTTGGCGAGCGGTGTTTGGGTCTGTGGCGGGTGTGTGCATCATTTAAAGAGCTCTGTGAGTGCAGAATAATCAATTTTGCCAGTGTTTAAAGTGGGCAGACGATCGATAATTTTAATCTGGCTGGGCAGCATGTAGGCGGCAAGGCGTTTGCGTAAAGGCAGCATGATGTCTGCCAGTGGTGTGTTTTGCGATAACACCAGCGCCGCGGCCGGGCGCTGGCCAGCGGTTGGGTCGGCCAGGCCAATCACGGCGCATTGGGCGACATGCGGGTGGGCGAGGAAGGCGGCTTCAATTTCGGCCGGTTCCACACGAAAACCGGCGCATTTTAACATGCGATCCAGACGGCCGTGATAGGTGTATTCGCCACAGGCGTTTAATGAGACCTTGTCGCCAGTGGGGTAATAACCATCTTTAAATTCAGCTGGATGCAGCTTGCCTTGTTGCCAGTAGCCGGAAAAATTATTGGCGCTTTTTACCCAGAGTTCACCGCTGTTTGGTGCGATTTTTAAGTCGGCGTCGGCGGCGGCAATGCCGATGGGAATGGGACGGTTGTCCGTCAAGCGCGAACGCTCCACCGGCCAGTAGCAGCAGACATTGGTTTCGGTCGGGCCGTAGAGATTGTAAAACTCGGTTTGCGGCAATAGCGTTGTTAGCGTTTTTAAGGTGGCGGTGGGGAAGACTTCGCCAGCAAACAGAATTTGCCGTAATTGCGGTAGCGGTGTGTTGGCCAGGTCGCCTTTTAAGGTCAGAAAGGCCAGTAATGACGGGACGGTGTAGCAGGTGCTGATGGCGTTTTCGGCCAGCCATTGACTCAGGCGGCTGGGGGATAAGGTTAATGCCTGCGGTATAAAGCTGACTGTCGCGCCACGGCTTAAACTGGCGAACAGGTCAAACACGCTGAGGTCAAAATAAAATGGCGCGAGCGAGGCGATTTTGTCGGCGGCTGACAGGGCGAAGGTGTCGCCCGCCCAGTCGGCAAAATTCCGCATGGCGCGATGACTGAGGGCGACGCCTTTAGGGTGGCCTGTTGAGCCGGAGGTATAAAGAATGGCGGCAAGCGATTCAGGTTCGGCCGGGTATATATCCTGCTGTTGCGCAGGTATCTGGAACGGCTGCCAGGTAATGCTGTTCGGCAGCCAGTCGGGTTTGTTACCGAGTCCGATGACGGCTGTGGGTTGGGCGTCTTCGATGATATGTCGAAGGCGGGCGGGTGGGTTTTTGAGATCCAGCGGAATATAGCAGGCGCCGGCATAGACAATGGCCAGAATGGTGCTGGCGGCGTCAACGCCGCGATCCATGGCTACGGCAATGCGTTGGCCGGGTTTGAACAAGCTGCTTAAATGCCGCAGGCGCTGTTCTAATTCGGCATAACTGAGCTGGCTTTGGGCATCTTGCAGCGCCGTCTTGTTTGGGGTTTTATGGCATTGTTGGGTGATTGCGGCCAGTAAAGACATCGGCTATTGATCCAGTAATTCGGCGATAACCCGCTGGTGCAAGGCGTCGATTTGCTCCGGTGATACCGATGGCTTGACAAAGTTGTAGCTTAAATTCAGGCGATTTTGATAAATGCCGGTCAAAAAAGCCAGTGAGGGCGGCGATGTGACTTGGCAGATGTGGAAAATGGCGCTGATTTTTGCACCGGGAAAGCGGTCATTCGGCAAGCTGATATTGCCAATATCCGAAAACCAGAATGAGCTGCGTTCTTCGCCGGAGCCGTATGAAAGGCGCAGAGTTTTGCCGTATTCTTCCAGCGATAACCAGCTGCCGGCCCACATCAGCGGTAAAAAGGCATAATCGAGCTGTTGGCGTATCACCTGTTGATTTTGTTGTTTTAAATAGGTAAATAATTGCGTGCGGTCTTTTACGATGTCACGCGGGGCTTGGGCAAACAGGGCGCAGACATGGTTGCCGGTGACCGGTGTCAGTGCGCGTTGTTTGCGCAGGTTGAAGGCATAGGGCGCACAATAGGCTTCGCCTTCGGCCGTCGGATTGAGTTGCTGTAAAGCCCGCATCAGGCAGCCGATGTAATACAGGCTGGCGCCGGTCAGGCCACAGGCTTTGCGGGATAAGGCCTGGACGGTTTGGGTTTGTTCTTCGCTGAGTCGGTGAATGGCAAAGTCCAGTTGCTGGGCCGGTTTTTTGATTGGAAAGGGCTGAATGCTTTTGAGGCTGTCGAGCCGGTCGATATAGCGTTTACCTTTTAAAAGCAGTCCTAATTTTTGCCACCAGTGGAATTTATCCAGTTGCAGATTAACCAGCGGTCGGCTGGCGGGCTGGCCAAATTTTTGTCGCTCGCTATCATCTTCGGCACAGAGGTATTGCAAAATCAAATCCGCACCGCGGGCATCGCAAAAAGGGTGTATCCAGCGACAGAAAAAAGTGTGTTGGTTGGGGCTGGAAATGAGATGAAAGGAAATCGGTTGCAGGGTTTCTCTGGGCTTGCATTCATTGATCAGATCGACCAGGGTTTGGTGGTGAAACGTTGTTTCGTCTTTGGCGCTGTCAGCTAAGTGGTGCGGGTTTAAAAATATCGGTGCCTGCTCGGTTTTACACCAATAAAAGCGCCGGCCACGTTGTTCCAGGCGCGCATTGGCGAGTGGGAATTGTTGAAAAAAGCACTGGATACGGTGGTTTAATTCTGCGATATCCGGCAATCGATTCAGCTCCAGAGCAAAACAGCCATAACTGCCAGCCAGGCCGTCATTACGGATTTCCTGATCCATCGCCAGGGTAAAGGCATCGGCCGGATTCAGGCCTTCGATAATCGCTGCGTTGTTCTGACTCATGGTTTTTTGTGCCGCAAAATCCAGTTTTCCAGGGCATTGAAGTTTTTGACGTTATCCGGCTCAATTTCGCTGTCGGGCAATGTGACGCCAAATTCATCTTCGATAAACATAATCAAACGCATGATACCCATGCTGTCTAAACCGGCTTCGAGCAGGTCATCGTCATTGGAAAATTGTGCAGGGTTGTCGACAAAAATCAGTTCCCGGAAAATAAAATCACGAATTTTTTGTTTGATCATAAAAGCGCATCCTGTGGGCGGGCTAAAGATTGTATTGTCTGAATATCTGCGCTCTGATGCAATATTTATGTGATGTGGCGATGAGGGCTCGAACAGTTTTCTTGAAATATAATTAAAACGATGCAATACTCACCAACA
>CAJXMF010000065.1 GCA_913056195.1 uncultured Methylococcaceae bacterium | reverse complement strand
GTATTCATGTCGGACTCCTCTTTTATCCGTTTTATAATCATTTGGTGCATTATGACACCTTGGAGGATTGAGGAGTCCATATCATCACCCTACGAGACTATGCCCCCTCTGCATTACCAATGCTCCGGCTTGGGAATACATGAATCAACAGCTCCGCTTCACGTCGTTTGCTTTGTCCTGCAACATTCAAGCTACCTAAAACCCCGTAGGAGCGACTTTAGTCGCGATCAAACCGCTTAAACATCAGTTAATATTTCTTGGCAACCGGAAACCGTGTAAAAATTTCCGAGACGGTAGATTGTATGGTTTGCTGCAAATGATCGAGTTTATCCTGGGTGAGACGGCCGATGGCGATGCCTTCCCAGATCATTTTATTTTGTTTGCGATCGACAATATCAATATTTAATGTGCCTTGCTGATAATCATCAACATCCAATTGATAGCCGGGCCATACGCCATAGTAGAAATCGTAACGATAGTCATAATAGCCCATGGATACAGAGCTTTGATGGATTTTTAGCTTATTGACAATATTGGTATGAAAATTGATCAACAGATCAGGGTTTTTATCGCTGTAGGTAAAGCCGCGTCGTGTCATTTCTGCGGTCGTCGCCTGTTTCAGAAACTGACTGAGCAGTGATTCGTAGCGCTTATCGGTATCCAGGTGTTTGAAATAGCCGAAAGTTTTATATTGGCTGAAATCAACGATAGGGCTGATATTGCTGTGTATTTTTGGGCTGACGCTGCAGGCACTGCTGAAAATAAGCAGGGCAATCAGCATCAGTTGTGACAAAATTTTCATAGGCGGTTCCGTATTTATTGAACGAGCATTTATGACGGAATAAATGCCGATCAGGTTCAAAGTCTATTTGTTGCCAGGCAGTTGCAACATGAATGCCTTGCCATCGCCTTGCATCAAGGTAGCCGGATAGTGGCCATTCCATTTTTCGATTGAGCGATAGCGTATCAAACGATCAGTGATTGAGTTGGCAATAAGTTGATTCGCTTTGGCTCTGGCTGCGGCTTCTTTAGTGATTTGATAGGCCATGGCATCTGCACTGATGCGTTTTTTCCCGGCTTCCGCTTTGGCCTGGGTGGTGACTTCGATAAGGCGGGTATTGGCCTGGATTGTTTTAATACGTTGATTTTTCTCCGCCTGTTTTTCAACCATCGCCAAACGTTGCTCTTCCTGTTTGGCCAATTGCACTTCCTCGATTTTTTTGAGGACGATATTGGGTAACTTGATCTCACGTAAGGCCACATCATTTAAGTGAAACGGCAGTTTTTTGAATTTGTCCCCGAGCATGGTGCGAACTTCTTTGGCAATGGCTGTTCGGTCAGAGGCTATTTTTTCCGCCTGGTATTTGCCGATAACATCGCGGACGACATCGCGTACAATCGGGTTGATCAGTTTTTCAAAATAGTTATTACCATATTTGGCCAGAATATCGCTGGCTTCGGTTATGATCGGTGTGTATTGAACCGTCAATTCGATACCGATGGGCAGATTCTTGTTATCGAGCACCTGAATAATCGGCTTGTTGATGACGCCTTCGC
This sequence comes from uncultured Methylococcaceae bacterium, assembly GCA_913056195.1. Classification (GTDB taxonomy): domain Bacteria; phylum Pseudomonadota; class Gammaproteobacteria; order Methylococcales; family Methylomonadaceae; genus Methylomarinum. Next base: position 6,695 of record CAJXMF010000065.1, on the reverse strand, counting down.
GAGCAGGCAACGGTTTCCCTTGATGATAGGTGACGGTGTGCATTTTTACGTCAAAAATACGGATTTCTTGCACGGCTGGTATTTTAAAATGAATGCCAGGTTCTTTTTCATCCGGGTCATATTTACCAAAAGTGCTGAGTACGCCTACGGTACCGCTTTCTATGGTGTAGATCATTGAAACGACCAGCCAGATCAGAATGACCCCGGCAAAGACGATCAGGCCGGTGACAGCAGTGGGTTTTTCCGGTTTTATATTCATTTCCATAAGGTGTCCTGACAGTGGGTTGTTGATGAGATATTAAGCTCAGTATAGAACAACTCAACTCAGCGGGTATTCAGATTTCTATGGCACACTATAAAAATTACCGATACGATGTTTTTTTTGGCGAGACACGCGGCTGTTTATGGAGTAAAAAATGGAAACACTAGATCAGATTTCAACCCAGTTGGCGTTAACGATGGGCGTAGCCTGGGCGAGTGGGATCAATTTGTATGCGACCTTGTTGATGCTGGGTTTAATGGCGAATACCGGGAATATTGCGTTACCGCCGGATTTGCAGATTGTGGCGAATCCATTAGTGATTGGCGCGGCGGGATTGATGTATTGCGTGGAGTTCTTTGCCGATAAAGTCCCTGGTGTCGATACCGGCTGGGATGCCATTCATACCTTTATTCGTATCCCGGCCGGGGCTATGCTGGCGGCGGGTTCGATAGGCGACTTGAATCCGGCAGTTGAGCTTGCGGCCGCCATTGCCGGTGGTGGTGTCGCAGCGGCAAGCCATGCCACCAAGGCCGGGAGCCGGGTGTTGATCAACACCTCGCCCGAACCTTTCAGCAACTGGGCGGCATCGATAGGTGAAGATGTGGCCGTTATCGCGGGCATGTGGGCCAGTATTCAGCACCCGACACTTTTTCTGGTGCTGTTCGTATTATTCATCCTACTGCTCATCTGGCTGTTGCCCAAATTGTGGGTTGGCATTAAAAAAGTCTTCCGCTTCATTGCCGGCCTGTTCCGCCGTAAGCGACCGGCGACACCGCCACCGGATGCCTAAATCGTGCCGCGCTCCAACACCGGCAACACCCAATATTGAATGCCGGCACCGTGCATGGTTTGTTTTAGATGTGTCATTAGCGGCTGTAATTGAGATGGCTTGACATACATTTCAAAACGGATCATTTTTTGTCGGCCACTGACCTGTTCAAGCAGAGACATCTGCTCATGGTTGGTGGTGTGGGCGTTAACGTTCAGGCTGCTGAAGCCATCGGAATCGATGGCCAGCAAGCAATCCACCATAGCATCCTCAAGTAGGGGAGGAACATTGAGGGTAACCTGGAATTCAGTGTAATTCATGCCTTCTCCTGTTTGGGTTCGCCGAATTTTTGATACAAGATCGGCAGTAAAATCAAGGTCAGAAACGTGGAGGACAACAGTCCGCCAATGACAACGATAGCCAGTGGTTTCTGAATTTCAGAGCCGGGGCCGGATGCAAATAACATGGGCAGCAGGCCAAAGGCCGTCAGGCTGGCGGTCATTAACACCGGGCGCAGTCTGCGACTGGAACCGACAATAATGACCTCAGACACAGCCATGCCGGTGGCGCGTAACTGGTTAAAATAACTTAACAGGACCACGCTGTTGGGCACGGCGATGCCCAGCAGGGCGATAAAGCCCACTGATGCCGGAACCGATAAATATTCGCCCGACAGCCATAAGGCCAGAACGCCGCCAATCATGGCCAGTGGAATATTGGAGAAGACCAGGGTGGCTTGTCGAAATGAGCCAAACGTACTGAACAGCAATAAAAAAATGAGCAACAGCGCGATGGGGACAACAATGGCCAGACGTGCGGCTGCCCGTTGCTGGTTTTCAAACTGACCGCCCCATTGTAAAAAATAGCCGGTTGGTAGTTTTATCGACGTTTGAATCGCTTGTTTGGCTTCATCGACAAAACCGACCAGATCACGGTCTTTTACATTACAACGTACCACGATAAAACGCTGGCTTTTTTCACGCTTGATGGCGACCAGGCTATCAACATTTTCCAGTTTGGCAACTTCTGATAATGGAATTTGCTGACCGGATGGCAAGGTCAGTTGCAGGTTCTGGAACTGCGTGAGGGGCGTTTCGCCCCGGACAATCAGCGGCGTTCTGCGGATACCTTCCTGGATGATGCCAAGTTTAAGGCCTTCAATTTGTGCGCGTAAAATCTGTTCAATCTGATCCACATCGAGTCCAAATCGACCCGCCGCCAGGCGGTCGATCGTCACTTGCAAATATTGCATGCCTTCGTTACGACTGGTGAAAACATCGCTGGCACCCTGAATGGTTTTAACCAGGGCTGCAATTTCTTCCGCCTTTTGGTTGAGTCGGTCAAGATTTTCACCAAATAACTTAATCGCGACATCGCCGCGAGAACCGGTCAACATTTCGGAGACACGCATATCGATGGGCTGGGTGAAACCGTAGGCAATGCCGGGCATATCCTCCATGACCTGACGGATGGCATCGATTAACGCTTCTTTTGTTTTCATACGCCATTCGTGTTTAGGACGCAGTTGCAGGAAAGTGTCGGTTTCGTTCAAGCCCATCGGGTCGAGGCCGATTTCATCGGAACCGGTACGGGAAATAATATGGGTGACTTCGGGGACATTGTTCAGAATATTGCGCTGTACCTGCATATCCAGCGCAATGGATTCTTTCAGGGTAATCGACGGTAGTTTTTCCAGCTGCAGCACGATACTGCCTTCATCCATGACGGGCATGAAGGTGTTACCCATCCGGGTAAAAATAAAGGCGGCAAAAACCAGCATCACCGCCGCCGCGATGAAGACTTTTTTATGGTTATGAATACTCCATTGCAATAAAGGCATATACAGGTGATGGGCTTTTTGAGCCAGCCAGGGTTCCTTGACGACGCCAGCCTTGAGCAGGTACGAGGCGAAAACAGGGATGACGGTCAAGGATAAAAGCAACGCGCCTGCCAGCGCAAACACAATGGTCAGTGCTACCGGGGAAAACAGTTTGCCTTCCAGACCTTGTAAGGAGAGTAACGGTAAGAATACGATGATAATGATCAATGTGCCGGAGATGACCGGGACAGCGACTTCGCGGCTGGCGCGATAGATAATATGCAGGCGCGGCAGGCGCCTGGATTTTTCGGTTTCGGCAAAATGGGTCATGATGTTTTCGACCACGACGACGGCGGAATCAACCAGCATGCCGATGGCGATGGTCAATCCGCCCAGACTCATCAGATTGGCCGACATATGCATGACATGCATCATGATAAAGGTAAATAATGCCGCCAGCGGCAGGATCAGCGCAACGACAATGGAAGCTCTTAAATTACCCAGAAACAAGACCAATAAAATGACGACAAATGCGATGGCTTGCAACAAGGCATTGTTGACCGATGACAGGGCCGAGCCAACCAGATCGCCACGATCATAAAAAATATCCAGGTGTACGCCTTTCGGTAAGGCTTGACGGAGTGTCTCCAGTTTTTGATGTATTTCCTGAACGGTTTTACCGGCATTGGCACCGCGCAGGCTCAGCACCAGGCCTTCCACCGCTTCGGACTGGCCATCTTTGCTCACAGCGCCATAGCGGGTGAGTGCATCGATTTTAACATCGGCGACATCAATAACACGAATGGGGGCGCCATTGCGTTTATCAATGACAATATTGGCAACATCTTGTATGGTTTTGATGCGGCCTTCGGCTCTGACCACCAACGTTTCTTCACCTTGGTCAAGGCGGCCGGCACCGTCATTGCGGTTATTTTGTTGTATGGCCTGAGTGAGTTGCGCCATACTGATATGCCGTGCGGCCATCCGGATATTGTCGGGAATGACAACAAAGCTGCGCACCAGGCCGCCTAAGCTATTGACATCGGCAACGCCCGGGACGGTGCGTAAGGCCGGTCGGATAACCCAATCCAGTATGCTGCGGCGTTGCATCAGGCTCAAGTCGCCGCCTTCAATGGTAAACATCAGCATTTCGCCTAAAGGTGTGGTCATTGGTGCGATACCGCCTTCTACACCGGCAGGTAAATTACCCCAGGCGACGTTCAAGCGTTCGGCGACTTGTTGCCTGGCCCAATAAATATCGGTGCCTTCTTTAAAATCGAGCGTAATATCGGCCAGCGAGTATTTGGCAATCGAGCGCAGCATGGTTTGATGTGGAATACCCAGCAACTCCACTTCAATCGGCGCTGTGATACGGGCTTCGATTTCTTCGGGAGGCATCCCCGGCATTTTGACAATAATTTTGACCTGGGTGGGGGATACATCAGGAAATGCATCAATTGGAATGCGTTGAAAAGCGGCATAGCCGCCGCTAATCAATAAACAGGTTACCAGCAGCATTAACAGGCGCTGCGTCAACGCCATACGAATCAAGGCAGCCATTATTCCTCCCCGGATTGGTCAGCTAATTGTGATTTAAGCAGGCTTGTGCCTTTGACAACGATCAGGCTGTTTTCCGGTATGTTTTTGACCAGACTGAAGCGGCCTTGTGCGCCAAGAATCGTGACAGGTTGCGCCAAAAAACCGCTTGCATCTTGAATAAATACATACGACGAGTTGTTAACCTGGATCAGCGCCGTGTTGGGGATTTTGAAGGCATGGCCATGAATCATGCGATAAATCTGGGTATTGATTTTCTGTCCGGGCCGAACCTTGTCCAGGCCCTGGTCAACGCGGGCGCGTACCAATACCGTTTGATTATTGGGGTTGACGTTGCGTGCAATAAAAAACACGGTGGCGGATACTTTTGTACCCGGTATGCGTACAATATCGCCTTTTCGGATACGGGAAATATTATGCTGAGGCACATTGATTGCCAGCCACAATTGACTCAGGTCGGCGACTTCAAACAAGGGCGTCAGCTTATCAACCCGTTTACCGGGAAGAATAAAGGATTTCAAGATGATGCCTTCAATCGGACTGGTTATGGTTAAACTATCGTTGAACTTTCCCGACCGGGCCAATTGCTTGATGGTCGTTTCCGGCAGGCCGGCAATCTTAAGCATTTGCCGCGCTTCTTTGTAATGTGAGGTCAGAATACTGAATTTTGTTTTAGCCTGCTGCCAGCGTTTGGCGGCAATAATGCCTTCCTCATGTAATTCCTTGTTACGGATGAATTCGGCGCGAGCCAGTTGTAAATCGTTTAATGCCTGCAGAAAATTTAATTGTAGCGTTAAAAAATCAGCGCTTTTCAGGCTGGCCAACGGCGCGCCTTTTTTAACAGGATCACCCAACCCGACATAGAGTTTATCAATCAGGCCCGACTGTGTGGCGCTGACGATATAACTGTGCGTGGGTGGAATGGTGATTGTGGCCGGTGCATTCAACAACGGAATACGGGTTGAGGGTTCGGGTTTGGCGAGCTTGATGCCCAGCCGGTTTATGTGATTCTGGGATAAGGCAATATGGTCGGATGCCCATAAAGCCGTGCTGCTCAACAGCAAAACAATAAAACTGAAAAAAGTCATAGTCTTCGTCATGTCAGTGTTATAACACCTCAATATCTCAGGGCATTATTCGCCACTGAGGAAGCGTCGTTAGCAGGTTTTGGAGTGTCATACATCAGGTCGTATCAGCATACATAAAAAATGCATACGGCGTTGACCTGAAAGCTTAGGGGCGTGGGACTGAAAACGGTGGCGCACGGGGCGCAGAAGCGGAAGGGAAGGGCGTGGGCCAGGGAAAAGGCGGCGTAAAGGCGACAAAATATTGAATGAAAACGGCTGTTTTCAGCTTTGGCGTCGGGGCCCTTAAAAAATCGCTGCGCTCGGTGTTACCAAGGTCTTTTGGAATAAGCGAATGGGTTTGCCGAATGAAACGATGAATACCAATCGTTATCGAGTCGGAACCGACAGAAGGCGTACCCAGGGTTTTGTCCGGAAAATCGGTTGAAAACAGCCCCTCAAGATGAATGCCCTGGTCTGCATTGGATTGATGCACATGCGCATGCGCCAAAGGCGCAATGCCTTGCAACAGAAACAGTATCAACAGGAATAGCGAGTGGCCATATTTAAGCATGCGCTAATACTAAGGCAAATGCACAATTTACGCAAGTGAGTGTACAGCTTGTGTCCGAACGAGTGTATTGCATTGACTATGTCAGCTGTATTTTCGTTCTCTACCTTCTCGGATTGAATCGACTATTTCTGCTGAGCTGATTTCAAGATCAATGCCTTTAATATCAAGAGGTGATTTTTTGGGAGCAACCGGTTTTAAATAAAATGCCTCACCATCTCTTTTTTAATGCATACGGCACCTTCTTTTTTTGCTTCTTCAAAAGTGAAGCAAAGTGCTGTCTAGCTTCAGTAAAACTATATTCTTTCATTTTTCTATCTCCAGTATAGTCACACCCATTTTTTCAGCTGTAATCATTAATTGTTTATCTAGTGTAAGTAATGATGTACTTGTCTGTTGAGCGCATTGAATAAGATAAGCATCGTAGGCATATATATTTTGTGCATGCGAAATTTCCAACGTTTTCTCAAGAGATACATCAATGAATTTGATAGGAATTTTTTTCTTAACAAAAGGAACAATAAAAACAAATTTCTCGGCGACAGCCGTAGCTTCAGTGCAAGGAATTCTGCTTGGGCTTTGCCCAAACAGAAGGAAACAGTTATTGCCATCCCAGACCAAACTAGTGCATACCAGCGATTAGAAAAAGATGT
>CAJXMF010000064.1 GCA_913056195.1 uncultured Methylococcaceae bacterium | reverse complement strand
TCTTTTTCCGGCTTTTTCTTTTGGCTTGTTTCTCTCCAATCGTTCGCCGACTGCATGATCTCTTTGATGCGTTGCAACACGATTTTTTTATCGTCATCAGACCATTCAGTATGATTTTCAACGGCATCAAGTAACACCAGATAGTCTTTTTTATTGGCATCCACTTTGTTTTTGATTAACCGGATCATATCCTGCTCGATCGGCGGCAAGGTTGCAATGCGTTGTTGTTCAAGTTGGTCTTGCCGCTCTTGTTCTGCTTGCTTTTGCTGCGCCAGTTTAGCTTCTTGTTCCGCTTGCTGCTTTCTTTGTTCGACCAGCGCCATGCGTTGCCGTGCCTGATCTTTTAATGCGTTCTGTTTGGCCTGCTGTTTTTGATACCAGTCTGCAAGTTCGGAGTTTGCCGCTGTTGAAACTATTTTTTCCGGCGGATCAATATCTACCAAAATCCAGCCGAACGGCTGCATTGCAGCGGTTTGTTTTTCGTTGCTTGCAGCTAACCACCAGGTTTTAGGTTTATCTTCATATTTTGGTTTTTGTCCTTTACCCTGCATGATTTTAATATTGCCTTTTCTTGCTCCATTCAATGTCAAGCCCTCCGCCCCGGAATGTCGTCCTACACGCAATAAAAAGGCTTCTCTTTTTTCCATTCGCTTTAACAATCCTTGCTCCAGTCTGTTTTCAATCTGGTCAATCCATGAATGGCATAATAGGTTTCGAAACTGCATCTGCTCAATTTCCTGTCTCAGCAAGGGGAAATAAAACCGGTTACACGCTTCGGCAATCTCCTTAATTTGCCATTGTTTATCCGCTTTTGGCATTTTTCTATCATCCTGACGCAGGTCTTGCATACGCTGTATTTGCAGACTGCCTTTAAAATCAGCCGCGTCGGTTACTATCAGGCTTTCCAGCAACTGGTAAAGATTGCTACGTTCCGCTTGTGACAGAATTTCCTTGCCATCTTTTAATACCTGCTCCCGTTTTCGGTTGACTGCAAACACGATCTGACGATCGGGCATTTGTGCATCACCTTGCCAAAAGGCATCGCCGATGCTGATCAGGCGCATGGGGTCGGTGGCAAATTTTCCTTCAAATAAGCGTTCTTGCATTTTTTGATTTTTTTCACCCTTAAACGCCGTTTGACGGTTATTATTTTCCTTATCCAGCAAAGCTGTCCGTATTGCGCCTTTAATGCTGCTGCCCGGCAAAATCGGTTGATTATTAGCCGGATTATAAGCGGTACGTTCTATTTCCAGTTTATTGATCACCCTTCTTCCTTGTCCTTCGTGTTGTGCGGTTTGGCCGATGCGCTTGCGATACAGTTCGGCAATACCGTCTGCGGTCAATATGGGTAAGTGTGCAGACCCGATCAGCCGTTCCCGTCGCTTGTTGAAGAATGCCTGCACATCCGTCAACATTTTCTGATCAGGCTTGCCGCTGACAATGCGTAACAATTGTTGCCGGTCACTCTTTTCCAAACTGTTAATAGCCGCCTGAGAATCAAAGCTGTAAAGTGCGTTTTCGCTGTCGTCTATCACATAGTTGCCCGGCTCATAGCTTTCGTCCGCACCAATATGAACAGGTGATAACGGCGTAAAACGTAAAGTGTGGTAGCTGAGAAAAGTCATATCGATTTACGCTCCTTGGGTATCTGTATTGCAATAGCCGGGGCATAGCCCTGATGCACCGTTGCCGGCAGGGTTTTGGATAACGAGCCGTCACCACCAATAGCCTGCCCGACTGTGGACGATGGTGCAGCATCTGTCGCCAACACTGCTCCGGTCTGCGCCAGCAAAATTGGATTTTTAAAGGGTTTTCCCTGTTGCTGCACCGCTCTGTCGCCATGTCGGCCAAAACGAGTAAAAGTTTGATAGTAACTATGTTGCGACTGGTACCCCAAACCTTGCGGCGCACTGGGAGCCAGCGTCAAACAGGCATTGGCGCCTTGCATCTGCGGCAGGTTTATCGCATTGTGCGTGTTGATTGCGAACTTGCCCAAACCAATGCTGGCGTCACGACCATAGCCAAAGAGACCGATGTTTTGCAGGCAATTCATTATTTTTTCAACATCGGTCTGCTGTTCGTCCACCAACACATAACAATCCAATGTCATTCGGGTGTGATACCAGTATTGCCAGGTGCTGTAGGGCGCAAAACCGTTTTCGCCTGTGGTGTCAGTCTGCCGGTTGATGCTGTTGTGCATTTGCTGATGCTGTTCGATTAAACGGGTTTGTGTTTTATCACCCAGACTATTGGCTATATCCGCATCGGTTTTTGCCAGATTCAGCCATTGCGGTAACGGTTGCTGAATGTCTTGCACAGCCAACCAGTTTCGTTTTTTAACCGCCTTTCTATCCAGTCCGTTAACACTATCGTAAAAATAACCGGGGAGTTTGGGCAGGGGTAAATAGCCCGCAGGAAATCCATCCGATACGATAGCGAAGGGCCGGCTTGTGTAGTGTTGCAGCAAATCCGTTAAATAGGCTTCGCCATAACGGTTTCTGATCGCCCAGCATAGCTGACCGAACAGGGTGTCGCCCTTTATCGGGCCGGCAAATGCCGATAACGGCTGCAAAGTGAGTTGAAAACATTGCATCACGCAACCCCGGTTGCCGAAGTATTGAGGGTTATATTTTCAAGTTTTTCCTGAATATTCACATCATCCAGCTTTAAACCGGTAAAGGCAATTTTGCCATAACCGCGCGAACCGGAGCCGCCCAACCCAGTAAGTTCCAATAGCTTTAAGCCGGTTAGCAGGGTATCCAACAGGTTTTCATTATCATGCACTTTCAGAGTCAGGTTAAAATTGAAACGCGCGGTGGCCGGTACTCGCTCGGTATTGCGAGGATGTTCGGCGGTACCGCGTATACGATCTATGCTGTTTTCCATTTTTACTTCGGTCAGCAGCAGGTTTTTTTTATCCATCTCTTCAACCCAGCTTTGATCCAGTTCGCAATCCCAGAACGCCAGGCGTCCGGGGCCGATTGCTGCGGCAATCGCCTCGGCTTTATCCGGCGCGCCACCAAATAGTTTCAAAATGGCTTTGGCTGGCTCCTGCTGCGCTTCGGTCAGTTTTTCGATATGACCAAAACCCAGCGGTTTACCATCAGTTATTCCGACCACGCCCAACTGCCACTCTAACAGGCTACGCATTTTGCCTTTGATGCTGGATCCAGGAATATAGGGTTGCTGGGTAATCGGGTTTTTGATCACCGGATTGTCGGTGCCGCCGATATGAATTTCGGTATCGCCGCCGCCGATATGCAAGCCGCTGAGCAGTTCGATTTGACCGGTGATTTTTTGGATTTTGGTGAGTTGCATGGTTGGCTCCTTTTAGTTTGGACGTTCTTGTTTGTAAAAGCCCATAAAGGCTTCCATGAATAATTTAAACGTACGCATTGTTTTGGCATCGTCAACTTGCTTTAACCCTGAATTCAGTAGTTTGACGTATTTATCGTCCACCAGTTTTCGGCCTTCCGCATAAGCGGCCTTGGCATTTAACATGCGGATAAAGGGCAGATATTCTTCGAATTTATCCGGGTCCATGGCGACTTTGTTATCCCACATCACTATTTCATCGTAAAATTTTCTGAGCTGAGTGGGTTTATTGCTACGGGCATTTTCTGCGATGTCTTTAGCCGTATGTTTGGCTATGCCATTGAATAGTTCGGGGTCTTTAGCTTTTAAATCAATCATTGTTTCTCCTTTTCGACGCAGAGCGTCCTGGGCTGAGTTCCCATGCGGAGCGTGGGAACTATGAGTAGGGTTAATCCCTTTGCTGGTATAAATGGCAAAACAGGGTAATCCGGTAATCACCCCGATATTTTTCAATGCCGTTTAGCGCTATCTCCTGCGCCAATTCCTGTTGCAACCGTTTTCGCTGTTCTTGGCTCATGCCCTTTTGTTTTTCCAGCATACGCGCCGTTCGGTAGGCAAAGTAACTGTGCCAGAGTGCGTTCTCCGGTTTTTGGGCAATGTTATCCTGCATGTCGATCAGCGTTAACAAGCCATAGACATAGCCGGTGCTGAGCTTCAGGTGGTTTATTTTGTCTTGCAGGCCATGTAAACGCAGCGTGGTTAATTCGTTAAATGCTTCCCAGCTGATGGTTTGATTAAAACAGGTCACCGCATTTTTAGGGGGTATTTTATGTTCTTCAGGGTTATGCGCTTTGGCCCGTTCCAAGGCTTGTTCCGCCATCTCGCCGACCTGGGTGATAGGCATACCCGGCTTGTGGGTACTCAGACCCGCGGAGAAGTGTAACTCCGGATTGTGAGTAACATAGCGTTGAAAAGCTTGTCGCATGGTGTCCGCCAGTTTGATCTGACTCAACCAGGGGCCGACCAGAAAAAAATCATCGCCGCCGGCAAAAACGGTGTAACTGTTTTTGTAACTTGCATCCGATTGACACAGCCAGGGAAAATAGATACTAAAAAAGGCGTTCATTTGTCTGGACAATGCTGCTGTTTTGCTGAAACTGATGTCCGGCAGACCTTTTTCAAAAATCAACCCGAGGTTATCCACATCGCCTTTCAGGGTCGTTAATGCTCTGATGCCCAGCCAATGGCCGTCGTCTTTAGCCTGTCTGTCATCACAGGCAATATGGTTCAGTGTTTTGACATCATCTAATGCCATCGCCTCTTCTACACCCCGGTATTTATCCCATTCAGATTCGATTTTTGACGTTTCATCGACAATCGGAACATAGGCGTTGATGCAGCGCCGGGCATAGCCGTTCCATAAAGCATCAGTTTCTGATTTTGGCAGCGAAAAATCCCACGCCCTGCGTAAATTGCCGTTTTTGGCCTCCTGACCGAATTTTCCCTTTATATCTTCCGACTGGACAAAAGCGATATGAAAACCAAATATATCCATGCCTAATACACTGTCCATTTTTAAAGGATTTTCAGTTATCAGAATCCGTTGTCTGCGGGTGAGCCAATGTCCGGCTTTGATTTGATCCAGTGCCAACTTACTAACAGAAATATTGCTTTCATCTTTTTTAAAAGCCGGCGATTTACCATCTATTTGGCATACCGGGGGATCAAGTTCTTTATTGAATTGATCAAGAAATTCACTGAACACGGGGTTGGGTGCATTTTCATTACACAATTGATAACGCTGCGCCTTGATTACCTCCATCTGAGCAAACAGTTTTTTGATCAATTTCCGGTATGGACTGTCTGCTTCACTGTCTTTACCGCGTCTGAAATCATTGCAGCTTGCGGCTTGCCATGCCAGCCCTATACCTGCCTGGCCATAGCTGACTTGCAGAAACCATTCGTTGAGTTGTTGCTGAACCTGTTGCAGTTGCCGGAGGCTGTGTTCGGTATTCGCAGCCACAATCATAAATTTACCGGCGGCATTGATGACCTGGCTGGTAGACGGCAATTCCAGTGCATCCAGTACTTTTAGTGCGGCACATTCGGTAAGCAGCGACACATAAAAGGATCGCCCCCTAAGCAATTTTGCTGCGCGTTTATTAGTTTCGCCGCCACTGGCAAAAATAAAATCCTGAATGCCGAAAAAATCACCCTGTATGAGTATAAATTTGTCTTCCTGCCAGGATTCGGTTTGCTCTTTTAATGCTTTGAGATGAGTTTCGTCGGTTTCCTTACGTTCGTCATGATAACGCCATAGCGCGGTGGCTATGGCCGCCGTTACCCGTGAATGGTCGTACAGGGATACATCCGGCCTGGCATTGAAAGCTGTCGCGGATGGGATGGCATGGGTAAAGACGCCCCAGAGGTTTTCAAAATGATCAAGCCATAGTTCCCAGTTGGCTCGGTGTGATGCAGGGATTTTTTCCAGGGCATCGGTAAATTGTTGCCATAGCTTCAGATATTCTTGTTGCGCTTTTTCGTTATTATTCTGTTCATATTCGTCAGCTTTTACCGGAAAGATGCTTTCCGGTGATAACGGCTTTAATGGATAACGGTACTGATGTTGCTGTTTTTTGTCACTTTCTAAACGTACCTGTTCAAACAAAGTGAGCTGTCTTGCCGTATAGTGATTCTTTTTGGTTTCGGTACCCTCTTCCGCCTGGTTGTATTGTTCAAACTGCTCCCTGTCGAAACCCGATGCCACGCGATCGGCAGTTGCAATAATCCACTGCAAAAAGGTATCCGGTCGATGATGTTTGGCTGCCGCGTTGATGAATGAGTCGTCTGCATCGGTCGTTTTCCAGCTGGCAAAGGGTTCTACATTTTTACCGATTAAATCCGGAAATTTTTCTTCAATCAAATCCATTGCAATAGCGGTATAGGCGGCATGAACATGGGTAAACCAGCCCTTATCATCTGTGTATTTTTTGCGGTGCGGGCAATAGAGTTGTTTGTTGATTTCAAGTTGCTCTGTTTCAACCTCAATTCTCGCCCGTTCTGCAAACTTGCCCAGATCATGCAGAAACGCGGCCAGAGCGATACGGCTGGATTGTTCCAATAATGTCGTTTGTGTTGTCATTGTTCCTCCTGATACTCAATCTGATGTTGTTCCAGCTTTAATGCGTATTTGGTATATGGTCGCTTACCTTGTGGGTGAATCAGATAATGCTGCGCATGAATACCCAAAATCTGTTTTATGGCTTTATTGATCGAAGATTTGTGTTGCTCAAAAAAAGATTTTTCCATACCGTTTGCCAGGGTATTTAGCGTGCGGGCCGCAATACCCAGTTCGCCTGCAATAACCTTAAAATAGTGTAGGTATTCAGCAGAATAATCCGGGTCGGGTACGCCATCCGCTGGACAGCTCAGTGCTCCCTTTATTGAGAACTGCCGCTGAATTAGCCAGTAATAAAATGCCATATCCGCTGGTTTTAATGTAATCATCTGTTGATTGGCGTATAAGCGCCGGTTAGCTAGGTTAATGACTAGACGGGGCGCGGCAAAGCTTTGCTGAGCACGCTGTACCGATTCGCTGAAACTACTTTGGCCTTGGAGCAAGGCATTGTCCAGACCATGCCTCAGACGCACGAACGCAATGTCAGCGAGCACGACTTCCGCGTCCTGGGTATCCAGGGGCTTACGGGTGGGATCGTTGGCATAGATGACTTGCGAATACGGTGTCGGGTAATAAAATTGTGGATGGGACTCGTAATCCGCTGAGACCAGGACATGACTTAATCGATCTTGCCTGCGGCCATATAAAGATAACGCGTATCCGGCATAAAACCCCATTGTTTTCCGACCTCCGGCAATGGAAACATGCAGCGCTGTGTTGTTTTCTGCTGTTAATTGCCTAATTTTTTCAGTGATTCCATCCGCTATTGCCTGGTTGTCTGCTTGACTACGGATATCTTTTAAAGGCTGACCATTAGCGTCAGACAATTCATAGATATTGATAAATTCCGTTGTTTTCGGTTTCAGCCCATAATCCATATAAAATTTAGTCAACCATTGGTCTTTGATTAGAGTTAAACGAGCTCTTTCTGCACCTTCAGTCGTGGTTAAAATATGAATGTATTCAGGAATGCTTTCCCCAGCATGGTGAATTGCAAACAGTGTCTCGGTCACTACCTGCGGGGTCAGCCCGGTTACGCAGAGCAGATGATTTTGTATGTTCATTCTTGTATCTTCCATGATCTCATGTGTTTTTACTTGTCTGACAAGCTTGTCGCTTTCAGGGAATAATGTCCTAGTCCCATGCTGGTTGCTTTGCCTACATGCGTCCATTGCCCCAACCAAAGATAAGGCCAGAATTGTGCGTTATTTTTTAAATCCAGGCCTAACGTGCCAACAACCCCGCCCATATTCATTTCAGTTTTCTGGCGAGAGGAATAACGGGTCCAGTCATACCATTGTAAATTTTGGGTGTTAAATGAGGTTTCTTTTGCTTGTCGGGTCAATGAGGCAAAATCAATTTCTAACGGTGTGTCGGTATGGAAATAGGTCAGCATTGAAATACGTCTTATTAAATTTCCAAAAAAGCCACCAAAATTAAAATTTTGAGGATTTAGGTTTTTTCCATTTTGTTTAATGCGTATTGGAGACTGTATGTTTATCTCAATGCCGGATGGCATGGCTACCAGTGGCGTCAGCCTGTCCGTTTGGGAAGAAATGAGTTTATCCTCTTTAAATACAACAATTTCTTCATCATTTACCAGCATTTGTTTAATTTGTTGTAGCTCGAATACCTGTCGACTACTCCCTATACCTTCACGGCCAGCTCTTTGTAAGGCATGCACCATGTAAGGAAAGAAGCGTTGGCCATGCCCGAACACTAACAAATTGATTATGTAAAAATCGCTGTCCTGACTTTCCGTATCGGGAAACTGTAATACAAATGGATGAGGTGATGCATTATATTTACGCATCTTTCCTGAGTTCGCTGGTGGAGGTGTTTCAAATATATAGGAGTATGCGCAAGTACTTTTGAGCATACACTCTGCACAAGGGGTGTTGCGCACAACACAAACCGTTCTTTTTAAAGCATGACCAAAAGCGCCTCGCCATGCAGAGCCTGCGTATTGGGGTAATTTAAGCGCCTTGGGACGCGTGAATTGGAACTGATATCTATAAATTGGCAGCAAGGGCTCACGCAAGATTAGTGTTTCGTCAGACATAGATTAAACCTCCTTGTAACTCAGTGTAGCCGATAGTAACAAGCCTTATTTACCTTGGCAAGCTTGTCATGAGTTATGTTAACCCAAAGCTGTAATGTCCCCTTTATCCAATTCTAAAATGCCCCCTTTTGATTGAGTCACAAAGAGATAGACCGGCTGGGGGTGATCCAGCAGGTGGCGGGCAAGCAGCTTCGGCAGCGGGATGCGCCCCGGCCAAGGGCGTGGATACCGACTGCGCGGCGCCACGATTACCCTCTGCGAGGCATTCGATGGAACGGTAACCTTGCTCCACCAGGGGCAGGTTTTGCCCTACCAGCTACTGGCCGAAGGAGCGCCGCCCATTCCGCTGGATGATGAGAAAAGCGTCCACCACACCGTCGAACAAGCCAAGGTCAGGCAGACCGCCAATCCGAGACACAAGCCAGCACCCGACCATTCCTGGCGGCATTCGCCCATCGGCAAGGCCGTTCATTCCTCGCCCGCAACCCCCTGCTAGGTCAACCCTGAAGGGGACATTTTAGAATTGGGTTGACACCTCGTTTATTGCAAGCCAAGTTGTAACTACTCAGCGTAAATTCTTCTGTGGGCATAGGCTGTTGATTTATCA
>CAJXMF010000063.1 GCA_913056195.1 uncultured Methylococcaceae bacterium | reverse complement strand
GTCCTTATAAATCAATAGCCTATGCCTTCAGCCCCAAACTCGCTGAGTAGTTACCCTTATTTTAGCATTTTTCCTTTTCAAACCAGGGGTGTATGGCATTATCTTTTACTTTAAAGTCACTGATTCAGGTGCTACTGCTACCATAAGCCAATAGGTTGCTGCTAAAAACCGTCAGTGTAAAAATTGTGACTAAATTTATTGTATTCATCAAAACTCTCCAAATAGTGTATGTTCAGTATGCCACAAAAAAATTCAGAAGCTACAGCCTAGTGTTGAAAAAGCCCCCTCCGAAGGGGGCTAATGCTCAGGAAAGTCCCTCAGGGGCTTTAGAACCCACCATTTCGTTTCAATTACTCAAATAAATCAAACTGCTCTTTTACCTTGGCGGGTTCTGAGGAGAATTTAACAAATCTGTACGCCGGAACGGCAAAGCCGGTGGCTTAGTTAGGAGTTACCTCCGCCTGCCCGATGTTTACTATCCGGTGGTTGACCTACCTTGCCAGAGCGGGACTTTCACCCACTGGAATTATCAACCTTGCTCGGCCGTACACCCCTTGATTTCTACCTCTTACAAATGACTTTCATCCCACATTTTTTCCAGTCGTTTCGCCGACACTGGATAGTCGGTTTTGAGTTGCTGGGCAAACAATGACACTCTGAATTCTTCCAACGCCCAACGAAATTTCTGCTGCTCAGGCCACAGCGGTTGTTTTTCGGCCTGTTTTGCCACTGCATCCCAATAACGTCGCCAATAACGCTGAAGTATTTGCAGGTTTTGGGCCTCATTTTTTTGTTTTTCCAGCCGCATTGAAATGGCTTTTAAATAACGGGGAATATGCCGAATTTGTGCCATCGGGGTATAGCGAATAAACCCTGCATATAACAATAAATCCAGTTGTTGCTGAATATCATCGCGGGTTGCCGCCTGAACACCCGGGTGTTGCAGTTGCTGACGGATTTTGACATACCAATTCATCATCTGATCAAGACTCTGCCCCAATTGATTCCCCGCCTCGACCAACTCTGTTTTATGTTGATTCAGACATTCTTTGAACTGCGCTTGACTGCGAATCGTCGTATCGCTCTGAAATACATGCGCAATCACAGCACTCACACAATCCTGTCCGAAATCGCCACCCGGCCTGTTGAGCAGAGGATGGCGCGGCAACTGCCCGTAGACGACCGGCACGGTTTTAGCGACAGGTATGTTTTTCCGCAGATATTGGCACGATTTTCGACATTGCAGTTGAAACAACCGGTTCAATCCCCAGACATGGGCCAATTCGGCTTTGTCGCGCGTATCGAACATTTTGACGCCTACCGTCTCACCCTCATCAAGCAGTGCCGGAAAACCGAGAAAAGACTGTCCATTCTGGATAAACTGCCAGGTTTCCGGCAATTCATCGACCGGCCAATCAATACAGCCGGTAAAATTCAACTCATCGGCGGCTAATTGATCAAAACTGTCACCGGCGGTGTCAGAAAATTGCTGCTGCAAGGCTTTCAAATCCCGTCCACTGCCCAGAATTTTGCCTGCCTCATCGACAATGCGGAAATTCATGCGCAAATGCGCACTCAACGTACCAGGCTGCCACACGTTCAGAGGGACGGATTCGCCGGTCAATTTACGCAAGCGATCACTGAGCCATTGGAACAGCGAGCCTTTCCCTTCCGGCTCAACGGACAGACAGGCTTTAACGGTTTCCGGCACCGGCACAAAATGTTTGCGCATATTTTTCGGCAAGGCCTTGAGCAAGGCAATCAGCTTTTCTTCCAGCATGCCTGGCACTAGCCAATCAAACGGCGTTTCGGTCAGTTGATTGAGCTGATGCACGGGCACCACCGCCGTTACGCCATCGTCAGGGTGTCCGGGTTCAAAGCGATAATCCAGGCGAATCGTTAAATTGCCGATTTTTTTACTGTCTGGAAAATTCCATTCATCGACATGCTCATCCCCCCCGCGGGTTAAATCTTCCTTGGTTAAAAACAGGATTTTGGGATTTTCCTTTTCTACTTTTTTACGCCATTGATCCAGCGTGATGCCATTAACCACCGTTTCCGGCAGAATGTTGTCATAAAAAGCATATAACCACTCTTCGTCTTCGATTAAATCAACGCGACGGCCTTTGTGCTGAATATAGCCCACTTCCTCCAGCAGCGTTTGATTCGCCTTAAAAAACGGCGCATGGGTGTGATAGTCCTGCGCAACCAGCCCGCAGCGGATAAATATCTCTCGCGCACCTTTCGGGTCCACCCGTTCATAGGGGATTTTACGCTTGGCCTGCAAGGTGATGCCATATAACAAGGTGCGTTCATACACCGCGCTGCGCCCGGCCTTTTTTTCCCAGTGCGGGTCATAATAACTCCGTTTAATCAAGTGCGGTGCCGCCTGCTCGATCCATTCCGGCTCGATTTTAGCCACTGTTCGTGCATACACCTTGGAGGTTTCCACCTGTTCGGCCGCCATAATCCATTTCGGCCGCGCTTTATGCTGTCCCGATCCTGGAAAAATAAAAAATTTCAGATTACGGGCACCTAAATATTCGTATTGTTCATGCCGAAAACCGATATTCGATAACAAGCCCGGCAACAAGGCTTTATGAATTTCGTCGTAACTTGCCGGCACCTGATTCGGTCTTAATTTCAATTCTCCTTTGATAACCTGCATAATCTGGCTATGAATATCATGCCATTCGCGCATCCTGACATAAGATAGATAATTATCGCGGCAATATTTACGCAATTTGTTATTGCTCAGATGTTTCTTTTTTTCCTCAAAATGATGCCACACATTCAAAAAACCCAAAAAATCTGAGTTTTCATCTTTAAAACGTGCATGTTTACTTTCGGCTTGCTGCAGCTTATCCGCCGGTTTTTCGCGTGGGTCTTGAATACTCAAACCGGCTACGATAATGGCCACTTCCGTCAAACAATTGAATTTTGCCGCCGCCAATAACATCCGTGCCAAACGCGGATCGGCTGGAACCCTGGCGAGTTGCTGGCCGGTTTCCGTGAGTTTTCCGCTGTTATCCAGGGCATTGACTTCATGTAATACCTGTTTGCCATCGCGAATCATCTTCGCTTCCGGCGGCTCGACAAACGGAAAGTTTTCGATGTCTCCCAGTTTCAGGGCCGACATCTGCAAAATTACCGACGATAAATTGGTTCGTAAAATTTCGGGTTCGGTAAATTGCGGTCGATTAAAGAAATCCTCTTCTGAATACAGGCGAATACAAATCCCGGGCCCCACCCGTCCGCAGCGCCCGGCCCGCTGATTAGCACTGGCCTGGGAAATTTTTTCGATAGGCAGGCGCTGGATTTTGCTGCGCGCACTATAGCGGCTGATACGGGCATAGCCGGTATCGATGACACTGCGTATGCCCGGCACAGTCAACGAGGTTTCCGCAACATTCGTGGCTAATACAATGCGCGGCCGACCACTGGTCTTAAAAATCCGTTCCTGCTCACGCACACTGAGCTTGGAATACAACGGCAAAATATCATAGGACTTGGAAAAATGACGGGTCAACGAATCGGTTGCTTCCTTGATGTCACGTTCGCCGCTTAAGAAAATCAGAATATCGCCCGGCATATCGCGCTGCAATTCCTGTACCGCGTCGATAAGCCCTTGCTGCACATCCTCATCGTCCGCACTTTCATCATCCTCTTCAATCCGTTCAATCGGACGATAGCGTACTTCAACCGGATAGGTACGCCCGGAGACTTCAATAATCGGTGCCTCATCAAAATGTTTGGCAAAGCGTTCCGGGTCGATCGTGGCCGAGGTAATGATTAACTTCAAATCCCGCCGTTTGGGCAACAGCCATTTCAGATACCCCAACAGAAAATCAATATTCAGACTGCGCTCATGTGCCTCATCGATAATCAGAGTATCGTATTGATTCAAAAAACGGTCATTTTGTGACTCGGCCAGCAAAATACCGTCCGTCATGAGCTTGATCAACGAGGTATCGTGGGTTTTATCATGAAAACGTACCTTGTAACCGACAGACTGCCCTACCGTCTCTCCCAACTCCTCGGCGATACGATCAGCTACCGTGCGTGCGGCGATCCGACGGGGTTGGGTGTGGCCAATAAAGCCGGTTTGTCCGCGTCCGGCTTCCAGACATATTTTGGGTAACTGCGTGGTTTTGCCCGAGCCCGTTTCGCCGCAAACAATCACCACCTGATGGTCACGAATCAACTTGACAATATCATCTTTTTTGCCCGAAACCGGCAAATCTGGATAATCAAAAGTTGGAATTGATGCCTGCCGTGCCCTTTTTTTTGCCTGCGACCGCTCAATACGTGCCGCCAACCGGCTGACCTGCTCCGTTAGATCCTTGCCCGAACGGATTTCACGCGCCAGCCGGTCTAATTGCCGCTTCAAGCGGAAACGATCGACTTGCATACACTCGGACAACTGTTGACGCAGTGATTTTATGTGTTCTATTTTGGACATGGACAATTTTGAAAAATCCTTTATTATAAGACTATTCGGTGGAAATGTTTAAATCAGAACAGCTTTCCAGATGAAGCGCCGTTAGGGGGACAGAAATATATGATCAACGCCGCATCCACTACATTGTCCCAGCCCTTAATGCGACATGATCAGGCCGCCCGTCTTGACACGCCTGCTGAAAATAAAACGAATGGCAAAAACAGCCAAACCCTGTCCGACGATGCTTTAAAAAAAGTCCAACAATTAAAACAACGTGATCAGGAAGTCCGGTCTCATGAACAAGCCCATCTATCGGCAGCCGGAGGACTGGCACAAGGTGGTCCTCACTTTTCCTTTGTGACCGGCCCGGATGGGCGCCGCTATGCCATAGGTGGCGATGTTTCTGTCAATGTCGCACCGGTCTCTGGCGACCCATTAGCCACCCTGCAAAAAGCTGAGCAGATCAAACGCGCCGCCTTAGCGCCAGCTAAACCATCTACGCAGGATCAACGCGTCGCCGCACAAGCCACAACGATGCAAATGAAGGCACAAATGGAATTATTGAAACAAAATCAGGAACTGAAAAATAAAAAAGACCCGCATCAATCAACGCCGAAAATTGACATCTCAACCTGATTATTTACGCTTCACGCTTAAAACAAAGTATGGTTAATCCCTTGCCCTGCGCGTCTTTAAAAACGGACGGCGCCGTAATTTGTTTCACAACCTTGTATTCCGGTGCACACTGCGCCATATTGTCCATTAAAAAATCCTCACCTAACGCGGGCGCGTTAAGACACAGCATAAGCGTCGCATCGGGCGCCATAAACTGACCCAGCCTGCGCATAATTTTGGGATAATCGCGCCGAATATCAACACTGCCTTTCTGAAAGGTCGGCGGATCACACACTAGCAAGTCAAAAGGCCCCTGTTTTTTAAAGCGCCCAAACGATTTAAAAATATCGATCTTATCAAACCTGACTCGACTCAAATCCTGCTGATTCAATCGGTGATTCTGCCTGCCTAAGCTCAACGCGGCACGGCTCATATCCACATTCATGACAAAATCGGCCTGGCCCGCAATGGCCGCCACCGAAAAGCCACAGCTGTAGGCAAATAAATTCAATACCTTTTTATGCGGGCTTATCTGCCGCACCCAATCACGCCCATTTCGCATATCCAAAAACAAACCGGTATTCCTGGCTTTACCCAAATGAATGTAAAATTTAAGCCCATTTTCCTCGATGACAAGCGCATGAATGAGCTCGCCCCATAACAGTTCAATCGGGCCATTTAAAAGATAACGATGTTGCAGTTGAACACTTCGGCATTGCGGAAAATGTGCTAACAGGTTTGCGCTTAGTGCCTCAATAGCGGCGCTTTCCTCCGCAGAAAACAATGTAATTAAAATGACCGGTGGCAACCAGTCCACCGTGACATGATGCAACCCCGGATACGCATGGCCACGGCCATGAAACAAACGTTGCGCCTGGGCCAAGTCATCAGAATGTCTCGGAACATGCATATAATCGATAATCCTTTCCAATTCTGCCATTTTCTTTCCTGATTACGTATAAGTCTCAGCAACGTTACCACGGTATGATTGTCAAAGTTGATAACTAAATCAATGAGATTGCAGTCATGGCAAAGAATAATAAAGAACACGATCACGGGTACCTACCATGCCCTCAATGGCAAACATTTGCCGCGTTATCTAGCGGAATTTTGCTACCGGTTCAACCGAAGATTTCAACTGGAAAACATGTTGCCACGATTTTGTTATGCAGCCGTTCGGACACCTCCTGTGCCGACCAGGCTGCTGAAATTGGCTGAGGCTTGTGGGTAATCAGGAAATTCTTTATCGACCGTGGGCAACCCACCAACCGGCTCTACCAGAATCAACCCATACATGCCGTTAGCAATATGCGTTGCTGCATTGCCTGCGGTGTTTTTATGTTGGGCAGTATGATGTTGGGATTCATTTGCATAAGCAGCATTTAACGGCAAAAAAGACAACATCCCGATGATAGAAATCATCAAGCGAGAGGAAACGGGAACAAATAGCTTATTATTCATTTTTATTCGCCAGCTAGAAAAGTTCCCCGGAATTATAACCTTACTCCATTAACTAAATTATGGTTTTTATGCCTGAGCGTTCAGCTCCTCGTCTACACCCACTTAAAAGAACCTCCCCGCCGCCGTTGTTTCGCATCAGTAGCACTGACTTATTTTTGCATGGCGATTGCATTTTTAGTCATTTGAATTATAATGATCGGCTTCATTTTGGAGAGATGGCCGAGCGGTCGAAGGCGCACGCCTGGAAAGTGTGTATACGGCAACGTATCGAGGGTTCGAATCCCTCTCTCTCCGCCATTATCACTTCCTGATAAGTCCGTAAAAGTCCCTTGACCCCACTAAAATAAGCACTTTAAGCGTTATTCCCTTCCTTACTCGTCCGACAAAATCCATTGACATACCCCCTAATGTGGGGGTACAAATGGGGGTACATCGTCATCTTGAAAAGGAGGTACCCCCAAATGTCTTTGAATGTCCCGAAAATAAACGCCTTGAGAGCAAAATGCAAAGATTACAAAGTATATGATGAAAAAGGATTGTATCTTCAGGTTAAAAAGAATGGCTCAAAATATTGGCGGTTTAAATACCGTATTAATGGGGTAGAAAAATTGCTGCCTTTGGGGGTATATCCTGATGTTTCTTTAAAAAGTGCTAGAAATAAAAGGGATGCTGCTAGAAAACAAATTAGGGAAGGCTTAGACCCTGGCTTAATACGTAAACTTGAGAAGGCAGGGAGTAAAGAAAATACTTTTCAGGCCATCGCAGAAGAGTTTTTAATCAGCAATTCCCATAAATGGAGTGCCAGCCATAAACGTCATATTAAAGAATGTTATGAGCGCGACGTTTTCCCTTGGATAGGGTCAAGACCATTAAAAGACTTAACCGCGCTTGAGATATTAACCACGCTTAGGCGTATTGTTGACCGCGGGGCGCTGGAAACGGCAGCCAGAACCAAGCAATTTATAGGCCAAGCCATAAGATATGGTGTCGCTACTGGTAGAGTTGACAGAGACGTTACGCAAGATTTAAGAGGCGCCTTGCCATCCCCAGTTAAAGGCCACTATAACGCCGTGATTGATAGTAAAACCCTGAGACAGTTATTACTGGATATTGACGCCTACCAAGGCAGCTTCGTGGTTCGAGTGGCTTTACAAATTCAACCTATGGTTTTCGCAAGACCTGCAAATTTAGTTGAAATGGAATGGAGTGAGATAGATTTAGAAGCTGCACAATGGGTCATACCGGCGGACAAAATGAAGATGAAGGATAGGCATATTGTCCCATTAGCAAAACAGGTCGTTAATTTATTGAAAGAAATACACCCTTTAACAGGGCGGGGGAAATATGTCTTTGCAAGTAGCCAAGGGAAAATTAAAACAGGACATATTAGCAGGGAGACACCAGGCGCGATTATCAGGCGTTTAGGTTATAAAGGCACGCATACTATGCATGGTTTTAGAACAACGGCCAGCACTCTACTACATGAGAAAGGGTTTAATTCTGATACGATTGAAAGGCAGCTCGCCCATGCGGAAAGGAATGCAGTGAAAGCGGCCTATTGTCACGCTGAATACTTGCCAGAACGAAAAAAAATGATGCAAGAGTGGGCAGATTTCCTTGACGCGCTAAAGGCGGGAAATAATGTGGTTATCGGTGATTTTAAAAAAACCGGGTAGCTCAAATTGTTTTCCTCAGTCCCATAAACAAAATTAGATTATAATCAGATTACCAGCCTAGCCCGACGGGGCGAAAAGTGGGATTCATTCCCCCACTTGGCTGGCACTTCTCAGGAATGATAACGCTGTGAATGGAGTGTTAATGAACTTACCAGAACTTATAAAGCGCTTTAATTCTGGGGATATCGGTGAAGATACTTTTTTAAGGTTGGCGGAAAAGATAAAAAACAAAAAGGTAAAGAAAAAACCAAGCGCCAGAAAAAAAAGATGCTCATCACAAGAAAGAAAAGCAAGACATCAATCATTAATATGCGTTCTTGCTCTTATGCGTGAGTCGCCAGAAAAAATGGTACGTAAAGAAAAAACTGATTTTGATTTGTTCTTGGCTGATGTTTGTGAATTAGCCGATGCTACGGAAGTGAGACGCGCAAGAGCAAGCTTAAATAAGTTACTTGGAAGGAACAATATGTTAGTTGCTACGACCGTGGAAAATGGATTGCCTCGTATAAATGTTATATTTGCTTTAAAGAAAAAGTATAGGCGAACATACGTACGGTACGCGAGCCGTAATGGCGTTTTTTATGCGAATATCCACCCCAGCCACATAAAATGGTTCACGTTAGAGCCGTCAGACAATATTCAGGGAAAAAAATTTTCCTTTTATAATCAATAACTAAAACTGTGCATAAAATATTTTTCCACTTATGCACAGCGTAAAATCATCTAAAGCATTCTAATAATCCCATCTTTCAACAACCGCCGATAACGGCAGGAGTTTAAAAATGGGTACGTCCATCCTACGCTTACCAGAAGTCATTAAACTAACAGGATTAAGTCGGTCAGCGATTTACGACCTTATTGCAAAAAAACTATTCCCAAAGCAAATCAAATTGACCACTAGGTCTAGTGGCTGGATTAAGTCCGAAGTAGAACAATGGATTTGTGACCGGATTGCTGACAGGGATGCTTAATATGGGAAGAAAGTTGAAAGCCACCCCCCAGGCGGTAAGGGGCTTGGGAGG
>CAJXMF010000062.1 GCA_913056195.1 uncultured Methylococcaceae bacterium | reverse complement strand
CCATACCAAGCTTTTTAGCTGCCAACAATCTGCCATGGCCTGCTATTATTCCATTGTCCCCATCTAGCAGAATAGGATTAGTGAATCCAAATTCATGGATACTCGCTGCTATTTGAGTTATCTGCTCATCTGAATGAGTGCGACTATTGTTTACGTACGGAATAATGTCCTTTACTTCTTTATATTCTATTTTTAAATCGCTCATAACTATTATCTAAAATATTTATTTTTTATATAATTCTCGATCATAAAAACACCGCGCCCGCCTAAATGCCCCGCGATGCCAGTCAATGCAGCCGTCTTATAGAAATCTAAATTTGCAGCCACGCATAAATAAGCCGTAATAATTCCAGCAAAACTGCATATTGTCCACTCCCCCATTAATTCTATAAATGAAAAAGCCTTGCCTGATTTTTTTATCCTACCGATATATGAAGCAGTTCCACCCCAAATTGCAAGAAAAACAAACCAAACATATCCAATGCTATTTAATACTGCTTTTTTAGTTTCTTCTTCAATAACATCCTTGAAATTATCCGGCATTACTTTTTATATTCCCGCATGACTTTTTCAGCGGATCGACCAATAACATAGCCGCCGAGACCAACTTTAATAATATCCAGCAGCGCGATAACCTGGTCATCCGGAAGATTTGGCGGCGTAAACCCTAACCAATGCGCAACAACTAAACATGCAAAAACCAGCATTACGATAGGCCGCCAGCTACGCTGTAGCCAGCTTTCACCATTGGCCTCAGCCATAATGACGTTGGCTTGTTGTCTTATTGTTGTCTGATCAGCGTTTATTAAATCCTTAGTTATCTCGAATTTAAGTTTTTCTGCCATTCCTGCGTCAGGCGCGATCTTGTCGATAGTTTTATCAATAACGTCTGTTATTGGTTTTATTAGTGCATTCCAGAACATGATTTTACTGATTTAGTTGAAAATGAGGACCATCTTTAAACGTTTTCCAGCTTCCACCCCAGGTTATACCTATTCCTAGCTCTTCTGCCGCTTCCTGCATGGCATCGTTAATTTTATAGTATAGCGGCCAATCCCATCGGATTCTGCCATCGACATAAGCTCCTAAGTCAACAGCATGGCCGGTAAGATGTTTGCTGTTCATCGTATGAGACGCGCCCGCTTCAACGAGTTTTTTTTGGCGCTCAATTGTCCTTATGCCCTCGATGACAGCAAAATCAACATCAGTTAAATTGATGGCTCGCTTGACGACGGCAACGAGTCTTGAATCGACCCCTTCAAGACGCCTTATTGACCTCTGACTTAATTTAAACATCTTCATTCCTCAACCGGTTTATAGTATTGACAACTATAGCAAAAATACCATAACCAAGTGAATCCCTTTGCCTATCGTTCTTTCAATTTATGTGTCGGGTGCTGGCCGACCTTTAAAAGAAATAATTCCAAACATGCTGGCGATATTGCTGTTGGCCTCGATGTCTGTCCTTCCCAGCGTTGCCATGTCATCATTGACACGCCGACTAGTTCCGCCGCTTCCCTTGCGGAAAGGCCAGCCTCCGCTCTGGCCTTTCTTAATTGATTCTGCTTATTTTTTACCATTACTCTTTCCGCTTAAATACGACGCTACATCCGTCTTCCCGGCGCAGCGTTTTGCCGTCCGGGGTGACGACCTCATAAGACATGCGCCGGTATTTTAACCCGGTGCATTCCATCCTGTAATCGCATGCCAGGCATATATTGCTGCCATCTTGTGGCTTTTCCTTTTCCTTCAATACGGCATAATACCCGGGCGGCGCTTCGTTTCTATTTATTTTCATGATAATCTCCTCAAAATGAAAGGCTATGGCCGCGATATGCGGGTTCACTGCCGCACAGGCAGCTTAGAAAGTTTCAAGTTCAACATAATCGCTCTGGACCGGAAACCTTTGACAACACGCATGTTCATGGCAATAGGGTGGCCTTCTTCATTAACTGAAACAGGCTTTAGCCAGATTGAAATTGAATTTTATTCTTTGCCATGACTGCAATCTCATTGATTTAGTTATCAACTTTGACAACCATACCGTAGTAAAGTTGCTGAGACTTATAATACGTAATCAGGAAATCATATACAACTCGATCAACGTCATTGGTTTATTACTGCCTTATACTACACCCTAATATCAGCAGACCGAATCTGGCAGTTGCTGTTTTTGATAAACAACTGCCAGTTCAAGCCTGAATAAATTTAGATGTCCTCTTTTTCCTGTGCCCGCTTTTCCAACGCGATGCCCACCAGTAATGCACCATTCATGGCTAATTCAATGGCAACCATCAAGCCAATGACCCATAAGGCCGTCCACGGCATCCCCACGGTGACGACTATGGCAAATACCAGGCTGGTAACCCCGGTAAACATCATCAGCATCCATTTTTCATTTTCGTTCTGCTGCCTGATAGCTTCCTTGATCCGATAAATACCCACGGCCAGAAACATACCCGCCAACATAATCGTCAGGCCAATCGATGCCAATACCGGGTTGAAAATGGAAACCAATCCGCCCAACGTGTACAAAACAGCGGTCACGATATACAGGCCGCGACTTTTCCAGGATTTCAGTTTATCGGATACAAACGCATGCACCAATTGGGTTAACCCTGCCAACAATATAAAGAACCCAAAAAACATAACCGTTGTGATGGTGAAGGTAACGCTCATACCCAATCCAACAGCACCTAATATGATCATGATCATCCCTAAGGCCAGCAAAGCAACCCAGGATTCAGGCAGATGCTGCTTATCCTCATCTGGTGAATTTATATTTGTATTTTCTGTATTCATCTTTTTCTATCCCATTTTCAAAACCGGTTATATCGAAAAGATATAACCGGCAGCCTGATTATTAATTATTTGAAAATCGATGAAACATCTTGTTTCAATTTATCGAACCAGCCTTCACCACTTTTACCGCCGGCAACCTTTTCCTCGAGCGCTTTGATTTGGTCATACACCGGCCCAAAGGCAGTCTTATCACCATAACCTAAGGCTTCAGCCAATTGCAGTTGATGTCTGACTTCTTTTAACGCATCGGCCAGTGCCTTATTTTTATCCTTTGTACGTTTTTTATTTTTAGCCAGTGCATCAGCTTCGGTGATTAACAAATCCGCCCGTAACAATGGTAATGGAATGACATGCTCTGTCACAACCAATGTATTTAACAAATCATGTAAAACCTGCTTGGCTTCCTTAATTTTTCCCTGGCCAATCAAGGGCGCCACAGTTTTAATGGTATCCGGATATGTTTCCAATGGAATGCTGGTGGTCGCAATAACAATTTCACTGGCCAGGCCTTTGATTAAATTGCGCGCTTCCTGCAAACGGTTGTTATCCAGTGCCTTTCTGGCTTCTTTTACCATTGCTTTGATGCTATCGACATCGGTATAAACATCAATGACAGTTTCATCAATATCCACAGGTGCCAATGCCAGGTCTGGGTCACGCGCCATGATAAGATCCAGCTTGCCTGTCGCTTTTTCCAGTAATGATAAGGCTTCATTCTTTTTCTTCGCCTCCAAAGCAAGCAATGCGCCTTCGGTATTGGCGACAGCGTCAACAGCATCGGCCAGAATTTTTTTACGTTCTTCCGCAGCCTGAGCAGCCACATCTCTATCCACTTTAGATTGCACAGATTGCGCAGCCGAGGATTGTTTTTGCGCCTTAATCGGGTCAGCGGCCAAAGCCGGACCAATATTCATGATGCCTAACATCAAAAAAGAGGCGTAAACTGATTTTTTCATTATTATCTCCTAAATTAAGAAATGGTGAATCCAGTATATTGTACCTTTCTTAGAAAAATTCAAGGGAAAAGACAAACTTTATCCGTGAAAGAGTAAGCATCACGCTGTAGAATGTTTCTATTTATCGGAAAAAACAATGGATCAAAAACGCCTCGAAATATGTGATTATTTACACCGCTTACAAGATAATATCTGTCGAAACCTTGAAACGCAGGAGCCTGAGGCGCGTTTCATTGAAGATCAGTGGGAACGGGAGCAAGGCGGGGGCGGCCGCACGCGGGTATTAAGCGGCGGCAATGTTTTTGAACAGGCCGGGGTTAATTTTTCGCATGTTTACGGCCAATCGTTGCCGGCCTCAGCAACGGCAGCCCGACCGGAACTGGCAAACCGGAATTTTCAGGCGATGGGCGTTTCGCTGGTGATTCACCCGAATAATCCATTTGTACCGACATCCCATGCGAACGTGCGTTTTTTTGTCGCGGAAAAGCCCGGCCATGAGCCGATCTGGTGGTTTGGCGGTGGCTTTGACTTAACGCCATATTATCCGTTTAAAGAAGATGTCATCCATTGGCATAAAACCGCACAAGAAGCGTGCCGCGCTTTTGGTGAAGATGTTTATCCACGCTTCAAACAGCAATGTGATGACTATTTTTTCCTAAAACACCGCAACGAAACGCGCGGTGTCGGCGGTTTGTTTTTTGATGATCTGAATGAATGGGGGTTTGAGAAGACTTTTGCGTTCATGCAAAGTGTCGGCGACCACTACATCCCGGCCTATCTGCCGATTGTCGAGAAACGCAAAAATACGCCTTACACCGAGCAACACCGCGATTTTCAGCTGTATCGTCGTGGACGCTATGTGGAATTTAATCTGGTTTATGACCGCGGCACCCTGTTCGGCCTGCAATCCGGCGGACGAACCGAATCTATTCTGATGTCATTACCGCCGTTAGTTAAATGGCAATATAACTGGCAGCCGGAAGCAAACAGCCCAGAAGCGGATTTATATGAAAACTATTTAAAGCCAAGAGACTGGCTGGAAGAAGCGTAAGCATGGTGCCCAGGGACAGAATCGAACTGCCGACACGGGGATTTTCAGTCCCCTGCTCTACCGACTGAGCTACCTGGGCTAAGAATCGTTTACTGAAACGTAAACGTTGGCAAAACAAGCTGCCAATCCCGTCTATTATACGGATAATTTTATAATCGTCCAGATTTTTTTAAGATTACCGTGCGATTTTTGTTTTCAACCCGCACACACAGTGTGCAAAACCATGATAGACTTTTCAGGATTTATTCTTGCACAACACTGATATGTCAACAGCGGATAACACCGACTTCCACAACCTCTTTTTACACGACACGCCACTGATGGATGTGCGCGCACCGGTCGAGTTTTCCAAAGGCGCTTTTCCAAACAGCCATAACCTGCCGCTCCTGGATGACCGGCAACGTGAACTGATCGGCACACGTTACAAACAGCACGGCCAGGATGCCGCCATTGCACTGGGGCTGGAACTGGCGACGGACGACATTCGGGCGCAACGCTTACAGCAGTGGATGGCGTTTATCCGTCAACACCCAAACGGTTATCTCTATTGTTTCCGGGGCGGCCTGCGTTCGCGCACAACGCAAAGCTGGCTCAAACAGCAGGGTATTCATTACCCGCTGATTCCAGGCGGCTACAAAGCCATGCGTAATTACTTGCTGGAAGCATTGCAACAAAATGCGGCGCAACAACCGATGATTGTGTTAAGTGGCATGACTGGCTCCGGTAAAACCCGGGTATTGCAAACCCTGCCGCACACCCTGGACCTTGAGCATTTAGCCAATCATAAAGGCTCCGCCTTTGGCCGTGATGTTAAAGACCTTCAACCCACGCCAATCAATTTTGAAAACAGCCTGTCGATAGCTTTGCTGAAACACGTACATTATCACCCGGAAACCCCGTTGATTTTGGAAGATGAAGGCAAACGCATCGGCCGTCTTCAAACACCACTAGCCCTGTTCGATAAAATGACAACCGCACCGCGCCTGTTTCTCGAACGCAGCACCGCCGAACGTGTCGTTATTATTCGCGAAGATTATATCGACCATAACTGGCCGCTTTATCGACAGCATTTCGGCACACAGGCAGAAGCGCAATTCCAGGATTTTGTGCTGAATAATCTGGCCCGCATCAAAAACCGACTCGGCGGGGTCCGTTACCGCGAAATTCATCAAGCCTTCAGTCAGGCACTGGCGCATTTTTTCGCCACCAGCGACAGCCACAAATTTGAAATGCCCATCCAGCGCTTGTTGACCGAATATTACGACCCCATGTATCAATACCAATTACACGAAAAGCCCCTCACCTTTCTGTTTAAAGGGAATGCGGCCGAAATTCAGGACTGGGTAGCTCAAAACCGAGTACATACCGTATGAATAACGCGCCTGTTTTTAAAGATTTAGTCCTTATCGGCGGCGGCCACAGCCATGCACTGGTACTGCGCCAATGGGCGATGATGCCATTACCCGGTGTGCGGATCACGCTGATCAGCCCCCAGGTCATGACGCCTTACTCTGGAATGTTACCGGGGTTGCTGGCTGGGCATTACAGCTTCAGGCAAACGCATATTGATTTACAAAAACTGGCCTTGTGGGCGGGCGTTCGCTATATCAAAGACCAGGCCGTCCATATTGACCCGGTCAATAACCGCATCACACTGAAAAATCACCCGGTCATCGAATTCGATGTTGCCTCGGTCGATATTGGTTCCACCCCGAATCAGTTGATACCCGGTGCCGCCGCATTCAGCACCCCGGTTAAACCCATCGCCCGTTTTTATGCCCAATGGCAAACGATTCAAAAAAAAATCCGTCAACACGCGATCAACAGCATTGCCGTGGTCGGTGGCGGCGCCGGCAGCGTGGAGGTTATTCTGGCGATGGCCTGGCGCACATTGCAATTGCGCGATAAACCGCTGCACTTTCATTTACTCTGCGCGGCCGATGACATCCTGCCGAATTATCATCCTCGGGTCAGAACACGCGCCAAACAACAACTCGAAAAATATGGCATCCAGATTCATCCCCATTTCCGGGTCACTGAGGTCAAATCCGGACAGCTGCACGGCTCAAACGGACAAAGCCTTAACGCCGATGAAATCATCTGGTGTACCCAGGCCAGCGGTGCAGAATGGTTAAAACAAACCGCGCTCGACCCTGAAAAAAGCGGCTTCATCCCCGTCAGACCGACACTGCAAAGCCTGAATTTTGAGCATATTTTTGCCGCCGGCGATATCGCCCATATTGTCAAAACCCCCTGCCCTAAAGCCGGGGTTTATGCCGTTAGACAAGCGCCTGTCCTGTTCAATAACCTGCGCGCCGTGCTGTTAAAACAGCCTCTAAAAAAATACCATCCACAACGCGATTTCCTGAGTCTGCTGGCGTTAGGCGAAAAAACTGCGGTCGGCTCTAAATATTTTCTGTCTTTTTCGGGCGATTGGGTCTGGCGCTGGAAAGACTATATTGATCGAAAATTTATGCGGCAATTTCACAGCCTCCCTGATTTGAGCATGCCCGCAGAATCCCTTATACCGCCTGTACTCATCGACGAAGTAGAGAAAAACCAAACGCATTCTGCCGAACAGCGCTGTAATGGCTGTGGCGCCAAAATCGGTGCAAAACTGTTACAAGACAGCCTGGAGACCGTATTAGGCCCAGGCTGTTATCAACCGCAGGATGCCGTGCAGATCAATGTGGCTGGACAAACGGTTTACCAAAATGTAGATGTCCTCAAATCGCTTATCGACGACCCCTGGCTATTTGGCCGCATTGCCATCAACCACGCCTTAAGCGATCTGTACGCCATGAATCTCAAACCCGATTCAGTGCAATTAATGCTCACCCTGCCCCATGCCGGGCAAAGCATACAGCGTCGTGAACTTACCATGCTGATGCAAGGCATTGTCGATCAACTGGAAATCCATCAATGTCGTTTACTCGGTGGGCACAGTGCGGAAGCCCGCGAATTGTCGATTGGCGTGGTAGCCAATGGCTTGCCACAAGCCCGCCTGTTTAACAAATCCGGCTTACAGTCGGGCGACAAGCTGGTGTTATCCAAACCATTGGGCATCGGAGTGATTCTGGCGGCGGCCATGCAAAATCGCTGTGATGGCAGCGTCTATCAGCATGCCATCAGTAAAATGCTGCAAAGCAACCAGGCCGCCGCCCAAACGTTATCGAATCTGAATGTCGTCGCCTGTACCGATGTCACAGGTTTCGGTCTGTATGGTCACTTGTTGGAAATGTGCCTGGCCTCCAACTGCCGCGCCCGCATCGACCTGCATCACATTCCGACACTGACCGGCGCAAAAACCCTGGCCGAACAACAAATTCGCAGCAGCCTGTATCCCCAAAACCTGGCACTGAGCAGTTTTCCCGTTTGGCCGGAGGCATTGCGCCAGAAACCAGTATTCGATCTATTGTTTGATCCACAAACATCAGGCGGCTTACTCGCCGCCATTCCAGATACAAACTATCCAGCTCAAGATACGCCTTTTCATCAACAGTTTTATACCATTGGCGAAGTACTGCCCCGCGCCGACCATTCAGCATCCATTTTAATCGCAACACGGTAAACGGTGCGCTTAAAGACTGGCTATATTGGTGTCAATGTTAGTGACATCAAAAAATTGAAAACTTGGCTTGCAATAAACGAGTAGTCCATATATGGGATGAGGGTATAAAATATCAGGGGAACTGTCATTTCGACACTGCAGCACCTATTTTCCTTTTTCAATGAGTAATTCTACTTTGTTAGAGTCTATAAACACCCAACCATGAGATGCTTATGCCGGCACTTCCCTGCACCGGATTAGTTCCCGTCATTTATAGACGGGAACTACTTTGTCATATTTGATAAAAACATCTTGGTAGGGTACGCATCGCGTACCATTGCAAACACAGTATTTTCTGGGCCAAGTGCGGCATAGTCTCCCTGTTTGTCACGATCATCTTTTTCTATTTCAATACCCGCTATGCGAACAAAATAAAACAGCAGCAGGAGGTAAAACTGCATGCCTATAAAAAACGCATCATGAACATGCTGCGCTTCGGTTTGTTCAGTGGCTACGCCGGCATCGTCATCGCCCTTATGGGCGTCACCCGAAGCATCGAACTGCTGATCTCGAAAACCATCTCCCAACCTCCAGGTATCGCCCACCGACCCCACC
This sequence comes from uncultured Methylococcaceae bacterium, assembly GCA_913056195.1. GTDB lineage: Bacteria > Pseudomonadota > Gammaproteobacteria > Methylococcales > Methylomonadaceae > Methylomarinum. The sequence goes on along the minus strand of CAJXMF010000062.1, from coordinate 831 downwards.
AAGATCGTTCGTGCCCTCGATGTGTTTGTCCTGGTTTCGAATTTTGCCATCGTCATTGCGCATTTCGTCGGTATCATCGTTTCCCTCTGGCTATTGAACCGGGTGGACAGAAATTTTTAGTATAGGAAAGCAGCATCACAATCGAACTTCTGACGCCACATAACTGGGATCGGGTACGAATTAAACAGATCTCCCCAGATAAGAACATAAACTTTCGCTGCACAACCTTGCCATTTACCGTATCCCGCGATATCAGTGGATTTCGTTATCACGGGTTAACTCGCCCCCTGAGACGCGGCCATATATGACATTTCTATTCGTAGACTCGCAGTTTTGCACTCGACCTTCCTTCTCTCATCCCTTCGCAGTGTCGCAATTGCCCTCGGCGAGTAGTTACAATCACCGGAAACGTTAGACAAAGTAGCTTCTCCTACAGAGAATATTTTCACCCCATTAGTTTACGTCCATGCTGGGTGTGTCAAATAGTTCCACCAAACAAAATACTCGCTGCGCTCACATTTTTCCGGTGAACTAGAGGAGTAGTTGTACAAACCGAAACAGATAAGCTATTAATGTACATATGTACATTACTGGCAAGCTTGGATGTATATCACTATAGACACCTCAGCCTTGATTGCTGTCATAAGGTAATGATGTCTCAAAACACAGAATCATCGAAATAACAAAAGGTTATTCTCTTTGTGCGCCTGTATCCGTCCATTGGGAAATAGGCAATGTCTTTTCTGCAATGTTTAAACGACAAAAATTGAGTATCCAGCTAGCAAAAAAAGAAGGTGCCGTATGCATTAAAAAAAGAGATGGTAAGGCATT
>CAJXMF010000061.1 GCA_913056195.1 uncultured Methylococcaceae bacterium | reverse complement strand
GTCTTTTTATCCTTCTTCGGCGTTACCGACATGGATGTAGGTAAGGGGCGTGAGCAGGAGCGGAAGCTTTGCAACTCCTGTTACATAGCTTACTATGCGCCTCCGTTGCACCTTGAAGATGAATAAAAATCCAGCGCAATCCCGGTGGGTTATTTATTACGCGCTACCTAAAGACCTTGATGTGTTTTAAAATGCATCAGCCTGATAATAACAATCATTTGTATAGTCTCCGATTTTATGGCTGTTCGTAGTTCAACTTTTTCAGATAACACTGCCCCCGATACGCCGCTGGCCGTCTCTTTTCGTATCCTGATGGGGTTATATGCCATTATCCCGTTTTGCTTGTTGCTTTATTGGGCCGACCTGAACCTCTGGAATCACTATTTGCGTGATCACCTACCCAGTAGTCCCAGTCATTTCCTGTTGTTTCAGATTTTGTTTGGTACCCCGCATATCATTGCCAGCGCCCTCTTACTCATCAGCAACCGGAATTACTTACAGCACTATCAATCCAAAATTCTACTGATGACAGGCTTTATCATCTTGTTTTTTGGCATTGGCAGTTTATTTATTCCCTACACAGTGTTATATATCATCAGCGCCTGCTGGACGGTTTTCCATGTCCTTAAACAGCAACATGGCATCGGCAAGGGCGTCTGCCGCCTGCCACCGCACGCTTTTTACCTTTTGCTAGGCTTAAGCGTTGCCGCCGGTATCGCAATTTACATGGGCATTTTTCTAAAAAACAGTCTGACGCCACAACAAGCGGCTCTGACCCAACAAATAGCCGCCATCTTTACGGTAGGACTAATCGGTGCCAGCGTATTTTGCCAACGCTATATCCCGACCGCCTTTGGCAAAGCATTTATGTGGGCCAATAGCTTTTTAATTGTCAGCAGTTTTTATCTCTATTCCCAACAGTATTATTTTCTGGCTATCCTGATTCCGCGTTTAGTTCATGACGCCACAGCCTATATTTTTTATATCACCCATGACTACAATAAACATGCCAAACAGCCTAAGAATTGGCTGTATCAAGTCACATCCCGCCTTCACATACCAATTTTTATCGTCCTTCCGGTTTTATCCTTCGGCCTGACCTTTCTATTACAGGCTTATGGCGATGATGCCATCAACCTGATCAGCCGCACGTTGTTCAACACCGAAATACACAAAGCGATCAGCTTAGGATTATTAGGCTACCTTGCGCTGATGCATTACTACACCGAATCCTTTATCTGGACGGCAGACTCGCCGCTGCGTCGTTACATCCGTTTTAAAAAATGAGCGGCTGTGAGCCGCTCATGCCAGGCTTATCCTTTTATTACAACCCTTAATCGATAGTAAAGCCCACCTTGACCGTCACCTGCCAATGCGCCACTTTACCGTCTTCAATATGACCCCGGGTTTCGACGACTTCAAACCAACGCATATGTTTAACGCTCTGCGCAGCCTTGTTAATGGCATTTTCAATCGCCTGCTGCATGCTTTCGGCTGAAGACCCTGTAAGTTCAATTTTTTTATAAACATGTTCCGACATCGACTTTTCCTCTTATGTTAAATTTACTTAACCCACCTTTGCCAAAAACTTATATAAACCATTGATATACAACAAACAATTAAATTGGCAAAACTAGAACTATTTTTGTTGCGCTCGTTCCCCACGCCACTTTATCTTACGCAGAATATCACAGCGCTCGCAAGCCTAAAAAGTCCTTAACGCGAAGTATTTAAACTCAACTCCTCTAAAAACCTTAGAAAGAATGTTATAATAAACCTCAATTTACATTTAAAATATAAGGTTATGCATAACGACATCACCCTTTTTAATGACGAATCCCACCGTTTTATTTTGCTCAACGAAAGCGATCCAGGCGATGAAGACGGCATTCCCTCCAATCAATATCTAATTTTGCATAACGGCAAAGGGACATTATTAGATCCAGGTGGATTTGGCGTCATGCCGCAGGTTTTGAATGTCATGCTACAGTATATTCAGCCTCAGGATATTGAAGCCATCGTCTTATCACATCAGGATCCTGACATTGTGGGCGGCTTGAGCAGTTGGATGAGACTCACTTCGGCCAAGGTTTTTGCCTCTCGTATCTGGCGCCGATTTTTGCCCCATTACGGCCTCACCCACATGCGTTTTGTTGATATTCCTGATGAAGGGGGCAACATAACCTTAAATTCAGGATTAACACTGTCATTTATCCCCGCCCATTTCTTGCACTCTCCCGGGCAAATCAATGTCTATGATCCATTATCAAAAATTTTATTCAGCGGCGATGTCGGTGCCTCCCTGGTCCCTTTAGATGAAAAAGCCAATCATGCCGACGTCTTTGCCCAGAATTTTTCAACGCATCGTCAATTTACCGAAGGATTTCATAAACGCTATATGGCCAGTAACCGCGCCTTACGCTACTGGGTACAACAGGTTCGAAAACTGGATATTGATATTATCGCGCCTCAGCACGGTCTGTTATATCGGGGACAAGTTAAGGATGATTTCCTGGATTGGGTATACGATCTTCCCTGTGGCAGTGATCTATTTGAGTTAGATTAAAATGAAACATACTCTGAATACCAATTCACAACTTGATGCGTTTTATTCGCATATCATCAAAGCCATCTCCCGTTTATTAGAATCCCAAACGCGCCTGCAACAGTTTAACCAAGGTATTTTCCAGCATACTGAAAATGAGCTGCAAAAGCTGGCGCAGGCATCAACTTCAGAACAGCCGGAAACATTGGCTAAACACTATCAACACATCAAGGACAATTTAGGGATACTTTGCAACCTGCAGGCAAAGGACGACCATACTAATTTTAAATATTTGCAAAAGCTACTGGTCGATACGCATGAATTAAGCGAATATTTATCGGCTGCAATTATTGACAAATCCTTGTTAGAACGCCAAACGGGTGTTTTAAAAAATATTATTCTGTCTCATGATAAAGTGACCGAATGGAAAGAATTTGTCATGGCTATCTTGTGTGAATTTCATGAATTTTTTCCATTCAACTTTTTTTCCATCGCATTTAACGATGAAAAAGGCGTGAGTATCTATATCTATTGCCTAGGGCAATATGACAAACAAACGCAAGAAAAAGCCTATCAATACCTGGCTCAAGACTTAACCCATCAGCTCGGGCTGCCCGCCGATGCCGCTGTCAGCTTGGAAACATTTTCTGTTCCCATCAGCAACCATGCCATCAAAACTAAGGACTTAAAGATTCTGACCATGGATGTACCTTGCGACCAAGGCAACCTGGGTGGTATTCTTGGCTTAGGCTACGCCTCTGCCTATCCTTTGACGCCACAGGAGCAGAGCATTATCAGATCATTGCTTGCGGTCATGGTCATGGTGGTTGGTTCCAGCAAAGCCTTAAGTCGATCGTTAAAAAAACTGACCTACTATGCTGAACATGATCCTTTGACCGGTTTACACAATCGCCGTTATTTCGAACATCTCCTGAAATACGAAATTGACCGTTCGAGTCGTCACGGCCACCAACTGACCCTGCTTTCGATTGATTTGGATAACTTCAAATCCATCAACGATATTAATGGCCACCTGGCCGGCGACCAAGTGCTCAGTGAATTAGCGCAAATCTTAAGCCATAAGGCTCGCAAAGGCGATATCATTTCACGAATTGGTGGCGATGAATTTGTGATTCTTTTACCCGAGACGGATCTGGAAAGTGGCAACATCGTAGCCAACGCCTTCCGACAAAAGATTGCTGAACATGAGTTTCATATCAGTCAGCATGATGAACCGCTCAATGTAAGTATTTCAATCGGCCAGTCCAACTTTCCTCTTGATGGCCAGTCATTTCAAGAATTGCTCAATAAGGCAGATATCGCCTTATACCAGGCCAAAACATCGGGCAGAAACTTTGTTTGTACTGCCGCACAATCCCAAGTTTCTGTCGATGAATACAAAAACATGATCTCCTTGTCGACGCAATTAAGGAAGGCACTGAAAGATCAGCGTATCGTCCCTTATTTTCAACCTATTATCGATTGCAAAAATGATAACATATACGCCTACGAAGCCTTAGCCCGGCTACAGGCTGAAGACGGTGAAATCATTCCTGCCGGCTTATTCATCGAAGCTGCGGATCGCTACAATATCAATATTGACCTTGACCATATCATGCTGAAAAAGACCGTAGAATTTATGGCGCAGCATCAAGCCAATCACCATTCAATCCCTCGTGTTTTCATCAACCTGACCCCCCAGGAGATCCAAAGCCGTCAAATCTTGAACTTCGCTGAACAATTATGTCTCGAAAACAATATTCCTTCCGACCGACTCGTATTTGAGATCACTGAGCGGGAAGCCATCAGCGATATGATCAATATGCGGGAATTTTTAACCATCATCCGGGCAAAAGGTTTTGCGTTTGCCTTAGACGATTTTGGCAGTGGTTATAATTCATTTCATTATTTACGGGAGCTGCATTTTGAATATGTCAAAATTGATGGTGCCTTCGTGGCCAATATTCTCAATTCAAAGATTGATTTGGTTTTAATCGAAAACCTCGTCCGAATCTGTCAACAGTTAGGCATGAAAACACTGGCTGAATTTGTCGAATCCGAAGAAATCATGAAGCTCTTGAAACTGATGGGGGTCGACTTTGCTCAAGGCTTTCATCTTGGCATGCCGAAACAAAATTTTGTGACTGAAGTGAATTAAATGACTTTACCTCCCACAACCACGACACTGGTATTTCAGGCAAAATCATCTAAACTCTTTCAAAACAGACGAAAATCTTCTTTTAATGAATGTTTTCCTTGCACTCTTCGCACATGGGTTTTTAGCAACCGGCACTTCCTTTTTTGCCTTACCATCGACAAAAAATAAGCTGCCGGGGTGATAAAACCTCATGCGTGGAGAGTATATACTCTTGACTCTTACTACATGCTTCAGGATTCATTATGGCTTTGCGAAAAATTGCCGGACTCATCCTCGGTCTAACGTTATCAGTGACTGTTGTTTGGGCTGACAGTCTGAAAATAAACCCACACCATCCCGACCGCTATACTGTGGTTAAAGGCGACACATTATGGGATATTTCGGCCAAGTTCCTTAAAAACCCGTGGGAATGGCCCAAATTATGGAAAAACAATCCACAAATCAAAAACCCGAATTTGATTTATCCCGGCGATGTCTTATATTTCTCCATCGTCAACGGCCAACCGCAACTGAGCCTGACCCGCTCATCAGAAGATATTTTGCAGCCCGAAATCAGGCAATACCCACTGAAAAATGCGATTGAAATGATTCCGTCCGATGCGATTCGCCAGTTTTTGACCTCCCCTAAAGTCGTCACCAAGCATGAACTGGAAACAGCGCCTTATGTCATCGACTTCGCCGGTGAACACCTTTTAGCCGGTGCCGGTGATCGCATTTATGTACGTGCCATTACCAACCCTGAAAGCCTGAGCTATACCATCTATCGTAAGGGAAAAGCGTATATCAGCCCATCGACCCATGAAAACCTGGGTTATGAAGCACTGTATATCGCTGATGCGACACTGGAAAGCACCGGCGATCCGGCAACCCTGTCAATTATCAAGTCTGACAGCGAAATCCGCATCGGCGACAGGCTGATGATCAGCGCTGCTGGCGACCTTGATTTAAACTATTTCCCTCATGTACCCAAAAAAGCGATTCAGGGCGCTATCATCAGCGTGTTGAATGGCGTATCTCAAATTGGCCAACATAATATTGTTGTTATTGACAAAGGTCTTGCCGATGGCATTGAGACCGGGCATGTATTTGACATTTATAGAAAAGGTCATACTGTTATCGATCGTATCGGCAACCCGGACAAGGTTAGCCAAGTCAAACTGCCGGATGAAATCGCCGGTCAACTGATGGTGTTTCGGCCTTTTGAACGGGTCAGCTACGCGTTGGTGATGGAAGCATCAGCGGCAATTCATGTGCTGGATAAAATTGAAACCCCTTAATTCATTTGTCTGATTCATCCTTAAAATACTGGCTGGCCATGCTGCGAACCCCCGGCATGGGCAACAAAACCATTAGCAAACTGCTGGAACACACGAAACCCGAAGCGGTTTACGGCGCCTCGCATGCGCAACTCAAAAAATGGGGATTAAGCGATAACGTCATCGCCGCCATTAAGGATTTGGACTGGTCTCAGGTTGAAAAAGACCTGACCTGGGCCGAACACGACCTGCAGCATATCGTGCCGCTGACCAGCCCGTACTATCCTGAACAACTCAAACAAATCGATAATCCGCCTCCCCTGTTATTTGTCCGCGGACACATCGATTTACTCATGCAACCGCAAATCGCCATAGTCGGCAGCCGCAATCCTTCACAACAAGGCCTGCAAACGGCCCGTGAATTCGCCAGAAACCTGGCCGCTTATGGCTTTGTCATTACCAGCGGGTTGGCGCTAGGTATTGATGCCGCCGCGCACCAGGGCGCGCTCGATGCCACTGGCCGCACAATTGCCGTCGCCGGCACCGGACTCGACCGCGTTTATCCCGCCCGCCACAAGAATCTGGCTACCCGGATTCTTGAACAGGGCACGCTGATTTCTGAATTTCCGCCCGGCACCAGCGCCAAAGCCAATCATTTCCCGCGGCGAAACCGCATCATAAGTGGCTTGTGCCTAGGGCTCCTGGTGGTGGAAGCGGCTAAACAAAGCGGCTCCTTGATTACCGCCCGGCTCGCCTTGGAACAAAACCGCGAAGTGTTCGCCATTCCGGGATCGATTCATAACCCCCTGGCTCGGGGATGCAATGCTTTAATCCGTGAAGGCGCCAAACTGGTCGAAACAACCGACGATATTTTTGAAGAATTAGGTGAATATAATCAACAACCTACAAAAGAACCCGATAAAAAAATAAAAACAGGACTTGACCCGGAGCAGGAAAATCTATTGAATTTAGTCCAATTCAGCCCCACAACTGTAGATTATCTGATTGAAAAAAGTGGTCTTTCCATTGAAATCATATCATCCATCTTGCTGGTGCTGGAACTGCAAGGCTACATAGATTCGCGGCCTGGCAGCTGCTATATTCGACTCAAATAACTCAATACCCCTCTATGAAAGAAGATATTTTTGATGTACTCATCTACCTGTTTGAAAACTATCTGGCCGATGAAATTAACATGCTGGCCGATGCCGACAGCGTACTGGATGAATTGAAACAAGCCGGTTTTAATTCAACCGAAATTCACAAGGCGTTCGATTGGCTGGAATCACTGTCGGAAGAACCCGGCATTATTCCCACCGTATCATCTGCTTTTCGTATTTTCAGTGATGAGGAACAAAAGGTACTGGATATTGAATGTCGCAACCTGCTGTTATTTTTAGAGCATAATCAAATTCTGACCGCCGACAGCCGCGAAATTGTCATTGACCGGGCCATGGCCTTAAAAGATGAAAATATCACCCTGGACAGGCTGAAATGGCTAGTGCTGATGATATTACTCAGTCAGCCGGGCGATGACAGCGCATTCTCACGCATGGAAGACATTGTTTACGACCTGACGCCCACTACACTGCATTAATATGAGCAAAAATCTTGTTATCGTCGAATCACCGGCCAAATGTAAAACCATCGAGAAATACCTAGGTAAGGATTTCCAGGTTTTGGCCTCCTATGGCCATGTTCGCGATCTGGTTCCCAAAGAAGGCGCGGTCGACCCTGAACACGATTTCGCCATGAAATATCAGGTCATCGAACGCAATCTCCGGCATTTGCAAGACATCAGCAAGGCGATTAAAAAAGCTGAAAATCTGTATCTGGCAACTGACCCGGATCGCGAAGGAGAAGCCATCTCATGGCATGTTTATGAATATTTAAAAGAAAAAAAACTACTTAAAGACAAACCGGTACATCGCGTGGTCTTCCATGAAATCACCAAAAAAGCGGTGTCCGAGGCCATCGCCCACCCAACCGAGCTGTCCACCACCCTGATCAATGCCCAACAGGCACGCCGAGCACTGGATTATCTTGTCGGTTTCAACCTGTCGCCGTTACTGTGGAAGAAAATCCGTCGCGGCTTATCTGCCGGACGCGTGCAAAGCCCGGCATTGCGCATGATTGTCGAACGCGAGCTGGAAATCGAAGCGTTTAAAAGCCGCGAATACTGGCGCCATACCGCCGAGGCCTGTGCCGAAGGAAAACCATTCAAAGCGCGGCTGACGCATTTTAATGGTGAAAAGCTCGAACAGTTCAGCATCACCGATGAACAACGCGCCACCGAGGTGCAAAAAACCTTATTAGAGGCCGCCGATGGCAAGCTAATGGTTGCCAGGCTGGAGAAAAAACAGCGTAAAAAAAATCCGGCAGCACCCTTTATTACCTCAACCCTGCAACAGGAGGCCGCCCGCAAGCTGGGATTTACCACCCGCAAGACCATGATGGTCGCGCAACAATTATACGAAGGCATCGATCTCGGTGGTGAAACCGTCGGCCTTATCACCTATATGCGTACCGATTCGGTCAACCTGGCCGATGAAGCCATCGCCAGCCTGCGGGATTTGATCGCGCAAAAATTTGGCGCCGAAAATGTGCCCAAACAACCGCGTTCCTATAAAACCAAGTCCAAAAATGCCCAGGAAGCGCACGAAGCGATTCGGCCAACGGATGCCTTCCGCCTGCCGGAAACCGTCAAGAATCGACTGACCCCCGATCAATTCAAGCTGTATAACCTGATCTGGAAACGAACCGTCGCCTGTCAGATGATCCACGCCACCTTAAACCAGGTCGCGGTCGATCTACATTGTGGCAGCGACAAAAATGTGTTTCGCGCCACCGGCTCCACCATCGCCAAACCCGGCTTCATGTCCGTCTATTTAGAAGGTCAGGATGATGGCAAGGAAAGCGATGACAAAGAAAGCTTTTTGCCGCCGATGGAAGAAGGCCGGCCGGTTGATTTGCTGGATATCAAAGCCAGCCAGCACTTTACCGAGCCACCGCCACGATACAGCGAAGCCAGCCTGGTAAAAGCCCTGGAAGAACACGGCATCGGCCGTCCTTCGACCTATGCCTCGATTATTTCCACACTGCAAAACCGCGATTATGTGACCCTGGAAAGCAAACGATTTCACCCCACCGATGTCGGTCGTATTGTGAACAAGTTCCTGACCGAACATTTCACCAAATACGTCGATTACAATTTTACCGCCAATCTGGAAAATGACCTGGATGCGGTCGCGCGTGGCGAAAAAGACTGGATTCCATTGATGGATGCGTTTTGGAAACCGTTTATCAAACTCGTCCATGAAAAAGAAGAATCGGTACAACGTAAAGATGTTACCCAGGAAGCTATCGACGAAAAATGCCCTGAATGTGGCAACCCGTTATCCATTCGTTTAGGCCGGAATGGCCGCTTTATTGGCTGCACCAATTACCCGGAATGTTCTTACACCCGCAACCTCAATGATGATGGTACGCAATCGCAAGAACCTGAAGTCGTTGAAGGCCGTAGCTGTCCTAAATGTAAGTCAGCGCTGGTGATTAAAACCGGTCGCTATGGCAAATTTATCGGTTGCAGCAACTATCCGGCCTGTAAACATATCGAACCGCTGGAAAAACCACTCGACACCGGCGTCGAATGCCCTAAATGCAATCAGGGCACCCTGCTCAAACGTAAATCCCGTTACGGCAAGATATTTTACTCCTGCTCGGAATATCCGAAATGTGACTATGCCTTGTGGAATGCACCGATCAAAGAAAGCTGCCCGGAATGCGACTGGCCGATTTTAACCCTGAAAACAACTAAACGCCGCGGCCCTGAAAAAGTCTGCCCGCAAAAGGAATGTAAATACGCCACCCCATATGAAGGCGACCCGGAAGATGTCAATGGCCCAAGCGAGAACAAACAGCCAGCCTGAATACGACGGTATTGAGACAGGCTGCGCAACCGCTCACGGGACTTGCAAAAAACCGGCGTTTTATAACAGCGCTTTTGTTAGCCTTTTTGTAACTACTCAGCGAGTTTGGGGCTGAAGCCTGATAAATCAACATCCTATGCCCACAGAAGAATTTACGCTGAGTAGTTACCCTTGTTCTTGGTTTTCGTAGAAAAACCTCCCATCTTCAAGGTCAGCTTCAGCCTCTGATAATATCTGAATATGTTTAAAATTCATTTTACATGCTTTGATTTTAATTCTTCTAGCGATATAAAACTGGCATTAGCATTTTCTATTTTTCTGTCCTTCGCACTCGCCTGGGCCGAAGTGCTACACGCCCATGATATATTTATCCCGCTGACCCACAAGGCCGTGCCTGCGGACAATGCGATGCCTGCCGCCTGCGAGCCGCCGGATTCAAAAATGCAGGCATAGAAGACCCGACCCGTTATCAATAATGTCACAAAAAAGCATCCAAATCCGGGTTGCCAAGCGCCTGAAAATGTTTAATACTGAGCAATGCATCCAGGTGATGCGAGACCATAAAATTAACGGAGGACACCTGTTCATGAAAAAAACTATCGCTTTAGGGCTGAGCCTTTTCAGCCTGACCCTGGTAACCCCATCGGCAATGGCAAACAGCGACTACCCGGCATCGGATTATCAGCCCAAAGTCGTCTATATCGATAAAGATGCGGCACAAGCTGACAGCGGCAGCTCAAGTATCGACCCCAACTTTCCGGCGGCAAACTTCCAGCCTAAAGTCGTTTACATCGACAAAACGGCCGCCAGCAAAGCACCGGTTATCAAATTCGACCCCAATTACCCCGCCGCCTATTTCCAGCCCAAAGTGATTTACCCCTAAATCAACACGTCCATGAAGACCTGACGCGTTCCCACCGTCCTCGGTCACTGCCATTAAGTTAAGAGATATTTCTTTTAAAAAAATGCTTTTTCTGCCGTTTATGAAAATTTAGCAAACGCCTCGCAGATGAATTTTTGCGAGGCGGGTTGCGATGCTTTCGTCCAATAGTGGGATTAGTTAAAAATAGAGCGGTCAGCTTTTCTAAAGTGGCCCCCAAAATCCGGACAATAGCCTGAATTCAAGTAATAAGTGCATAACCCATTAAATTTTTCATGTCGATACCCGT
>CAJXMF010000060.1 GCA_913056195.1 uncultured Methylococcaceae bacterium | reverse complement strand
GTCCTTATAAATCAATAGCCTATGCCTTCAGCTCCAAACACGCTGAGTAGTTACGTATTTGATTATAGTTGTTAAAATAACTATTTACAATTTTTGGGGATATAGTTTTTTGAGTTCTTATTCACATTGCTTTATCCCTTTATAATCATACAGTTACAAAGTGTGAGTAATGGCTTACAAAACACACAAAGTGATTTAATGGCGACTGAGGTCGCCCCTACAGGGCATTCTCGGCTAAAGCCGCTCCTTCAAAATATTGATAAGGCAAGTCTCTCAGGCTATTATGCCGTGATATCATGGCTTCATGATTTTTTCTGGCGCAAAATACTTTTTATTTTATGAGAATTCTTATTGTTGATGATCACCCGCTTGCTTTACAGGGCATTGATTTTATTTTACAGTCCGCTGGTTTTGATACTCAACTTGCAAAAGATTATAATTCAGCAATTTCAGGTCTACAGGCGTCTTTTGATTGTTTACTTCTCGATTATCATTTAGGCGATGTTAATGGCATTGATTTACTCGCCAGATCTGACATCAACTTGCCTAAGGATATTCTCATCATTTCAGGCATGTCTGATCCTGAAGACATCATTTTCGCATTAGAAACTTCTGCAGCACATGCTTTTATCTCCAAGCAGATTGATTTATCGGATTTATTAGTCGCTTTGTCTTTGCTTTCGGATCTTGATCACGACAAAATCTGGGTATGGAATTCCAGGCAGCAATGCTTTGTTGAGGCTTATGCCGCATTTCCCGAACATGTCTTATTAACGCCCAAAGAGCGTCAGGTTTTTATGTTTTTACGCCAGGGTTTACTCGATAAACAAATTGCCGAAGTACTTAACCGTAGTATCCATACTATTCGCGTACAAATTCGTTCGATTAAACGTAAACGTAAAGTTATTCGGCGTAGCGTTTGATGTTTTCTGTATTCTATTCTCTGCCTTCTGATGCGCCCTTTTTTATTGGGCTGGTGTTTTTTAATACGTTAATTCTGTTCACCTGCCATATTTTTCGTAACAGGTTAACTCTGGGGCCTCTGTTTGCAACTGCCGGAGCGATGACCTTATTATTCTGGCAAATGCGACATATAGGCTGGTGGCTACAGTGGAATACCATGGTGGTTGATACGGCCAGTGTGGCCTTCGTGCCTCCTTTGTTGATGGGATTGCTTTTTTGCTATGCTTTTGATGGTATCCGTGCGGCGCGGTCTTATGTTTCAGTATTGATTTTTACTTCTTTATTAGGCTGGGGCTTTGCAGAATTCAGGGATTCTCTGGCTCATTATGTCCCTATTCCTTATGTCTTTTATTTGTCAACTCATTCTCACTTTTCGACAATCTTTGCTTTGTTTTTTAGCGCTGTATCCTGCCTGACTGGATATGAAGTTCTCCGAAAGTCAGGACGTTTTTTGGCTTTTTCATTGACTCTGCCGCTGGCTGTTTTCTGTTATGTCTTAACGTTTTCATTAGTTGAATATAGTTGGCGTATTGGTTTTCAAAATTGCTTGAATGCGTTACCCGGCGTTTTGACATTTACGCTGATTCCTGTTTTGTTTTCTTGTTTTTATTGTTTTTATGCCATTGTTTTCGAGCTATATCTTCCTGTTCGTTCTGTAAATAATATTCTGTTCTTCTGGCGCACTACTGGTTGTGATGCTTACCCATCACATCAGGATTTTTTAGACTCTGGTCGCATTATTTCTGATTTACAGCAGTTAAACAATCAATTGAAAGAAACTCAGCGTTTAAATGAGTATCATATAAAGTTGAGTCCGTTAGCTATTGTAATTACCGATACAAACGCTAAAATATTGTCCGCCAATCCTGCGGCAGAGAATCTTTATAGTCAACCGCAAGAACAATTGGTTAAAACATCTGTTACCCATTTTTTTAATGGTCGTTCCTTATCTCAAGTATTGAATAATACAAATAGCCTGGTTGTTTCATTTATAAGCCCGAGTCGCCAGGAATATTGGCATGAATATACAACTATTCCATTATATGATGGTTATCATAAATTAAGAGGTTATCAATTTATCATTAAGGATGTAACGCTGACTAAACGTTTACAATTTAAGCGTAAAATTGAAGATCGGGTTCGGAATATTCACCAAACGGGTAAGATGTTTAGTCATGATATCAGTAATTTGTTTCTGGGGATCCAGGGCGGTCTTGCTCAGGTCAAAACAGCTTTTAAGCACCAGGATACTGAATTGTTCGATTCTTCTTGCAAGCATATCGCCAGCGCTCTGTCTCAAGGCAGAAATATGTTACAGAGCTTAAATAGCGAGCAATCATTTTCTACCCCGTCTTTTTCTTATTCTCACCTGAATCAGATTATTAATGAAGCTATAAATATTTGTAAGGCTCGCGCGACACAAGCTCAGATCGAAATTCTTTTTTCCGCTTGCGCTGACCCAGTTGTTAATGTCGATTCTTCGCAACTATCTCGTGTTTTAACGAATTTGTTAATCAATGCCATTCGCGCATCTTCACCCGGTGATTCTATCCGACTTTCAGTTGTTAATTCCGAGAAAGGGATTACGATTAAAATTGTTGACCAAGGTAAAGGAATGTCTGAGTCTCAATTGCTTCATGCATTTGATCCGGGCTTTTCTACGAAAGGAAGCGGTCAAGGCGGTCTTGGGCTTGCGATTTCTTATCTTATTATTGAGGCGCATGGTGGCTTATTAAAACTTTACGCAAATACGAATGGCTCGGGGATTACTGCTGAAATCTGGCTGCCTTGCGATGGTCGTGCTTCTAGCCACCCATTAGCACATAAAAATATTTTACTTGCGCTTCCAGAAAACACTCATTTACTCACCCCTTTGAGTCAAAAACTCAGTTCAATTGATTGTCAATGGTCTGAATCACAAGGTATGGAGGAGTTTCTTGCTATGCTTGAAGAGCCTTGGAATGTATTGCTGGTTCATCAATCTTTTTTACAGTCATTTTCTGTAGAAAACTGTAAAATTCCAATCATTGCAACTGTTCGTGATGATTTATCTATTACGGCGATCAAGGGAGATTCCTTTGATTTACAATAACTGGGGCTACATGTTTTGTTCGCGACTAAAGTCGCTCCTACGGGATATGAGGCGATTTTAGCGTTATAGGAGCGGCTTTAGCCGCGATTGAAGACTTGGCGGGATTAAATTCGGGCACTAATCGCTTTAGCCACTGACGAATCTTTTGCGCATCCTGTTTTTGACAAAATATGGCTAATTGTTCCACCTGTTCCAGCCAGTCCGGGCCATACGTTCTGGCTTTGGCCAGATATAATTTTGAAAATTCCGTTTTAATCATGGCTTCCTGTTCATGAAATAACTCTTCATATAATTTTTCACCCGGCCGTAAACCGACGTATTTGATTTTAATGTCCTGCCCGGGTTTTTTGCCACTCAGCAGAATCATTTGTTCGGCCAGATAGGCTATTTTGACGGGCTGCCCCATATCCAGCACAAAAATCTCGCCGCCATTGCCGACCGCTTCTGCCTGCATGATCAACTGGCATGCCTCGGGAATTGTCATAAAATAACGGGTAATGTCGGGATGGGTCACCGTGACGGGCCCGCCCGCCTTGATCTGCTCCCGAAATAACGGAACAACGCTACCGGCTGAATCCAGAACATTGCCAAAACGAACCGTAATGAAGCGTGTTGAGTCTTCTTTATCCAGATTCTGACACAGGATTTCCGCCGCCCGCTTGGTCGCTCCCATGACATTGGTTGGGTTGACGGCTTTATCGGTCGAAATCAAGACAAACCGTTGCACACCGTATTCAATCGCACGTTTGGCGACATTCCGGGTGCCGATCAGGTTATTATGTACCGCTTCTCTGACCTGATATTCCAACATGGGCACATGTTTATAAGCGGCCGCATGGAACACAATCGCCGGGCGATAGCGCGCAAACACCGCATCAATCGCGATATCATCGGCAACGTCGCCTAAAACGATGTCAAAGGCCAATTCTGGAAACGCATTTTTTAGGTTTTTCTCCAGACTATAAAGATTGTATTCCGATTGGTCGAAGACGACTAAGCGCCGGGGTTTCATCCGGGCTAATTGGCGACATAATTCGGAGCCAATCGAGCCACCGCCTCCGGTAACCAAAATCACCTGGTCACACAGGCTTTTTGAAATATGCTGCCAATCCAGCTTGACCGGATCACGCCCTAAAATGTCCTCAATCGAGACCTCTCTTAAACTTTCCTGGGTAATTTTCTGGCTTAACAACTCGTTAACCGACGGCAATGTTTTAAATGGCAACTGGCTGGCTTCACAATAGGACACAATACGCCGCATTTGTCGCTCATCGGCACTTGGCGTCGCGATTAAAATAGCTTCGATATCCCATTGTCGAGCCAGTTCCGGAATCTCATCGACCGTTCCGACAACACGGATACCTCTTATTTCACGATGCAAGCGATTTTTATTATCATCAACCAACACAACCGGATGATAGCCAGAATCAGGACTGGCGCATAAATCACGCACCAGCAATTCGGCTGCAGAACCGGCGCCGACAATCAATGCCCGCTTTCCCTGAGTCTGAAAATGCGCGTTTTCTTTCCATAATCGATACATAAATCGCGGTGTCGCTAACAGCAGCAGCAACAGCATGGCATACAAAACAAGTACACTGCGCGGTACGCCTTCCAGTCGATTATACAAAAACAAACCGCAGGCAATGACAAATGCGCCCACACACACCCCTTTGATAATCCGAATCAAATCTGGAATCGATGAAAACCGCCAAATGCCACGGTACAATCCAAAAAACCTAAAAACGACCGTTTGAAAACCCATTACCCAGGGCAAATAGGCCAGTGCAGCATCCCAATAATCGACGGGGATGTTCTGTAGATTAAAACGGATCCAATACGCACCTAACCAGGCGACAGGCACCATTAGAAAATCATGAATAAATACAGTCGTGCGGGAACGAAAACGAATTTTCACAAGTTTTTAAATACCATTAAACAAAAACAGAATGACCTCTACTCAAGACCACAACACATTCTAATGAGCAACATCATCCTGCTTAATGACTTTAAGAAAGGTTAGGCACAGAATTTTTAAATCAAATCCGAAAGACTGTCGCTCAAGATACTCTGCATCCAGATCGACTTTTTGGGGAATGGGCAATTCATCACGGCCATTCACCTGCGCCCAGCCGGTTA
The DNA here is from genome assembly GCA_913056195.1 of uncultured Methylococcaceae bacterium. Taxonomy (GTDB): domain Bacteria; phylum Pseudomonadota; class Gammaproteobacteria; order Methylococcales; family Methylomonadaceae; genus Methylomarinum. The sequence continues at coordinate 6,429 of CAJXMF010000060.1, read as the reverse complement.
ATCCAGGTACCAGCTTATGCACCCCTTTTTCAGTTCTGAGCTGAATTAAATCATCCTGATTAAATAAGGCCGGCCTGGGGCCAACAAAACTCATATCGCCTTTCAGAATACTCCATAATTGCGGCAATTCATCCAGGCTGGATTGTCGTAAAAATCGACCGATCGGCGTCAGCAGTTGATCCGGATTTTGTAATAGATGCGTCGCGACCGCCGGCGCCCCCGTCTTCATGCTGCGAAACTTGGGCATCTTGAAAATCGTGTTATCTTTACCGATACGATCAGACCAATACAGTACCGGCCCGGATGAAGTCAGTTTAACCGCCAGCGCCACCAAAACAATCAGCGGCAACAACAGCACCGCAACCACTCCAGCGAGTAATACATCAAACAATCTTTTCATCTGTGAAGCATCTCTTTGCCACAGCTAAGCATTTTCGACCGGCAGGCGGTCTAAATACCAGGCAACCGTTTTTCGTATCCCGGTTTCAAAGGTTTCATCCGGCCGCCATTGCAACGCCGTGTTCATTTTTTCGGCATCGATCGCATACCGCCAATCGTGGCCAGCACGGTCAGTGACGAAGTTGATCAGTTTGTCATGCGGTGCCCCTTGTGGCCTGAATTCATCCAGCAGATGGCAGATATGTTTGACGATGTCGATATTGGCCCATTCGTTATGGCCGCCAATGTTGAAAACGCCGCCACGTTCACCTTTGCGAATGACGGTATCGATACCGGAACAATGATCTTCAACATAAAGCCAGTCACGGATATTGGAGCCATCACCATAGACCGGAATGGCCGTTTGATTCAAGGCATTGTTGATAATGGTTGGAATCAGCTTTTCGGTATGTTGATAGGGCCCGTAGTTATTGGAACAATTAGTGGTGGTCACTGGCAAGCCATAGGTATGGAAATAGGCCCGCACCAGATGGTCTGATCCGGCTTTTGAGGCCGAGTACGGCGAATTGGGGGCATAAGGTGTGGTCTCAGTAAAGGCCGGATCCTTTTTATTTAATGTGCCATAGACTTCATCAGTAGAAATATGATGGAAGTGGCATTGAGTCTGATTTAAGGCCTGTTCCTGCTGCCAATAATTGCGCGCGGCTTCAAGCAAGGTAAATGTCCCCATGACATTGGTATGCACAAAAACACCCGGCCCACTGATGGAGTTGTCGACATGACTTTCAGCGGCAAAATGCACAATGGTATCGACCTGGTGATCGCGTAACACCTTATCCACTAATTCACGGTCGCAGATATCGCCCTGCACAAAAACATGACGTGATTCGTCGGGCAGGTTCTGCAGATTTTCTAACGAGCCGGCGTAGGTCAGCGCATCCAGATTGATAATCTTGACCGTGTTGTCGTGTTTCAACATATAACGCACAAAATTGCAGCCGATAAACCCGGCTCCTCCGGTGACGAGCATGACCTTAGGTTGATATTCTGTCATTGTTTTACGAGCTCCTTGATGACCTGCGCCAACGATTCACGCCACGGTCTGATATTAAGTTTGAATGTTTGTTCCAGGCACTGACAATCCAAAACCGAATTTGCCGGTCGTTTGGCAGGCGTTGGATAGTCTGCCGTTGTGATCGCATGGATGTCTTTAAGTTTAAGTGCCCTGCCCGCTTCGCGTGCCTGCTGAAACAGCGCCTGCGCAAAACCATGCCAGCTAATCGGGTCAGGCTGTGCCAAATGGTAAATAGCCCAGTTCTGGATGGGCTGTTGCAAAATATGCAATGAAATTCGGGCTATTTCTGCCGCCGAAGTCGGTTTGCCAAACTGATCGGCAACGATACCTAACACTTCACGTTCCGCTCCCAGTCTTAACATGGTTTTTACAAAATTATTGCCGTATGCGGAAAACACCCAGCTGGTTCTAAAAATCAGGTGTTTTTCACAGTTATCCGCAATGGCTTGTTCGCCAGCTAACTTACTTTCGCCATAAACGCCTAATGGCACTGTGGAATCGGTTTCAACATAGGCTGTTGTTTTGCGGCCATCAAAAACATAATCGGTGGAATAGTGCAGCAACGGTATATCCATGTCTGAACAGGCTTTCGCTAAATTTTCAGGCCCATCACGATTAACGGCAAATGCCAGCGCCTTTTCAGTTTCGGCTTTATCGACAGCGGTATAGGCGGCGGCATTGACCACAGCATCGGGGTTGAGCTGTTTAATCGTGCTATGAACAGCCTCAGCGTCTGTAATATCCAGCGATTGATGATTGACACCGATGACCTCCCAATGCAATGCCTGCGCCTGCCGCATCAGTTCCTGACCGAGCTGGCCCTGACATCCGGTTACGATAATTTTTTTCATACCGTGTAAACGGGGAGTTTGTGTTCAGGAATCGCACTTAAAACAGCATTGTTCTGATCTTTCTCAGACAAGGTGGCTTGTTGTGCGACAGGCCATTCAATATTGATTTCAGGGTCATTCCATAACACGCCCATTTCATCTTCAGGATGATAGAAATCTGTACATTTGTAGGTAAAATCGGCCGTTTCGGATAATACGCAAAAGCCGTGCGCGAAACCTGGCGGCACCCAGAATTGAAAATGGTTGTCTTCTGTCAGCTCATACCCCACCCAGTGCCCAAATGTGGGCGAACCGCGTCGAATATCGACGGCAACATCAAACACGGCGCCGGTGACCACCTGAACCAGCTTGCCTTGCGGATGTTGATGCTGATAATGCAAGCCGCGCAAAACACCTTGGCGGGAACGCGAATGATTGTCCTGAACAAACTCGACATCGGGAAAACCAGCCGCAATATAACGCGCCTTATTCCAGGTTTCAAGGAAAAAGCCCCGGTGATCACCAAATACATCCGGTTTGATCAAGAGGACATCGGGAATCGCCGTTTTGATAATTTCCATTTATTTCGCCTCGTTTAAAAGATTAAGCAAATACTGTCCATAGGCATTTTTATTTAATGCGGCCGCCAGAGTACTCAATTGCGTGTCATCGATATAGCCCAGATTCCAGGCGATTTCTTCAGGACAGGCAATTTTGAGGCCTTGGCGTTTTTCAAGAATTTCGACAAAATTGGCCGCTTCCAGCAATGATTCATGCGTCCCCGTGTCCAGCCATGCCGTACCACGACCCAGGGTTTCTACACGTAATTCACCCCGTTGTAGATAGATACGGTTAACATCCGTGATTTCAAGCTCACCGCGTGGCGAAGGCTTTAAATTGGCTGCGATATCGATAACCTGGTTATCGTAAAAATAAATACCGGTGACGGCATAATTCGACTTGGGTTGAGCGGGCTTTTCTTCGATGGATTTGGCCATGCCATCGGCATCAAATTCCACGACACCATAGCGTTCGGGATCGTTGACATGATAGGCAAATACGGTCGCACCCGCTTCATTCCCTGTCGCTGAACGCATTTGTTCGATCATGCCTTTGCCGTAAAAAATATTGTCCCCCAGAATCAGTGCGCAAGTATCCTGGCCGACAAAGTCCTTACCGATAATGAAAGCCTGTGCCAAACCTTCGGGGCGCGGTTGTTCGGCATAAGACAGATGGATTCCCCATTGCGAACCATCACCCAATACATGCTTGAAATGGGGCAAATCCTGTGGTGTCGATATCAGTAACATATCTCGAATACCTGCCAGCATCAGTGTTGACAGCGGATAATAGATCATGGGTTTGTCATAAACCGGCATCAGTTGTTTGCTGATTGCCAGCGTCAATGGATGCAGCCTTGAGCCAGCGCCACCCGCCAGTATGATACCTTTCATCGTGTTTACCTTTATGTTTTGCCCGTGAGTATGTGTTGAAGCCGTTCCATATCAGGCGAATCGAGAACGCCTTGTTCAGTAATTATAGCGGTAATCAATTCGGCCGGTGTAACATCAAAAGCCGGATTACGAACCTTGACACCTGCCGCGGCCCACTGACAATCCCGAAAGCCTGTGACTTCATGGCGGCTTCGTTCTTCAATCGGAATAACATCCCCTGTTGCCATCGAAAAATCAAAGGTGGATAACGGGCAGGCGACATAAAATGGAATATCATGTTGTTTTGCCAGTACAGCGAGCATATAAGTACCGATTTTGTTGGCGACATCGCCATTGGCGGCAACGCGATCGGCGCCGACGATTACGGCATCGACTTCCCCGCTTTTCATCATAAAACCGGCCATATTGTCGGTGATCAGGGTCACCGGAATCTTTTCCTGTACCATTTCCCAGGCGGTCAGCCGTGCGCCTTGTAGAAAGGGTCGTGTTTCATCGGCGATAACGGTTATGTTTTTTCCGGCTTCGCATGCTGACCGAATCACCCCTAAGGCGGTACCGTGTCCGGCTGTCGCTAAAGCGCCGGCATTGCAATGGGTCAGAACCCGGTCACCCTGTTTTAATAACGCGGCACCCTGCGCGCCGATAGCACGATTGATTTGAATATCTTCGTTGAAAATGGCCTGCGCCTCCGCCAATAAACACTGTGCGAGGGCGTGAGTATCCACCTGCTGCTGTGATTGCCAGAGTGTTTTCATTCGATCCAGCGCCCAAAACAGATTGACCGCCGTAGGCCGACTTTCCGCCAGCGTTTTGAATGCAGTCTCCAACCCGCATGTAAACGTCTGTTCATTTACGCCTTGCAAACGCCTGGCCTCAAGGGCTATGCCATAGGCCGCGGCAACGCCAATTGCCGGCGCGCCACGAACAACCATATCGCGGATACCGGCGGCAACCTCGGCGGCTGAATCAAAACGAATCATTTTAAACTCGGCCGGCAAGATACGTTGGTCGATCATTTCCAGATGATCATGCTCCCAGCGCAATGTTTCGACCTTTTGTAATGGGGTATTCATTGCGCTGTTAGTCGCCTTCAAATTCAGTCAGTGCAAAGACCGGATAGCCCTGTTGCTCCAAACGCTTACGCCCACCAATATCGGGTAAATCAATCACAAAGGCGCATTCGACAATTTTACCTCCCATCTTGCTGATTAATGTCACCGCCGCTTCTGCAGTACCCCCTGTCGCCAGCAAATCATCGACCACCAGGACGCGATCACCCTCCTGAATGGCATCGATGTGTATTTCAATACAATCTGAGCCATATTCCAGCTCATACTCATGGGCGATAGTTTCGGAGGGCAATTTTCCTTGTTTCCGAATGGGTACAAAGCCGACACCTAATAAATAGGCTAATGGCGTCCCAACAATAAAGCCGCGCGACTCAATCCCGGCCACCTTATCAATTTTATGATCAGCATAGCGTTTGACCAGTTCATCAATCGTCATTCTGAGTCCGACCGGGTCTTTTAACAAGGTGGTAAAATCCCGAAACATGATACCGGGTTTCGGGTAATGCGGGACGGTGCGAATAAGGGATTTTATGGGCATATTGTTTCCTGTGCAAACGATTTATAGAACACGACCGGCGACGGCATCCAGTTTTTCCAGTACAGCCGGGTCTCTGGCTTCCGGTGCCGTAATCAAAGCATGCTGCAAAGCCTGTTTACACCCGCATGATGCCACCTCAGAATCGTTCAATCGTGGTAACAAGCGGGTCAACAACTGGCGAGCATTGTCGGCATTGTGCTGTAAAATCTGGATGACCTGTTCGACCGTCACATCATCATGCTGCGGATGCCAGCAATCATAATCGGTCACCATCGCGACGGTGGCATAGCAGATTTCCGCTTCCCGCGCTAATTTCGCCTCCGGCATATTGGTCATACCGATGACATCACATCCCCATTGCCGATAAAGCTCGGATTCTGCCAGAGTGGAAAATTGGGGACCTTCCATAACCAGATAGGTGCCGCCCCGGACAAGATTGATGTCCATATCAGCGGCGGCATCCATTATCCGATCCCCCAAACGATGACAGACAGGATGTGCCATGGAAACATGGGCAACACAGCCGGCGCCAAAAAATGATTTTTCTCGCGCATAGGTTCGATCAATAAACTGATTGACAACGACAAACGCGCCAGGCGATAAATCTTCTTTTAACGACCCCACCGCACTCATGGAAATAATATCGCTGACCCCCGCGCGTTTTAAGGCATCGATATTGGCACGGTAGTTTATTTCAGAGGGCGATAGCCGATGTCCTCGGCCATGACGCGGTAAAAAGACCAGTTGCTGTCCGTCCAATTCACCAAACAATAAGTCATCAGAAGGTTCGCCAAATGGCGACTCGACTTTTTCCCAACGGGTATGATGTAATCCATCAAGTTCATATAAACCACTGCCACCAATGATGCCGATCACCGGGGCGTTATTTTCAGTTGTCATGTTTATCTTGTCCAAAATATACCAGATTCAAGCTTACTCAGGCTGTAGATTATACAAAAAACCGGACAACAAGCCCGGCTTATTCAAAGCTTTTTGGTGGATGCGCTGCGCTTATCCATATATGGACTCCTCGTTTATTGCAAGACAAATTTCCAATTTTGTA
>CAJXMF010000059.1 GCA_913056195.1 uncultured Methylococcaceae bacterium | reverse complement strand
ACATCTTTATAGGCTTCAACCAGCTTGTTCCGCACCTGCACCATCGCTTGAAAAGATACAGTGGCTTTTTGCGAAGCAATCATCACTTCAGCCAGACTGACATCTTCATTGCCCAGCTCGAATTGTTTGGATAATTGCCCGGCCGCCTTCTGGGTATCATTAACCGCATCAATAGACTGTTTAAGCATAGCCGAAAATTCGCCACTACGTTGACTTTCCTTAACCTTGTTATTGCCAGCATCCAGCGACATGGCCCGCATTTGCGCTAAAACCTGATCGACATTCATTTCGCTCATCACATTACCTTTTTTCTCAACCGTTTAATCTGCCATTTTTTTGACGACAGATAGACTTTATAAAATGACAAGCATTTTTCATTCCAAACATGACAATTGATGCCTGTTAAACCGTTTAACACGGTACAGCAACACCGGATTCTTTCATTCGGGCGATTTTATAACGCAAGGTGCGTGGACTGATACCCAGTTTCTCAGCCGTACGCTTGCGGCTGCCATTGAGCTCCTGCAAGGTTTTTAAAATAATTTTTTCTTCAACCGTTTTGACTTCTTCGCCCAACTTACTGGCTTCATTCTCTGGGCTATGCTCAACCGGAGTCACAACCGGCTGTTCCGATTCTGCAAAATCATTCAGTGCATCAAAGCCTTCAAAAATCAAATCCTGGCTGTGGATTTGCCCGCCACTTTGCAAAATCAGCGCTCTTTGCACAACATTTTCCAGTTCACGCACATTACCGGGCCACGCGTAGGCCAGCATTTTTTCTTGTGCAGACGCACTAAAAACCGGTAAACCATTGCCGCCACCGAAATACTTGTCTACAAAACCTTCTGCCAGTGGCAAAATATCCTGTTTACGTTCTCTGAGCGGTGGAATTCGCAACGGAAAAACACTCAGACGATAATACAAATCTTCCCGAAAGCGGCCTTCTTCAACATAATGTTTCAATTTCCGGTTGGTGGTCGCCAATACCCGCATATTCAGACTGATTTTCTTCTGGCTACCCAGGCGCTCGACTTCTTTTTCCTGCAATACCCGTAATAATTTCGCTTGCAAAGCCAATTCCATTTCTGAAATTTCATCAAGCAACAACGTTCCACCTTGTGCCTGTTCGAATTTACCGGCACTCGCCTGTACCGCACCGGTAAACGCCCCTTTTTCATAGCCAAACAATATCGCTTCCAGCATGTTCTCAGGTATTGCCGCACAGTTTATCGCCACAAAAGGCCCTTTCTGATAACCTGAATGCTGATGAATATAGCGCGCCAGCACTTCTTTACCGCAACCGCTCTCGCCTTCAAGCAACACAGTGACATCGGTTTTGGCGACTTTCCGGCACAAGCCATACAGCTTTTGCATGTTTTCAGCGACCACGATGGCATTATGACCTATCGTTTGCCGGGCACTGATCAAACCTTGCACTTTTTCGACCAATACATCGGCGGCAAACGGCTTGATCAAATAATCCACCGCCCCCGCGCGCATCGCCGAAACCGCCTTTGGAATCGTGCCATAGGCTGTCATCAGCAATACCGGTAACTGCGAATGTTTTTGCTGAATATTGTGTAACAGCTCAAAGCCATCCATCACCGGCATCTGTACGTCACTGACCACTAAACGAACAACATTCTTGTTCAAACGCAGCAAAGCCTCTGTTCCATTCGCGGCTGTTATCACCTGGTAACCTTCCAGTTCCAGCGTGGTCGCCAGTGCTTCAGCCAGAACTTTATCATCTTCGACAATCAAAATATCATGCAGCTTCATGCTCAGCCTCCTTATTTTCCAAGCTGGACAGGGATACGGTGCGCGACTCAACGCAAGGTAATTCCAAAATAAACTGCGTCCCTTTTCCCGGCTCCGAATAACAACTCAAATGCCCGTCATGGGCGTTAACAACACTGTTCACCACCGCTAACCCTAAGCCTGTGCCACTGGCTTTTGTGGTGTAAAACGGTTCAAAAATACGTTGCTGCGCAAGCGTATCAATACCGGGCCCATCATCCTGAATCGTAATACGTAAACAACCACTGGCAGGACACTGAAGGCTGATTTTAATGACACCGTCTGTGTCGCAGGCTTCTTCGGCATTGTTGACAAGGTTGGTCAACGCCCCCAGCAAAGCATCTTCATTACCGCGCATAGTCTCAAGTCCGCTTTGATCATCGATAATCAATTGACAGCGCATTCCGGCTTTGCTGTCTTGAAGTTGAGCCAATAAATGGTGTACTGAAAAATTTTCCATCGCCATTTTGCCTTGCCTGGCGAAAATCAACATATCGTTGACTTGCCGTTCCAGATAGAGCAAGCGCTCCATTATTTTGCCGGCAAATTGTTGTCGTTGTTGTTCAGGCAGGTGTGTTTTTTTAAGTTGCGAGGCGTACAAAATTGCGGTCGATAACGGTGTCCGGACTTGATGCGCCATACGGGCTACCATTTCACCCATTGCCGACAATTGTTGTTGCTGCGCCAGTAAATCCTGTAATGATCTAAATTCACTGATATCAGACAGCAACACAATCTGCTCGGCATCATCGCCTAATGAATTACAGGTAATGCTCAATCGACGACCATCGGCCAGACTGCGCTCCTGAGGACAATCAGTAACCGGTAACAAACGCCGCTGCAAAACGTTATCCCAGGCCAAACCAATCAAAGGTTCGCCTAGATAATCAATCGCCAGATGGTTGCAATCGATGACCATGCGCGACTTGTCCAATACCACAACAGCGGCCGGTAAGGCGGCCAGAATCTGTTGCAAGCGGGTGGCCAGTTTTTCTTTTTCCATCAGCGTCTGCAACCTGGCGCTACGCGCCGCCGTCAACTCCTGATTCAAACGGCTAACCTTGGCTTCCAGTCCTTGGTAAGCCTGTGTCAGATCTTCTGATAATTGATTGAACAATTTAAATGCATCGGTTAACTGACGCGTTTTATCCGTGTGATGTGTCGTAGTCTGTTGCATGGTCATTGATTTTTTCACCGTGTTACAAATTTCTTAGCAAAAAATGAACCATGTTTTTTTTATATTTAAAATCAATTGACTAGAACGCTACTGTCATTTTTTCGACAGTCTGGGAGTAGCCGTTCACAACCTTTAGGTAAATAGTCATAGCCCTTGCTATTTGACACCCTCATCCCGGCCTTCTCTCAGGGGAGAATAAGAGGGCGCTATGAATATTCACGTCCAAAAGATTGTTCAAGATCGTTGTACGCTTGTGAATATACGCTGGACAATTCCGAAAGCATCTCTACAATTTGATTCATCTCGACAATCTGAAATCAGTGCCCCTATAAAATGTTAACGTCAGTGACCCACTATCTTTTACGCCTTGCAGTCATTGCATCCAGCTATTTTGTATTGGGTTTAATTGGCCTCCAGCTGGCTGTACCACCCAGCCAGGCCGCTGCAATCTGGCCGCCTGCCGGTGTCGGCCTGGTTGGCATGCTGTTTTATGGCCCTAAGATCTGGCCCGCTATATTTATCGGTAATTTTTGCACCAGTGGCTGGGCATTCGGTTTTGATACCGCTTTATATCCAGTTTATATGGCCACTGGCACCGGCGCGGCCTTAAATGCCTGGTTCGGCAACGCTCTGATAAAACGCACTATCGGCTTTCCCAATGAATTGCTAACAACCCAGGAAATCGTCTATTTCCTATTGATCGGTGGCCCTTTGGCCAGCCTCATTTCTGCCAGTATCGGTATTGCCACCATGTTCTGGGCAGGAATCCTGCGCCCGTCTGAAATCTGGCCTAACGAATTAACCTGGTGGATCGGTGACAGTATTGGCGTGATTATTTTTGCGCCGTTACTATTGACGGTTTTCCATCACAACAGCGAGGTCTGGAAACGTCGAGGCATGTTATTAGGTCTGCCGATGCTGATGACCTTCATTCTGGTCACTGCATTTTTCCTGTTTATTCAAAAACTGGAATATCAACGGCAATATGAACATTTTATCGTGCAATCACAATCCACGACCCACCTGATTGACGATCGCCTGCGCGAACATGTCAGCAATCTTCGCGCCATTCATGCTTTTTTTATGAACTCAGAAAAAGTTGGATACAATCAATTCAAACAATTTACGTCGATTTATCCGCAAGACTTCCTGGAAATCAAACAGATTTGTTGGTATCAGGTTAGACATACCGATCACGCCGTTTCGATCAAACTCTGTTCGGCCGGCAATGCGTTAAATACACTTGCCCTACCTGTTCACGCGCCTCTTTCTGGTTTGTCAGCACAATCATACGCCACATTCTCACCGGCCATAGGTTTTCAACAGTTTTTACAATTTGGGGTTCCCGTACATCAGACAGGCGATAATACCGAATGGGTGACCTTGATTATCGACCCGAACATGTTGTTCAACGCCAGTTTAAATCTGATGCCACAGCTTACCCTCCATGCGTTTTCTATCCTGGACAATACAACAGGCAAAACATTTTTTACCGCGCAGCAAAAAAGTGCTTATGTCAAAAAACTCAGATACCCGATTCATATTTATAATTTGGACTGGACACTGACCTACCCCTTTACAGAGCATATTGATAGTTCAACGCATTGGATGCTGTGGTCTGTACTGGTCATCGGCCTGTTATTTGTCAGTTTTTTAGGTACAGGGCTTTTGTTGTTAAGCGGTCGTTTTTTTTCCAGTGAAGCCATTGTTAAAGAACGTACCTCCCAGTTACAAGCGGCCAAGAATCAAGCCGAAGCCAGCAATCAGGCTAAATCCCGATTTATTTCCAATATCAGTCATGAATTGCGTACACCATTGAATGGCATTATCGGCTTTACTCAGCTGTTACAAAGACAAAATAATTTATCAGAGAACAATAAGCAGCATATCAATATCATCGAACATTGCAGCAAACATCTATTGACCTTGATCGATGACCTGCTGGATATTTCTCGCATTGAAACGAACAAGCTCAAGCTCCATTTGAAAAGCGTTAAGTGCGCCCCGTTTTGGGACGATATTATTTCTATTTTCAAACTCAAAGCTAAAGAAAAAAACATCCGTTTCGATGTCCGTATTGGCTGTAGCTGCTCAATGTTTACGACTGATGAAAAAAGATTACGTCAAATTATCGTTAACCTGTTAAACAATGCGTTTAAATTTACCCACTATGGTTCTGTAGAATTATTGGTCACAGGCGATGATAAACACCTGACAATTGTCATTAAAGACACCGGCTGCGGTATTTCTGAAACCGATCAAAAGCGTATATTTACGCCCTTTATCCAAATTGATGATCGAGATTTCTCAAAAGAAGGCATTGGACTGGGTCTGGCCATCACACATGAATTAGTATGCTTATTAGGCGGCCACATCAGTGTGGAGAGCCAGGTCAACAAAGGCAGCACCTTTACCGTTTCAATTCCACTGCAAGACACATCCGAACAGAGTAAACAAGCCCTTGAAGACGCCGTTGAAAAACACCCCTCTCAGCCGCCTAAACAGCGTATTTTGATCGCAGAAGATAACCCCGTCAATATTTTGTTATTGCAAAATATTCTCGATCAACCTAATTGTACTTACGACACCGCTACCAATGGCCAACTGGCACTGGAAAAACTACTGAAAAAAACCTACGATATTGCCCTGATTGATTTGAACATGCCGGTATTATCGGGCCTGAAACTGATCAAAAAAATAAAACAATATAATATTCCGCTGACGACAATCGCTATCAGTGCCTTTGCCGAACAGAACAAAATCGACAGTGCCTTAAATTCCGGCTTTGATTATTACCTGACAAAACCCATTGACTCCTCTAAACTTGCTGAAATTATTACCCAGCGTACTCGACATGAACGTATTTAAATTTTTCGCACTGCCTTTTTTAGTTTTATTCGGTCACATGGCGATTGCTGATGTTTCCACCCCACCTGCCTGGCCATCTGTTCAGCTATCTGTCGAAGCCTTGGCATCGCGTTATCCGGCCAAAACCGTACTGATCAGGCATGACCCTGTCTATCAAACCGAAAAAAACTATCGCACCATCCCTTTGCAGCCCATCATTAAACAATTGGCTAAACACTATTCCGGTGATTTATCGCAAGGCATCGTTGTCTTTACCTCCAAAGATGGTTATCAGGCGACCATGCCCTATATGGATGCATCCGCCACCCCAGGATATCTGGCGTTTCAAGACCTGGGCGTTAAGAAAGGTCATTGGCAACCCTTTCAGTTTGGCGAACATAAAACCACCCCTGCGCCGTTTTACCTGGTCTGGCCAAATAGCACAGATAAGGAAAAATGGCGTTATGCCTGGCCTTTTCAATTAACAAAAATTGCACTAAAGCCCGCTGATCAGTTATTTACCAACGCTGTCCCGCAATCGGCTAACGCTGACGTGCAGGCTGGCTTTAAGCTGTTCAGTCGCTACTGTATCCGTTGTCATGCCATCAATGGCAGCGGTGGATCTGTCGGCCCCGACTTAAATTACCCCGTCAACCCTGCGGCAATTTACTCCGAATCGGTTTTAAAACAACGCATCATGAATGCTCGGCACTTCAACCCCAAAACTAAAATGCCTGTTTTCGAAAATATCTTATCTGACTCACAAGTCGAAAAAATCCAGCAGTATTTAAAATCATTTACACATTAAGGATGCACATTAATTTTTGTCTTCTAATCTTATGTTTTTATGTGCCGATTGCCTCGGCCATTGAGTGGAGCAGTCAGAATATTCAATTTTTATACGGCAGCGATTTTAAACTCGGCGACAATGATCGCCCTACCATTACGGTCGAACATGCCGACGGATGGAGCTATGGCTCAAACTTCTTCTTTGTCGATACCGCCTTTCGCAACGACACCGGCGTTAATGTGTATGCAGAGGTTTATAGTTATTTAAGCTTAAGCAAACTCTTAAAAAACCAACTCCAATTTGGTCCAATCCATGATATTTCGCTGGTTGCAGGCATCAATATCAGCAACAAACCTGAATCTGATAATTTCAAAGCCTGGCTGGGCGGTGTTAGTTTTGATTTATCCAATCGCTATTTTGATTACCTGCAATTGGATATTACCGCCTATAAAAACGACAATATTTCCGGAAAATATGGCTTACAGGTCACCCCGGTATGGAGTTATCCCTTCAGCCTTGGTGACATTCGCTTCAAGTTCCGTGGATTTACCGATTTTCGTTTTGGTTATACGAATGCCAACGGGAATTTTATAATTCTGGCGCAGCCACAAATGTTGATTGACGTAGGCGATTTGGCGGACTGGAAAAAAGATACATTATATGTCGGCACCGAATACAGTTACTGGCTCCACAAATATGGTTTGGCCCATGTTAATGAATCTGTGGTTCAAGGGATGATTATTGCCTTTTTTTAATTCTACCCCCTACACCGGAAGCGACAACACATGAGTAAAAGCGATCAACCACCATCCGTAAACGAGATTCCCCCACCACTTTTCAGAAACCAAAACCGCTCATTTCTCGCCTTTTTACTGACACAGGCACTAGGCGCTTTCAATGACAATGTGTTTAAACAACTGGTGTTATTACTGGGGGTTGGCTATTTGATGCTGGGCGTTGAATATCAAGCCATCGTTCAGTTTCTGTTTGCACTGCCTTTCCTGCTGTTTTCCGGTATTGCCGGTGATTTAGCCGACAAGGTCAGTAAAGGCCGCATGATGGTCGCCTGTAAAATCGCCGAAATCCTCATCGCCTTACTCGGTGTCGGCGCGTTTCTGACCATGACCGATACTAACTTTCTCATCCAACAGGCGCCGCTTTATCTGTGGCTATTAGCCGGTGTGACTTTTTTGCTCGGCGCACAAAGTGCCTTTTTTGGCCCGTCTAAATACGGAGGTCTCCCTGAACTGGTGCGCTTGGAGGATTTATCACAAGCGACCGGGCTCACCCAAATGACCACATTCCTGGCCATTATTCTGGGCGTTGCGGTTGCCGGCCTGCTGGCTGATTTTCTGGTCGGAAAAATGTATCTGGCCGGTTTGATTACAGTCGGTATTGCTGTGTTTGGCACCCTCACCTCACTGGCCATCGCCAAATGCCCTGCCGCCGACCCTGAACGCCGCCTCAACCGCCATTCCTTTATCAGCGTGCTGAAAACTTTGGCGGACGTTTTTCGGCACGATAAATTGATGTTCCGCATCATGCTGATTTATTCCTGGTTCTGGTTTATCGGCGGCGTTACACTCACGGCGATCAATGCCTTCGGCCGTTTTCAACTCGGTCTGAATAATTTTGAAACCAGTTTGATGGTTGCTGTCACCTCATTGGGCATCGCCACAGGCAGTGTGATTGTGGGACGCCTGTCTGCCGGTAAAATACGACTCAGCCTAATCAAACCGGCAATCAGCATGCTGGTACTCTGCTTACTCGCCTTAAGCCTGTTGCCCGTGCATCGACCACAGGCTGAAGAACTCGTGTTATTTCAACAGCTCAAAAACACACCTGCAATTTTACAACAGACCCGGATTTTCCCAACGGCTACTTTCAGCATCCAGCTTATCGCTTTCGCCTTATGTTTTTTATTAGGTGTCGCTTCCGGTTTTTATTCGGTGCCATTATTAGCCTTTATTCAGGCTCGCCCGCCTGTAAAAGACAAGGGTCGAATATTTGCGGCGGTGAACTGGCTTAACTGGATATTTATTCTGCTCTCGGCATTGTTCTACGGCCTCGTCATGCGACTTGTAAACCAGCAGGCTCACCTCCTTTTTGCCGCACTCGCAGGATTAACCCTGTTAATGGCCCTGATTTTTTTACCCGACCTGTTCAGACGACTTAAACACGATGCGGCTGATTATATTTATACAGACTAAAGCAGATATCGCCCTTATTGCGTTGTTTAAGTCCTGGTCATCAATAAATCCTGTAACGCCTGATCGGTTGCCTGTTCACTATTTTGCCGTTTGCCATTCCGGCTCATCTCAATGATTGAATTCAACGCCTCGCGTGCCGCCTGGCAGCGTTGTTTTTCAGCGTCAATGGCCTGCAGAATATGCTGTTCTAATTCCGAAAGTGCGATATCCATGCCTTTTTTTAAACCACGATCGGCCGTTTTTTGTAATGAGGGTTGCAATTTTTTATGCAAAAAAAAGGGAATCAGCCAGCTTAATAAAATCAACAAAATACTGTGCGCCACAAAATCAACCCCCAGAAAAGGGTCGCCGCGCTCGACGCTTTCATAATAGCCGACAAAAACCTGATAACTGACAAAGCTCATGGCCGCGAGCGGTAACAGAAATTCAGACAGTTTCAGAAATTTAAGTGTCCATCGCTGTAGCCGGTTTCCGGGATTGACCAAGGCTTTACGGCATTCCAGTTCAGTTGTTGCGGTAACCTGTTTCCCAGCATCTTGCCCCAACGTCTTCAGGCTTTGCTTTAACACAGCTGATGGAATCTGTAATTGTGCGGCCTTAAACAACACATCATCGATGACATCATCAAAACGGCTTTGCGCCCACTGATCCCATACATCAATCTCAGTTTTACCGCCGCCCTTTGCGGCATAGGCCTCGGCGGCTTGTTTTAACGGCCATTCAAACGCCTGCTTAAACATGTCTTGACGCTGTCGCCATTGTTGCCGGACAAACTTTTCCAGCGGCTTAAATTTTTCGACAGCCAGCGTTTGGCCTAGCGCGTCAAGCTGCTGTTCCAGTTGTTCAAAACGTATCGCTTTGCCGCGCTGATCCAGTGATTTGACAATATGCGCGTTGGATAATTTTTCAAGATAAGCGACCAGTTGCTCAAACTCATCAGACGAAGCTGCACCGGCACAACTGGTTTTAAAAATAACCGGATTGTCAAAACCGGCTTGTTTTAATTGCGTTTTAAAATCTTCATATTGAACACTGTCGCCTAAATCCCATTTATTCAAGACAAACAGCCAGGCATGGTTTGCCCCTTCTTTCAGCAGTAAACGCCAGGCTTTGGCATCGCGATAACGCTCGGGGCTGACAACATAAATCAACACATCGATATGGGGCAGCCATTCCAGAACCAGTTGCCGATTGGCCGTTTCAACACTGTCGAAATCAGGCATATCAATCCATAAAATATTCTGATAATGCGCATTCTGATGGCTGCCGATATTAATCGATTCCAGCGGCAAACCTTCAGGCAGCTGCTCAAGGCTTAGGCTTTGATGGTGAAACAAGGTCACTTCGCGAGATGTCGGCCGCTCAACACCGGTACGCGCAATTGGCGCACCGGCCAGGCGATTTAACAAGGTGCTTTTACCGACACCGGTGCCGCCCATAAAGGCGACGACCAATGGTCGCGTTTCGATGTCTTGAAACAAACTGTCCGGCGTTTTGTTTTCCATGTCAAGCAAGGCCTGCACCTGTTCTTCTGAAAGCAGATGTTCGGCAAGCGCCTGTTGCGCCCAATCTTTTGCCTGTTTAACACATTCAGAGTATGCGTAAGCCATTTCTTTTCTCATTTAACTGTTCTTCAGCCTGCTTTAATTGCTGTGCTGAAATATTAAACCGTTTTTCGACCGGTAATTGCTGTGGAATGACATTCAAGGCATGTTGCAACTGATCTTCAAACAAACGTTGTTTGACCGTTTGTAACTGATGCCGCTTGAGTTCAGCCTCTTGTTTCGACATAAAACTGCTCACCGCACTTTCTGCCAGCAATGAGGTAATCGATAACATCGCCGGCGTCAGTACCAGATCATGCAAGCCGATACCACCGCCATAAATAGCGGCTGCCAGCGCCGTGGCATCGGTTGACGCCCGCGTGGTGCGCAAGGTATTCAACAGCATGGGATGTTGTTCCAGTTCATGGTACAAGCGCTTTGCGGTCTGCTCGACATCCTGCTGAAACTGCTCATGGTATTTCCCAGCTTCCTGAACAAACCGGCCTTGCAATTTATTTTTTTGTTGACGTAGAACGGCGGCGGCATCTTGCCACCATTCTCTATTGAGTGTATCGGTCTCGATATTTTCTAAAATCTTCTCGCTCAGTTGAATCAGCACATGCGTTGCCAGCTGCTCGAGCAAGGTCACTTCGTGCGATACACCATCCAGCGTGTTCTTGCGACCCAGGTTTATCAGCTGTCGTACCGGCCAGGTCACGATTCTGCGTGTTGTCCCCAAAATGCGGGATAAGCCCGGAATTTCAAGTAAATTCAATAATTCAACCAGGGCCTCCTGGAAGGTATCGTAATAATGCGGATGATTGAGATAATCGCGTTGATATTCTTCCAGAGCCTGCGCAATAGATTGATCAACCATGTGACGCCATTGTTCAGCGGCGTTGAGTTCGGCATGTGCCGGCTCTAACCAGTCATCCCAAAAACGACTGAGCAATTGATGGCAGTGCAAGGCATGTTTGTTTCGCGCAACCTGTTGCCGGCAATCCATTAAGGCCTGCGTTTTATCGGCAGGCCAGGCGGGGCTTCCCTTGTGTTTATCAAAATGTAGCGGTATCAGTTGTGGAAAGACATCCTGGCGGGTGTGCAGCCATTTTTCCTGCAATGATGTCATGATGGACGATTCACTGTCCGGCGTCAGTTTATTCAGACAAATAATGGTCGGTTGCGCAAACGCTTCAATCGTCTTCATCATTTCCCAGACGGATTGATCCGCATATTTTTCTTTGCTGACCACGAGAATAATAATATCGGCCAACGCAATGGTGCGAATAACGCCTTCCCGATAATCCACAGCATCAATCGAATCGAAATCGGGCGTATCCCATAGCACACAAGGCGGTAATAATGTAGATGACGCATTATTTTCAGCTAGGGAATAGCAATCATAACGCTCTGGACTCAATTGCTCGGCCGATAATTGCTGAAAGCGGCCAAAATAATATTGCAGGCCCTTGCAATCGGCAATTGAGCGCTGATTACAGAAGCCTTGCGGATGCACGGTATAGCCGGCTAAAGGACTCACACCCGCTAAATCACGGCCCAACAAGGTATTGACAACCGAACTTTTACCCGCCTGTGTGGGGCCGATGACCGCAATCTGTAAAGGAAACGCGGCTTCCTGCTCCAGCAATTCTCCCTTACGGATAAAGGCTTCGGCGTAAATCAACTGCTCTATCCGCCGCTGGTATTCATACCATAGTGGATGCATCTCATCAACACGTGACAAAACGGCGTGATAGCGCTGCTTTAAGGTTTGGATAAATTCCAACATAGAGGGTTTTTAAGGTTCAATCACCTGACAAAAAGCGGATTGTCTATTATAACCTGCAAAAAGCCTTCTTGTTTTTTCGTGTTCTTAAAAACAGATAGGCGCGGAGATCTGACCTCAATTATTGAATTGTTAAGGCATTACGACTAATATGTACGGCATTACAGTACACTAAAAGACACATGATATGAACAGTATAAGTGTAAATAAATTCAGAGAAAACTTAAAAGGCTTTGTAGAACAAGTGGTAACGCAACATTTATCTCTTAAAGTTACGCGCAGAAACGGTGATGATTTTGTTGTTTTAAGTGCGGAAGATTGGGAGCGTGAACAGGAAACATTATATGTTTTACAAAACAACGACTTAATGAAACAGATCGCAGCCTCAACGGCTACTCATTCAAAGAATAAAGGATACAAGCCTACTGCCGAAGAGCTAAATGAGATCACTGGTATTTGAGGGGAATACCTGGGCAACCTATGAAGAACTTAGAGTTAAAGACAAAAAGTTACACAAGGAACTCTGTCGTTTATCAAAAGAAATGCTCCGTGATGACCCACGCACTGGAACTGGAAAACCAGAACCATTAAAACACAACCTCTCTGGCTTGTGGTCTCGTCGCATTAGTCAGAAAGACCGCATCATTTATAAATATGATAAAGACTACATTTATATTCACGCGATTGGTGGTCATTACAATCAATTTTTCAATTGCCCTAACGCCCACATTACTTGACATAAAAAGTTGTGCCGCTTATTTGTGCACAAGTATATGTGATGATTAGGTGTTAAGATGGTCTAGCATTTAATTTGTACCTGAACCCGATTATTAGCTTTTTTTACTAAGTTTACTACGCACCCAATTAGGATTTCTTCGCTCTGGTAATATGGCAATAACGTATGCTGTATTGTCTTTTAAATCGTAATAA
>CAJXMF010000058.1 GCA_913056195.1 uncultured Methylococcaceae bacterium | reverse complement strand
CCGGAAAATAAAACATTCATTTCCCAGCTCGCCATCCCGGCTCTCCGCAGTTCCTGCGCGAAAGAGCTGGCCATTATACCTGCTTTCTTGGGACTGTCAAAAGGTTTTTTACGTTTTTTGCACATTGACGCGCGCAAACTTACGTTTTCCAACCTGGAAGACCTGCTGCTGCCCCACTGAAACCTGAATCTTGGGATCCGAAACTCTTTCGCCGTCAATTTTAACCGCCCCCTGCTTAACCATCCGGATGGCCTCTGATGTACTTTTTGTTAAACCCGCATCTTTCAATAAATTGGCAATTGGATAAGCATCTTCCTGCGTTGCCAACATGACCTCATCCATTTCATCCGGCATTGCCCCACGCTGAAAACGCGCCTCAAAACTCTCCAATGCTTTTTTGGCCGCGTCATACCCATGAAACCGTTCTATGATTTCTTCTGCCAACGCCACTTTATAGTTTCTGGGGTTTTCACCTTCTTCACAGGACTGACGCCATTTTTTTATCTCACTGAGCGACTTAAAACTTAGTAGTTCGTAGTAGCGCCACATTAATTCATCAGAGATCGACATTATTTTACCGAACATATCATCAGGCTTATCGGCAATACCAATATAGTTATTTAAGGATTTAGACATTTTTTGTACACCATCCAAACCTTCTAAAATTGGCATGGTCAAAATAGTTTGGGGCTTTTGCCCGTCCAATTCTTGCAAGTGCCGCCCAACCAGCAAATTAAATTTTTGATCGGTTCCGCCTAACTCCACATCTGCTTTTATAACCACGGAATCTTGTCCCTGAATCAATGGATAAAGGAATTCATGGATGGCTATCGGCTGCCCGCTTTTATATCGTTTACTAAAATCGTCCCGCTCCAGCATACGTGCCACCGTATGTTTGGATGCAAGCTGTATCATTTCAGAAGAAGACATCGCGCCTATCCATTCTGAATTGAACAAAACTTTGGTTCTTGCTGGATCCAGAATTTTGAACACTTGCTCCTGATACGTTTTAGCATTTTCCAGGACTTGCTCTTTGGTTAACGGCTTTCTCGTTACATTTTTACCTGTCGGATCCCCAATCATGGCCGTAAAATCACCAATCAAAAACAAGACCTCATGACCAAGATCCTGAAACTGTTTTAATTTGTTAATCAGAACCGTATGGCCAAGATGCAGGTCAGGGGCAGTGGGATCAAAACCCGCCTTGATACGAAGTGGACGCCCTTCTTCCAATTTTTTGATCAGCTCGCTTTCGACCAATATTTCTTCGGCACCGCGCCGAATTTGCTCCATCATTTCCTGCTGCAACTTGATTCTCCAGTCTTTCGAAAAAATTGTTCTATTATAGAGTAGACTGGATTAGTGTGAGAATAATTATTCATTTTGTTCTATAATCACATGAAATCAGAGCAACTTCTTTATTTCCAGATTTCGGTTATTTTTGTGAAAAAACGTACTTTAAATATTTTCGTTTTAGCCCTCGGCGTGTTATTTACAATCTCAGCATCCTACGCACTTATTGCACCGGATGACGATTTGGATAAAAATGCAGTTCCCGCTCCCGAGATTGTTATTTCCGACAACATTTCAACACCTGATGTGTCGACGCCACAGCTAGAATCGCTGCCAGAAGATCAAGCTATTGATGAGATCGCCAAGGAGCCAACAGTGACGACGTTGACACATCGTATCAAAAATGGCGAAAACCTTTCTGTCATTTTTGAAAAAATGGCTTTGAGCAAAAAAGATCTCTATCGAATCACACATAGTAATGATCTGGGAAAACAATTTGCCCATTTAAGAGTCGGCAAGGAACTGATCGCTAAAACGGATGCCGAAGGTCAGCTACAGGAGCTGATCTATCGTAAAAATGCCATCGAGACTTTAATCGCTACTCGGCATAGTGATAATTTTGACGTTACGATTCAAACCAAAGATATTAAAACCCAAGTCGCCAGTACAAAAGGCACCATTCAATCGTCATTATTTCTGGATGGCAAAAAAGCCGGCCTGAATGACAATCTGGTCATGCGATTAGCCAATATCTTTGCCTGGGACATTGATTTTGCCTTAAATCTACGCAAAGGGGATCAATTCACCGTTGTTTATGAAAAGCATTTAGTCGACGGTCAGCAGGTAGATGACGGAGAAATTATTTCCGCAGAGTTTGTCAACCAAGGACAAACCTTTACGGCGGTACGCTTTATCGAACCCGACGGCAGCAAACATTATTACACGCCGGACGGAAAAAGTCTGCGCAAAGCATTTTTGCGCACCCCGGTTGCATTTGCCCGCATCAGCTCTCCGTTTAATCTACATCGCAAACACCCAGTACTCAACAGAATTCGAGCGCACAAAGGCGTCGATTACGCGGCACGTACAGGCACCCCGGTCAAAACAACCGGCGATGGACGCATCATTTTCAGGGGGCGTAAAGGTGGATATGG
Organism: uncultured Methylococcaceae bacterium; assembly: GCA_913056195.1. GTDB lineage: Bacteria > Pseudomonadota > Gammaproteobacteria > Methylococcales > Methylomonadaceae > Methylomarinum. The sequence goes on along the minus strand of CAJXMF010000058.1, from coordinate 10,765 downwards.
CCGCACAGTTGTTGTCAAACATGGACAAAAATATACGACCTTATATGCCCATTTATCAGGCTTTAAAAGAGGATTGAAAACCGGCTCGCGGGTTAAACAAGGCCAAGTCATCGGTTATGTCGGGCAGTCGGGCTTAGCCACAGGCCCCCATTTACATTATGAATTTAGAATCAATGGCGTACACCGGAACCCATTGACAGTGAAGTTACCTCACGCCAATCCCATCAAAAAATCATTGTTGGCTGAATTCAAAGCGCAAGCTCAACCCTTATTAGCGCAATTAAATAAAGCAAAAGCTTCGCATTTACTGGCGCAAAATCAGCAATAATCTATGTCCGATTTATATATCGGTCTGATGTCAGGAACCAGCCTCGATGGAATCGATGCTGGCCTGGCTGACTTTAGTACGGGTAAATGCAAGGTTTTAGGCTTTCACTACTTCCCGTTTCCGGAACAACTCAAGCAGCAACTCAGCCAACTTAATCAGTCTGACCAACCTGTTTATCTACATGACTATGGTCGCCTTGACCATATACTCGGTCAACTTTTTGCTGAGGCTTCATTACAACTTCTTGATAAAGTCCAAATCAGGCCTGAGAAAATTACGGCCATTGGTAGCCACGGTCTGACCACACATCATGCGCCAACGACCGAACACCCCTTTTCTTTACAAGTTGGCGACCCCAACGTGATTGCCGAGGAAACCGGCATCACAACAATCAGCGATTTTAGACGCCGAGATATGGCCGTTGGCGGACAAGGCGCCCCCCTGGTTCCAGCCTTTCATCACTATTTCTTTACTGACCACCTTCCGGCATGCATTGTTAATATCGGCGGTATTAGCAATATCAGTGTTTTAAAAAAGAGTGGTAAAGTTATCGGCTTTGATACCGGGCCAGGAAATACCCTTATGGATTACTGGATCAATAAAATTAAACACCAGCCTTATGACAAAAATGGCACCTGGGCGGCCTCCGGTCATGTTTGCAAAGCCTTACTCAGTCAATTTAAGGAAGATGGCTACTTCCAACTTCCGCCAGCAAAAAGTACGGGCAAAGAATATTTCTCAGCCCGTTGGCTGGAACAAAATATCTCCAGTTTTAACTATCTTCAGGCGGAAGATATTCAAGCCACACTCTGTCAACTGACTGCCGATAGTATTAGTGAAGCCATAAAAAAATATGGCGCTGAGTGTCAAAAAATAATTCTCTGCGGCGGCGGTAGTCACAACTACCACCTCAAAAGATTATTACAGCAGAATTTAAACCATTCTATCGAAACCAGTGATGCCTATGGCATTGATCCGGATCAACTCGAAGCCATTGCATTTGCCTGGCTTGCCCGACAAACAATTCAACACTTACCGGGCAATCTTTGTTCTGCCACCGGCGCGAGAAAACCCGTTATATTAGGCGGAACTTATCCGGGGAATCAATGAATCTAAGCGGAAAATGACGAGCCACAACCACAGGTTGTCGTCGCGTTTGGATTGCGAATAACAAATTGGGCACCGGACACATCTTCTTTGTAATCAATCTCAGCGCCTTTCAAATATTGGATACTCATCGAATCAATCAATACCGTTACACCACCATTTTCAACGATGGTATCATCTTCGTTGACCTCTTCATCAAAAGTAAAACCGTATTGAAAGCCTGAACAACCACCGCCTGAAATATAAACGCGTAATTTAAGATTATCGTTACCTTCTTCTGCAATCAAACTGCCGACTTTCTTAGCCGCATTATCTGTAAAAATAATTGGATTTGCCATAACAAACTCTTAGATAAAAAAAAGATTATGACAATACCTAGCATTGTAGTCAACTTTACACAGTAGTATGGCTAAGTGTATTCGCGGGTGGCAATCTAAACAGACACCTAACAACCGCTAGCGTTTTATTCAGGATATTCTACGAATCAATTCGCTATAAATGCTACAAAAACCGACGAGAGGCTTTTCCTAACGGCAAGACATCTGACCACTGTCCAACCATTTCTCCATCAATCTTGAATAATTTAAATTCTAATTTATAGTAGGCAAGCTCCTCTCCATTATTGCCGTACTGCCGCGTTGAGGACAATTCAGTTTTGACCACATAATCAAATGAAGTTGCCGAAGGATCCATTAACCTCACCAAGCCGGACGAAAGGATAGTTTCGGTTATCCGATCATAGATATCCTGCATCCGAATACTTTCATTATCAGTATTATTGACCAACTTACCAACAATTAACTTTGGTCGTTTTCTCCCCCAACTTTGTACTAATCGTGAACGTAACATTTTATTGGTTACTTTTTCAGCGAATGCGGTATAGTCCGACATTGTCAATTCGGCCTGTAAATGTGCCCGGCTACTATCATCAAGAATGCTCACTCTGGACTGTCCACCCAAATGAGAATTTGAACAGCCTATTAAAATAAAAGGTAAAGTCAATAGGAGGATTTTTTTCATTATTTTTTCCCGTTTTTAAAACAAATCAATCATCACAAGAACCCGCCGCACAATGAGACCGAGAGATCGGCCTTCACATCGAACAATCAAAATAATGGCTTGGCTTTTTTATCCTGATAATCAGTTTCAATATATAAATCATCAGGGAAACGCACAGTAAACTGAACGGAATAGGCGCCTTCTCTTTTTCCGACACTTTGGAAACTTTTTATCTTTCTAGGAGTTAAAACAAATCGGTGCCAAACATTGGATTCATCTATAGGGAACCCTTGCCGATCCCTCCACACAAATTTATATTCTAATTGGTAACGATCATCTGTCAGGTTCTGAACATCCACAGCCGCCCGAGTCAACAGCCCAACTTTTCCAACCTTGACATTGGTAAGCAAAATATTATCGACCAAATCACCAGAGCCTATAATCAATGTGGCACGGGGATGAGTATCATCAATCGTAGGCTGCGCTTGATGCCTTATATTGGCACCTTTCAAGGTTGAGCATGCCGATAGTACGATAATGCTTGTCAGTACGGCTAAAAGCTCAAATATATTGTTTACTCTCATCTTAATTCACCCATAATGTTTTGTTCACATTAGCATTGATTTGGTCATCAATTGTTCTGGCATAGATAAAGCTATGTTTGTTTTGAGGAAGCTCAATAATTGATGTCGCCAATTTTCGCCATCTTTTGTCATAACTGACAATACTGATTTTTCTTATCCGTTTTGATACATAAAAGCGTGCGGCTAATAATTGCTTAGGTAATGACATCCAGCCTCGCAGATCAGGATTAGCGAATGATTCTCTAAAACTTTTTCCGATCTGACCAATCACGCCTAATTGTCCCCACAACATATTTTCAGCCGTACTTCTGGCAATTGAAGCGATCACTTTAAAATGCTGTAGAGGCAAGGAATCTAACTGATGTCTCAACACAATCGCTTCAATATTAGCCACTGACGAAACCGTGGCCAACGTTCGCCTGCCTGACTTGATCTTGATATGTGCAATCTTAGATGGTACCACTTCATAAATAGGCAGTTTTACCGGTACCAAACCACCTGGCATAGGTAAAACAAATTGCAGCAATTTTTTCGCCGGCGCAAAACCATCCGCAATCACCACATGAACCAAGCGTTTTTTGGCTCTAGGTCGTCTTTTAACCTCCCGTAAAGCCTGTTTAATGACTTTACTTTTAGGGTTTAATTTAAGCGCTTTTTTGTAAGAGATTCTGGCATTATCCCGTAAAGCCGGCTCATCAAAGCTATCAAACTCCTGGACAATACCCGCCATATAAAAACCAAAAGGATTAACATAGGCACTTGGTACAGATAAAGCAATTTTTTTGGAACGGCCATACTGGTCTGCAATCACCTGGAAAATATTATTTGCATCAGGAAGCTTTTTGTTATTTTGATGCTCATTGATTTCAGCCTGTTTCTGATTAATTTCTTTTTTAGCTAATTCAAGAGTCTGCTCAAACTCCTTATGCTCAATGTTCTGCCAGTCTATTGCCCGACGGGTAACGTTGTACGCTTTACGCTCGCCATTTAACAAATAAGCGATGGATTTATAATTAAGCATTAAAATTCGCTCAAAAGGCTCGCCATTATAATCAGTCACCTCACCCGCCCCGGTGATTACACTAAAAGCCTCACTGCCAAAAGAAACAACCCCGTCTTCCACCACCGACTTCTCAGCCTGAAGCTTCAGATATTGCTCCGCCTCAGTAAAATATTTTAATGAGTCATCTAATTGATGACTGTCCAATGCCAGCAACCCCGTTTCAACTGAATCAAGAAAATTTACATCATCATCTGCTATTTTTTGTTTCTGTAATGTATAAGCCTGCTGCCATTGACCTTGTGTAATTAGCTGTTTGATCGGCAGAAATGTTTTTGCATACCCTGCATATACAATTGTTTTTGTAAGCGGTCTTTGCCCTCCTTGATAATGCCTGATGCCTGGAGCTTGGCTTTGATGAACCGTCTTGGTATTCGCCAAACTGTGCAATACATTCCACATATCATTAGCTAACACAGTGTGGGACAACAACAAAAGCACGTAACCCACTAATAATAAATACTTTTTATTATTCTGATACATTTTTTACCAATCCTTCAGTATTTTTCTGGGTTCACGTAAATATGCCATCAAAAACGATCGCCACACACTATCTGTTTTGAAAGACATGACATTCGAGCCTTGACAATTAAAATTAAAAAACAGGTTTTCTAATCTTTGGCTGTGAAACCTTAACCACAGCTTGTTTAACCGGCCTTAAAATATCACCAGTATCAACACTTCCACCGTCTACAAGGCTGACGATAGCGCGGGATGGTTCAACATCTTTAATCCTGACCTTGGCAATTTTCCGCTCAATCTTCCCCATTGATACACCGGTATCTGGGTCAATCATCGCTTGTCCTTCCCGCAACACATCAAATACATCACCACGCAATAGTCCACCATCCTCCCCGCGATTGATATAAAAGTCGTGGTTGGTAATCACGCCAATAATCCGGACAGGATAAAGCCTTAACATAATCTGGCTCACCATAGCTGTTGAAAAGTCGTTAATCAATCGAGCGTAACTGTCTTCGAGATTAGCTTGATTATTCACCTTAATCGCTTTGTTCAAACTTATCTTATCGGCCGCTAATAGCTTAGCACTGTGACTATCCACAATTCGCAACGTGGCATCAACCACACCGCTATAGCGTGTTTGGATTTCATCTACATAGGGAACTTTTTCATGTTGAATACGAAGTTCAAACGTATTAACAGCTGGAAAAACCAGATAGTCTGCCTGATCAAATGCTTTCAGTTTATCTTCAATATTCTGACCTTTTGACAGGGCAATAAAACTTTTTTCATCCATGATTTGATCAATTTCTTGTCTATCCAATACATCGAACCGTTGCGTATTGGTTAATTTGACCAATAAATCATTAGTTAAGCGTGTCTGATATTGTTTGGCCGCTTCACTGTCTTTTCCTCGGGCATTAATTCTTATTTTTCCCACTGCCAACCGGATTTTACCGTTTTGCTGGCCATTGATATGCTCGGTACGTGGATGGTTATTTATATCCTCAGCAGTTTGTTGCGCATCAAGCTTCAGCAAATCCCCAACCTGAACATTACCCTCAACCGTTTCAGCAATCGCAATTCCATCCTGAACATCAACCAGCTTTATCCGGCCGCCAGGCGTTTGAATCTTGCCAATAACGCGCCCAGATGCATCTTTGATATCCTTACCTTCATGGACAACATTAAACTCGGCACCTTGTTTAAAACCATCATTTCGCCCCCGATTAACAACCCAGGGTTCGCTGTTAACAATTCGCGCAGGAAAGGTAATATCCAAAATTTTATTGCTGGCCAACAAGGCTAAATCATCAAATGTTGAATAATCATCCCTTGTTGACTGTTGCCCATCTAGCAATGACTCTTTCAACCGAGTTCTAAAACTCGCTGCTCCTGCAATAGCGCCCGTTTTTGCATTGATAATGCGCAACCATAAGCGAGCATCGATATTATTTTGAGTAAATCCATGCCCCGATTCACTATAAGGCATTTCAACCCGCTTACCACTCTTATCTGCTTTCTCAAGTACCGCAAACACCAGATAATCGGCGCCAACCGTTGAGCCCAGATTTTTATATTCCTTAACCAAATCATCAAAATCCGCTGCTGATGTTGTAACGGCAACAGTCACGCCATCTGCTTTATCAATGTTGTCGGTTGCCGCATTAACACTACGATCAAGAAATGATTCTTTTTGTTGCTGTCCAAATTGTTGCTCATTGATCACTTTTCTGAGTGCTGTCCGTTCCAGTATCTGGAAACGATTACTTTGTGTTAAACGCTCTGTCAACCGAGCGGCTAATGCTTCAGGCAAGCCCATACGTTGATGAACAACACGATCGGGGAAAAAATCACTGCGACTTAAAATGGCCAGTTTGATTGCCGAGCCATTGCTTTCAAGTTTTTGTTGTTCTGACGAATCCTGATTATCACAGGCCACCAAAAAAAGACTGCCGCAAACGAGTAACAGAATATTGATTATTTTATTTTTCATCATAATTCACCAGTTTACTGTCGCCTTATTGCGGATATCTTAAAATACTACCGGTTGCTATCGGCATGTTGCTAGGGTCTGCTTCTTTAATAATTTTTGCAAAGGTTATCTTAGGATTGATTCTTGTCACTTTAACCTCGCCGATATATTCTTCACTTGACCCTAATGACTCACCGGTATCTGGATCAATCAATTCTTCACCTGCAGAGAATACCGCCAAGGTCGTTCCTTTTTTCAATCCACCATCTTGTCCTCGGTTGATAATCACCTGGCCGTTGCGAGTCCGTTTCACTACTTTCATGGGGTAAACCTGGGCGACAAACTGATTTGCTAATTGGGAAGCCACCGTCTTGGCCATTTTTGTAAAATACACACTGCTGGGGCCGCCGCCTTTTCCATTTACAATTCGTGGTTTAGTGGCGAAGCTGGCTCTCAGGTTGAATGTAGTCACTATTTGTCCACTGCTAGTATCTAGCATTTGTGCGCTCACAACCAACAACCCCGCATCCCGACGTTTAAATTTATTATCAAAATTTGGTAGTGATTTATGATTTCGATAAAACTTGAAATCTACGATGGTTGGAATAATCAAATAATTAGCATTATTTAAGTCTCCATGGCTAGCGGCATCACCTTTAGCCAAATCAGATTGTGCGAATTTTTGTTCATCGAGAACAGCTTTCAAAGTGGACTTATCCCGACTTAACACCCTGAATTTTCGAGTTGCCCTGAAGGAAGCCTCCATTTCAGACCTGATTTGTGCAGCATCAATTCTTTTTGCCAGTCTGGATGAAATTCCATCGCCTATAGCGGGGTCTTTTATCGCAACTGCCGGCTGAATAGTCGCTGCAGTCAAAACACTACAATAAAAAAGACTCAATGAAAGGACTAATTTAAATATCATGACATTTCCTTTTTGTTATTTTTATAATTTTCGGTAGTGACTCAGCCTAAGGCACGACACCGTAGATGAATTCAATTGAAAACGAAGATATTATTCTCACAAAATCTTCGAAGACGCACTACTAAAACCGATGCTTACAAGTTATTGATTTTTCGGTCAAAAATTTATCAACCTGTAATGAACTAAGATGTTGATCTGTATCGTAGTGGAATAAGGACTTAGGCATTATAAAGACAGATATTTAAGCACAGTAAAATAACAAGACTAGATATACAGTGCATAATGATTAAGATCCAAACACCCCGTCAACTGATTTACGGCCTAGCTAATTCTACCATTAGTCAATCTTTGGAGCAAATTTTCTTCAATTCTTTAACCCGCATATTTCACTAAGGTCAGGGGGAGATCTAAAAGGCCGTTGTTAATGTTAATTCAAGCCCTTCTTGCTTACCAAGCCAGTCACTCTTTTCCAACTTATCCCAGACACCGGCATCGCGTGCGAGTTGGCGAAAGTTTTCTGAACGATTAGTCATTTCAGACGCCACCAGAATCAAGGCCAATTCTAATGGCGGCAAAGCCTTTATCAGATTTTTAACTAATTCAGAGTCAACACCGTGACACCCAAAATCACCTAGCGACAAAGCTCTGGAGAAACCATAAAACTGTTGCATTCGATTAGCGCAGAGCTGGCTATAGCGACTTCGGTTTTTTTTGTTTTTCAATGACTCTTTGATTGCCAGTGTCGTAACGGCTGCGTTATACAAGGCATTTTGAACACCATGAGAAAATATCGGATCGACAAATGCCGCCGAATCGCCTATGCAATAATAATTGTCGCCACAAATATTTTCCGAATAATACGAATAATCCGGTCGGTATTGTAAAGAACCCTCAATAAACCGAGCCGATTCCAGCAACTGATCAAGATAAGGCAAACGCGTACACGTTTGTTTATAAAAGACTTCGCGCTGATGACGGCCCATACCACGCATTTTTTCTGTCGGCAGCACCAAGCCAACACTGGTTTTATCCCGCAGAATAATATGCCACAACCAGCCACCATCGACCGACATAACAAAAGTAACCGGTTTTACTGACTTTATTTCAGCAGCCGAGTGACTCTTACGATCGACACCAATATAGTGCGAGCCTTCAAAATAGCCCCATAAGGATAAAAAATTCATTTGACTACTAATCGTCTGTCGCGTCTTAAACTGGCCAGCCAACAATGCACTGTGACCACTGGCATCAATAACATATCGACAACGAATCACACCAGCATAATTATCTTGTCCGCATTTGTCGAGATAATGCACTTCTGGCCAATCTTTATTACTGAAATCTACCGCCTTGACGGTAATCGACTGGAATACTTGCGTACCCGATGCTTCTGCATGTTTCAGTAAAATATGATCGAATACATCCCGTTCAACATGAAGCCCCGGCCGTCGATAGCCAAAATCAGAAAACAAGATTTGCCGGATATTATCATTCCAGACCGTAATGCCGCCGGCTTTAGCCAGGAAACCCTCTTGCTGAATTTTTTCTGACACGCCAGTCAGGTCGGTAAATTTCCAGATATGAGGAATCAAGCTTTCGCCGACCTGAGGGCGTGGAAACTGCGCCTTTTCCAGCAACACGACATCGACGCCAGTCTGCGCCAAATGCGTCGCCGCACTACTCCCGGCAGGCCCGCCTCCAATCACGACAACATCGGTCTGTTGAGGTATCTGTGTCATCTACAACTTACCCAGGCCGGAGCACTGCGTATTGCTCTTATTCTGTAATATTGTCTAGCCACCGAATCTATCCATTTTTTACGTTTGCTCATACTTAGTGCGTGTTTTAAAAGTCCCATGGCTCATTTTTCAAGCCATCCCAGCATCGAATTTATCATGGCAATTTGAAAATAAAAGTGGTACCGGCATTTGAAAACGCATAAAGCAACAAATTTAACCTACTCGTTCGGTATTTGTGACACTTTTAAAACACGCACTAAGGTTAGGCGCTGAGGAAAACGTAGGCAAAAGAAGCCAAAGCCAATAAAACCAGGCCGATGACGGCAACTGTCACAGCCTGATTGCGGGCAAATAATACGGCGTAAAAGGCTTTGAGCAGGTTGTTACTGGCCGCGGCGATGATGACCGATGCAACGATGGCATGATTATCTACCGTAAATTTTCCCGATAACAACGACAGGATAAAGGGATCAATATCGGTAAAGCCAACAACCAGAGCCAGGAATTTCAAGCCGTGATTGCCGTAATGTTGCGCCACATATTCGGTGATCAATGTAAAGACGACAAACATGAAGGCAAAGGCGAGGGCGGTTGGTAATTCCAGAGGGTGTTGTGAGGCTTGAGAGGGCTGCGTGTGCACCGTCTGATGATTAAAAAACAACAAGCCGAAGGCGGTCAGGCAAGTGCCAATAATAAGCAGACTAAATGGTAATAATAATTGATGGCCGATGGATTCATTCAATAAATAAACGATGATCAGCAAGCGCAGATACATCATTGCCGTTGCAATAATCAGCGAGGCAGAGACGATAGGCCATTCCTGTTCCATCTGTTTAGCGCGTCGGCTGATGACAACGGTGACGGCGGTACTTGAATAAAGGCCACCTAAGATACCTGTCAGCAACAGTCCGCGTGACTTGAACAGGTAGGTCTGCGCCAAATAACTGGCATAAGAGAGTGCAGAAACAATGATAACCGCCAGCCAGATTTTATAATAGGTGACCGGGATCAGCGCCGAGATTTCGCGATCCGGTAATAACGGTAAAATAACGCCTGATAAGATTAGAAACTTGGTCAGGGTTATGATTTCACGGTTATCAAGCTTCCTGGAAAATTGATGAATGAGTGATTTTTCACTCAATGGCAGGATCAGCGAAACGCTGAACAAGATGAGATACCAGGATGGAAAATTGACGATGATCGGACCGAGCAGGAAAACTGAAAAGGTGAGGATGATTTCCAATAAGGTAAAAACGTTGGCTGCACTTTGTCGCCAATAAAAAATCGCCAACAACAAACCCAGCACGCCAAAGCCCGCGAGAAAAAATTGTCCATTAGGGTTGAGTTGAAACAATAGCAGGCCAAACAGGCCCACCATTAAAAATGTCCGGATGCTGCCGAAACTGAATTGATACTGATTAGCCTTTAAATAAATATGATACTCAAGACCAATCAGAAATGAAAAAATGGCTGTTAACAAAAACTCTGATAATGGTGCAGGAAGGTGTGGCAACATAAGAACGATCAGCCTCCAAACGCCTCAATCTGCCGCCGAATCCCGTCCACATCCAGGCCGGTCAGCGCCA
>CAJXMF010000057.1 GCA_913056195.1 uncultured Methylococcaceae bacterium | reverse complement strand
TACATAGCTTGCTATGCGCCCTCCGTTGCGCCTTGAAGATGAATAAAAATCCAGCATAATCCCGGTGGCTTATTTATTACGCGCTACCTAATAAGTTTAGATTTTGTGGGTGCAATTATTTGGTCATATTCGGTGTTTATAATTGCCCATTTCTAAAGAATCAGGGAAAGGTCGATGAAGCAATTATTTATTAATGTAGTATTGGTGACCGTTATAGCGACTACGACTGCCGTTGCGAAAAATGGCACAGTGGTCGAGGTGGATAATGAAGCGTCATTGCGTGCGGCGATTGATAGCGCTAATCACGATGATCGAATCAAAAAGATAGTCTTCAAGAAGGATGTGCATCTTGAATTGAATGCGCCGGTTATTTATTCTGGGACACAAGAATTAGAAGTCTTCGGAAATAATGCTGTCATCGATGGGCATAAAGCGGGTTCCTTTGAACTCGGTGATGATTTAATTGCTATGACTAAAGATGCAGGAGTTATTTCACATGGTGTTGAGTGAAAAATTGGGCTAACAATTGGCTTCAAGCGCCTCTCCGGCAAGCCTCTAAGCTTGAATGTTGCTATTCGTTGAACACATTGACTTGTAATTACATTGTAGTTATTCTTGTTCTATGAATAGTTTGAACTTTGAATGGGATGACAACAAAAATTCATCCATTCAAAAGAAACATGGTGTTTCATTTGAAGAAGCAACAACGGTATTTGCTGATGAATTAGGTTGTTTGATACCAGACCCAGATAGTTCTATTGGAGAAGAAAGATTCATCCTCATGGGCATGAGTTCACAATTGAGATTGTTGGTGGTTTGTCATTGCGAATGTGGTTCAGATTCTATTCGTATCATTTCAGCTAGAAAAGCTGATAGAACTGAACGAAAATTTTACGAGGGTTTTAAATAATGCGAGAGTCTTACGATTTTTCCAATTCAGTAAAAAACCCCTATGCAAAACGCTTGAAGAAACAGATAACCATTCGTATTGATGAGGAAACCATTTCTTATTTTAAAGAAATGGCTGAAGAAAAAGGCATTCCCTATCAAAGCTTGATCAATTTATATCTTCGAGACTGTGCAAAAGAGCATAGGAAATTGGAAACGAATTGGGTGTAAACATAGCTAACAAGTGGGTCAACTAACTTGACCGCCAAAAGCGGCGTTTCGCTACGTTACACTTTGCTTTTGTCGTCAAGTTACCTTTGTCGTTAAGTGTCAGTATGCGCGAGGACTTGAAAGCTATAGTATACTACTGCTTAGTGTTTGAACAAAGACGAGTCTGTGCTCCTTACTAAGAAGGGTGACTTGACGCCAATTAGCTATAAAAATTCTCTAAAGAAAGTGTACGGTTGGATTTGACCAGTACAGCGTAAATCGAGGAAAAGATTGATAATAATTATGGTGCCGAGGAGAGGACTTGAACCTCCACGGGGTTGCCCCCACTAGCACCTGAAGCTAGCGTGTCTACCAATTTCACCACCTCGGCTAAGAGACTTGATTAATCAAGTTAGTGAACTAACAATTTTAATGATGCATTCTGTGTCTGTCAAATATTTTTTATTTGAACATGAGATTACGTTGGTTTGCAGTCTTTTTACGGTGTTTTCACTTTTATGTTTTCTATGTGGGCTTGTTTAATAGGTATTAATCACTATATAAGGTATATTAACTAATACGATTTGTGACATTTGACTTTAGGCAATGTTGTTTTCTAATGAACAGATGTTAACCGATTCGTGTAGGAATATTAAAAGAAACAGAAGTTTGGAACCTATCAATGAATGATAAAAAGAACAATCAGGGAACTGATAAGAATTATAAAGACCCGTATTTTGAGCGGGAAGCAAAAAAGTATGAAAAGCCAATCCCTAGCCGGGAGTTGATTTTGCAGCTGATTAAAGAAGCTGGAGAGCCTTTGCGGCGGGATCAGATTGCACAGCAACTGGGGCTTGAAAGCGATGAGGAACGAGAAGCTTTACGTCGGCGTTTGCGGGCGATGGAGCGTGATGGACAACTGGTATTTAATCGACGGCAAAAGTATTGCCTGGTCAATAACCGGGATCTGCTGACAGGCCGCATCATTGCGCATCCAGATGGCTTCGGATTTTTAAAGCCGGATGATGGCTCTGAGGATTTATTTATGTCGCCTCGGGAAATGCGGTCTTTAATGCATAATGATCGCGTTGTGGCTCGAATTCAAGGTGTTGATCGTCGTGGCCGCCGTGAGGGTGGTCTGGTTGATATTTTGGAGCGCGGGACTCGGCAGGTTGTCGGGCGTTTGTTTAGTGAGCACGGGGTCATGTTTGCTGTCTCGGAAAACAAACGTATGACGCAAGACGTTTTGATCCCGCCTGAAGCTTTAAATGGGGCTAAAAAAGGCCAGATTGTCGTGGTTGAGATTGTTGAATATCCAACCCAGCGCAGTCAGGCTGTTGGCAAGATTGTCGAAATACTCGGCGAGCATATGGCGCCGGGTATGGAAATTGATGTGGCGATTCATAATTATGAATTACCGCATGTGTGGCCGGAAGCGGTTGAAAATGAAATAGCAAAATTGTCGTCCGAGGTTGCTGAAGCCGACAAAGAGGGGCGGACGGATATCCGTCATTTACCCTTGGTGACGATTGATGGGGAAGATGCGCGTGATTTTGATGATGCCGTTTATTGTCATAAAACCCCTAAAGGCTGGAAGTTATTGGTGGCGATTGCGGATGTATCGCATTATGTGAAGATCAATACGGCGCTGGATGAGGAAGCTAACAAACGCAGTACCTCGGTTTATTTTCCAGAGCAGGTTATTCCGATGCTGCCGGAAATTCTGTCGAATGGTTTATGCTCCTTAAATCCGCATGTTGACCGCTTGTGCATGGTGTGTGAAATGCAGATTGATGAAGAAGGGCGTGTCATTCGGTCACGGTTTTATGATGCTGTGATGCAATCGCATGCGCGCTTGACCTATGATGAAGTCGCTAAAATGTTGGTCACGGGAAATAAGCGATTACAGAAAAAATATGCCAAATTGATGCCGCATATGGAGCAACTCTATGCTTTATACAAGGTCTTGCGTATACAAAGGGAACGGCGTGGGGCAATGGACTTTGACACGCAGGAAACACGGATTATTTTTAGCGAAGATCGGAAAATTGAAAAAATTGTGCCGATTGAACGCAATGACGCCCATAAGCTGATTGAAGAGTGTATGATCACGGCCAATACGACGGCCGCACGTTATTTAAACCGCAAGAAAATCCCCCGCTTATTACGGATTCATGAGCCGCCGGTACAGGAAAAAATCCAGGCATTGCGCGAATTTTTAGGAGGCTTGGGACTGCATCTGGGGGGCGGCGATAAACCCAGCCCTCTGGACTTTATGCAGTTGCTTGAGTCGGTAAAGGGGCGGGATGATGAACATCTGATTCAGACCGTATTATTGCGCACCATGTCACAAGCGGTGTATAGCCCTGAAAATAAAGGCCATTTTGGCTTGGCGCTGGATACTTATACCCATTTTACCTCACCGATTCGACGTTATCCGGATTTATTGGTGCATAGAGGCATTCGACATTGCTTGCAGGGCAAAAAACCAGAGGCTTTTTTCTACGGTTTTCCGGATATGCAGGTACTCGGTGAACATTGCTCGGCGAATGAACGTCGGGCGGATGACGCGACCCGTGATGTTGAGAGCTGGTTGAAATGTGAATACATGCAAGATAAAGTCGGTGAGGTATTTTCCGGCTTGATTACCGCAGTGACCGGGTTCGGTTTTTTTGTTGAATTAAAAGATATTTATGTGGAAGGGCTGGTGCATATATCAAGCTTGCCACAGGATTATTTTCAGTTTGATGCCCCGAATCATCAATTGCTCGGCGAACGTACCGGTATTCGTTTCCGCTTGGGTGATGTGGTTAACGTCAAGGTTGTACAGGTCAGTCTGGACGAGAAGAAAATTGACTTTGAATTGGTCGGTGTCGCCAAAAAGCGGCGTAGCAAGGCGAGCACCAAGCCTGAGAAGAAGGCTAAACATCCGGTTAAAAAAGCCTCAAAAGTGAAAAAATCACTGAAAAATACCAAACCCACGGATAAGAAAAAATACTCCAGGAAGAAAAGGCGCTAAATGAGTCAGGCAAAAGTTTTTGGTATCCATGCGGCACAAGCGGCGTTGGATTATTCAGCCGATAAAATCCAACGCGCTTGGGTGGATCATCAACGCCAGGATAAGCGTTTGATGACACTGCTGGAGGCATTGAATAGCGCTCAGATTCCCGTCGTTAAAGCCGATCGCAAAAAACTGGATGCGTTGGCGGAAGGAAAAAATCATCAAGGCATTATTCTTGATATTCAATTACCTGGCGTGCGTACCGAAGCCGATTTAAAATCGGCGGTACAAAGCCTTGATACGTCTGCTTTCTTTTTGGTTCTGGATCAGGTTCAGGACCCTCACAATCTGGGCGCCTGTCTGCGTACCGCTGATGCCGTAGGCGCTGATGGCATTATTATTCCAAAAGATAATTCGGCCAGGATTACCGCGACGGTGTGCAAAGTGGCCAGCGGCGCGGCGGAGACAGTGCCGGTTTATCAGGTGGTGAATCTGGCGCGCACCCTGCGTTGGTTGAAGCAGCAGCAGATTTGGATTTTTGGCAGCTCGGGGGAATCGGAGCAATCGGTATTTGACGCCGATTTAACGCTGCCTTTGGCGTTGATTATGGGCACAGAAGGGACAGGTATGCGGCAACTGACGGCCAGGCAATGCGATTTTCTGGTAAAAATCCCGATGCAGGGGAGCGTCGAAAGCCTGAATGTGTCGGTGGCGGCCGGTATCATGATGTATGAAGTCAGAAGGCAACGCGGGATGTGATGAAACGGCTGCTGATTTATAGTGTGTTGAGTGTCATGACCCGGCCGATAATGGCCGATGTAGAGAGCGCTTTGATACAGATGAATTGTCAGATTTGCCATAGCGGGACTGCGACACGTCTGAACCAATTTAAACATTTGCCGGAAAACGAGCGGGTCAGTGTTTTGCGTGATTTTAAAACCGGCAAACGTCCGTCTTTGGTGATGGGGCGTTTGCTTAAAGGCTTGACCGATCGCGAGATTGAGCAATTGGTAAAGCGGATGAAGCCATGATCGACCGGCGCAGATTTTTGCATTTGAGTGGTGCGACGTGTTTAGCGTCAATCACAGGGTGTGGCGTCACCCGCCCTGACTCATCGCATTCGGCACATGTTGTCGTGATTGGCGGTGGCTTTGCCGGGGCGACAGCGGCTAAGACTCTGCGCATGCTTGATCCAGGCCTTAAAGTTACCTTGATTGAAGCCAATGCACATTATATGACCTGTCCCACCAGCAATTGGGTGTTGGCCGGCATTAAATCAGTTCGGGATTTATGTTTTGACTACCGCGCATTAAGCCAAAATCATGGGGTCGATGTGATCATCGGCAAGGTTAACGCCGTTGATGCCGCGCAGAAAACGGTGACATTGCAAGGCGGCGGCAGTTTGCACTATGACCGATTGATTATGGCGCCAGGGATTGATTTTGTCTGGGATGATATTGCCGGCTATGATGCCGAAACCGCCCGGCGTATTCCACATGCCTGGCAGGCCGGGCCACAAACCCGCTTACTTTGGCGACAATTGCAAGCGATGCCGGATAATGGACTTATCGTGTTGCTGGCACCACCGAATCCCTTTCGTTGTCCACCGGGGCCGTATGAGCGTGCCAGTCTGATGGCCTGGTACTGTCAGCATTACAAGCCTAAAGCCAAAATTTTGATTCTCGACCGCAAACGCGGCTTTTCCAAACAGCACCTGTTTATTCAGGGTTGGCGTCGATTGTATGGTTATGGCGCGGATAATGGCCGGATCGAATGGCAGTCGATAACAGATAATCCGGTGGTCGCCTTAAGGCCTGAAAATACCCTGGAAACTGATTTTGGTGACCGCTTCACGGCCGATGTATTGAATATCATTCCGCGACAAAAAGCAGGAAAAATTGCCCATTTAACCGGGCTGACCGATGACAGCGGTTGGTGTCCAGTGACGCCTTTAAGCGCAGAATCAACCCGGATGCCCGGCATTCATGTGATTGGTGATGCCGCCATTTATGCCGGGATTCCGAAATCTGCCTTCGCGGCTAATTCCGAAGCGAAAGCCTGTGCCATGGCTGTCGTCGCCTTATTAAATGATAAGCTGCCGCAGGCCCCCTTATGGATGAATACCTGTTTCAGTCTGCTCTCGCCAGGTCAGGCTATTTCAGTCAGCATGGTGTATAAACTCAATAGTGCGCAACAGATCGAGAAGGTGAAAGGTGCGGGTGGGGTCTCGCTAAAAACCGATGAGGCTTCATTACACCGTGAATCTGAATTCGCGCGTTACTGGTATCAAAGCATTACTCGGGATACCTTTTTCTGAGCGTCATCAATTATTCAGAATCGCTGTTATTTACCAGTGATTTTAATTGATAGAGGCGATCCAATGCCTCGCGCGGGCTTAGGTTGTCGGGATCGATGTCTTGCAGCAGGCCGATTGCCGGATGAAACTCCTGGCCGGAAAACAAATCCAGCTGATGGGAATCGGCGCCGCTCTGTTGCGTCATATAGGATTGATGTTCAAGCTGTTGCAGTTTTTCACGCGCTTTATGAATGACCACCTGTGGAACACCGGCTAACGCGGCTACCTGCAAGCCATAGCTCTGGCTTGCAGGGCCATCTTTAACCGCATGCAAAAAAATAATCTTGTCACCATGCTCAACAGCATCTAGATGCACATTATGAATGGCGGGATGCTCCTCGCTCAGTAACGTCAATTCAAAATAATGGGTGGCGAACAAGGTAAAGGATTTGGTTTTTTGTACCAGATAATCGGCACAGGCCCAGGCGAGCGACAAGCCATCGAAGGTGCTGGTGCCGCGGCCGACTTCATCCATCAGCACCAGGCTGTTGCGGGTTGCATTTTGTAGAATATTGGCCGTTTCCGACATTTCCACCATAAACGTCGAGCGGCCGCTGGCCAGGTCATCGGAGGCGCCGATACGGGTAAAAATCTTGTCAATCGGGCCACACACGACAGACTTTGCCGGCGCATAGCAGCCGCTGTGTATCATCAACACAATTAAGGCAGATTGGCGCATATAGGTCGATTTACCGCCCATATTCGGGCCGGTAATCATCAGCATTTTGCGCTGACTGGAAAATGACAGATCGTTCGCCACAAAGGGAATATCAGACACCTGCTCGACCACCAGATGACGTCCGGCTTCGATTTCAATACCCGGCTTATCGGTCAATTGCGGTTGACACAAATTTAAGGTTTCGGCACGTTCGGCGAAATTACTCAAGGCATCCAATTCCGCCAGTGCATCCGCACAGCGCTGAAAATTGCTAACCGACTCGGACAATTTTTCCAGCAATTGCTCATAAAGATTCTTCTCAAAAGCCAATGCTTTCTCGCGCGCGCTCAATACCTTGTCTTCAAAGGCTTTTAACTCTTCAGTGATAAAGCGTTCAGCATTTTTCAGGGTTTGTTTGCGGGTGTAATGTGGCGGCGCTTTGTCAGAATGCAATTTTGACATTTCGATATAGTAGCCATGCACCCGGTTGTATTTGACCTTTAAGGTCGTGATACCGGTGCTTTCGCGTTCTCGCTGTTCCATTTCCAGCAAAAATTGATCGGCATTCTGACTGAGGTTGCGCAATTCATCGAGTTCAGGATGAAAGCCCGCTGCAATCACGCCGCCATCCCGAATCAGAACCGGTGGATTATCAACGATGGCTGATTCAAGCTCTGCCACCCATTCAGGTTGCTCGGGCATTTGTTGTGCCAGTTGCTTTAAATGAGGATTGTCGATTTTTGATAATACCTGCTGCAATTCCGGTAGCGCAGCCAGTGTCATTTTCAGGCTGAGTAAATCACGTGGGCGTGCCGTTTTTAACGCGATACGCGCTGAAATACGTTCAATATCACCGGTTTGTCGCAGAATATCCTGAATCGTCAGGTAGTGTTGTTGCGATAATAAGGATTCAACACAACTAAAGCGCCGATTGATAATGTCCTGATTGCGTAAGGGCCGGTTGAGCCAGCGGCGCAGATACCGGCTGCCCATTGCCGTACTGGTTTTATCGAGTACGCCGAGCAGGGTAAATGCCAGATTGCCGCTGGGGTGACTGTCCAGTTCCAGATTGCGGCGGCTGGCGGCATCGAGCAGAATGCAGTCGCTGTGATGTTCAACAGAAATCCCTTGCAGGTGGGGCAGGGCCGTTTGCTGGGTGTCTTTAATATATTGCAATAAGCAACCGGCAGCACCGATGGCGATACTTAAGTTTTCGCAGCCAAAGCCTTTTAAATCATGGACATTAAATTGTTTCAGAATCAGTGCCGTCGCCGAATCGCTATCAAAATGCCAATGCGGACGTTGACATAGCCCCGTGCGTTTTTTGAAACATTCCGGTATGGGAATTTCTTCAGAATATAATATTTCAGCAGGATCAAGCCGCTGAATTTCAGCCATCAGCAAGGTTTCGTTTTCGACTTCCTGCAGGGTCAGCTTGCCACAGCTCAGATTCAGCCAGGCCAGGCCGTAGCGGTTTTGTTGTTGACAGAAGGCCAGTAAAATAGTGTCTTTACGGTCTTCTAGCAACGCTTCGTCAGTGACGGTCGCCGGCGTGATAATCCTGACCACTTTACGCTCGACCGGGCCTTTGCTGGTCGCCGGGTCGCCGATTTGTTCGCATATCACCACCGATTCGCCCTGTTTGAGCAGGCGGGCAATATAGCCTTCGGCGGCATGATATGGAATGCCGGCCATCGGGATGGGTTCACCCGCAGACTGGCCGCGACGGGTCAAGGTAATATCAAGAAGTTGGGCAGCCTTTTTGGCATCATCAAAAAACAATTCATAGAAATCCCCCATTCGATAGAACACCAGGTTATCCGGGTGTTGGGCTTTGATGCGCAGGTATTGTTGCATCATCGGGGTGTGTTGGTTTTTTGATGGTTTCATTGCAGCGTGCGGGATTCTGTTTGTCAGATGAAAAAGGGGATAGATTTTAGCAAAATTGTGCGGGTACGACAGCATGGATGCGGAGCAAAGCATAATGTAAGCGCCGTTGCCGAGTGCTACAGCCAAACCCATCTCAACGAATGATAGGCAGGTAGCTGCATTCATCCTGATAGATTTATTTATTTTATTAATCAACGCCTTACATTATTTTAATAGGTGTGTTGAGAGCAATCGCCTGTTATATCCGTTGGCTCTGAGCGTATAATGACCCTATATTCAACTTGCTCAGTGAATATGATAGAATTCACGCATTTTTAAACAATAGGTACAGCAATGGCAAAAGAAGACCAAATTGAAATGGAAGGGAAAGTGATTGATACACTTCCTAACACGATGTTCCGGGTGGAGCTGGAAAACGGACATGTTATTACCGCGCATATCTCCGGTAAAATGCGCAAGCATTATATCCGTATTTTAACGGGAGACAAGGTCAAGGTTGAAATGACGCCTTATGATCTGACTAAAGGCCGCATTACCTTCCGCATGCGCTAATAATGCTCAGGGCATAAAGCGCATGCGCTGATAGGGGCCTGACAGCGCACCGTTTCCGAAAAAGTGGATGCGGCGCTAGTCTATAGGGATCAGGTCTTTGTTATCGATTGAAAAGGCCAGGTCATCATTGTTCACGGTAACCTGGACATGCCCGCCTTTGGCCAGTTTTCCAAACAGTAATTCATTGGCTAATGGCTTTTTGATTTTTTCCTGAATCAGGCGACTCATGGGTCTTGCACCCATTTTAGGGTCGCAGCCATGTTCGGCCAGCCACAATCTGGCATCCTGATCCAGACTTAAGGTTACATTCTTTTCGGCCAATACGGCTTCCAGTTCAAAAATAAATTTGTCGACAACCTGACCGACGATCGAAATATCCAGCGGTTTGAATTGAACAATGGCATCAAGCCGATTACGAAATTCGGGCGAAAAGCTTTTTTCAATGACCTTCAGGCTATCGGTCGAATGATCCTGTTGGGTAAAGCCGATAGATGCGCGGCTGCCTTCTTCGGCACCGGCATTGGTTGTCATGATCAGAATAATATTACGAAAATCGGCTTTCCGGCCATTGTTGTCGGTTAAGGTGCCGTGATCCATAATTTGTAATAGCAGATTAAATACATCAGGATGCGCTTTTTCCAGCTCATCGAGCAATAACACGGCATGCGGATGTTTTGTCACAGCCTCTGTCAGCAAGCCGCCCTGATCAAAACCGACATAGCCTGGAGGCGCGCCGATCAATCGGGAAACGGTATGCCGCTCCATGTACTCTGACATATCAAAGCGAATCAGTTCAATACCCAGGACTTTGGCCAATTGACGGGTGACTTCCGTTTTACCCACACCTGTTGGTCCTGCAAACAGGAACGAGCCAATGGTCTTGCTGGTATCGCGTAAGCCTGAGCGGGATAGTTTTACTGCATTGGCCAATTCGGAGATGGCTTGATCCTGGCCAAAAACCAGCATTTTAAGATTAGTCTCAAGATTCTGCAATTTGTCGATTTCGTTGGATGATACCGTTTGCACGGGCACGCGAGCCACTTTGGCGATTACTTCCTCAATATCACGGCTGTCAATCACCTTTTTACGCTTTTCCTGTTTAAACAAGCGTTGCCGCGCGCCGGCCTCATCGATAATATCGATAGCTTTATCGGGTAAGTGACGATCCGTGATGAAACGCGACGATAATTCTGCCGCCTGTTTCAAGGCGTCCGCTGTGTAGCTTAAATCATGATGTTCTTCAAAACGCGATTTCAATCCTTGCAGGATTTTAATGGTGTCTTCAACCGAGGGTTCCAGGACGTCGATTTTCTGAAAGCGGCGAGCCAAGGCATGATCCTTCTCAAAAATACCGCGGTATTCCTGATACGTTGTTGATCCAATGCAACGGAGTTGACCGGAGGCAAGCACCGGCTTAATCAGGTTTGACGCATCCATGACGCCACCGGATGTTGATCCGGCACCGATAATAGTGTGAATTTCGTCAATAAACAGAATGGAATACGGTTCTTTTTTGAGCTGATTGACCAGCGCTTTAAGGCGTTTTTCGAAATCACCGCGGTATTTTGTACCCGCGACCAATGCGCCCAGATCCAGGGAATAGATGACATTATCCAACAAAATGTCGGGCACATCCTCCTCGACGATACGTTTGGCCAGACCTTCGGCAATTGCTGTTTTGCCGACACCCGATTCGCCCACCAGTAACGGGTTGTTTTTGCGGCGGCGACATAAAATCTGTATGGTACGCTCGACTTCCTCTTCACGGCCGATCAGCGGATCGATTTTGCCGACCAAGGCTTCTTCGTTCAGATTGATCGCATATTTTTCTAATGGACTTTCCTGAGTCGGTTGTTGTGTCACCTCTGGTTCGGCCTGATAGCCTGCAAAGTCTTCATTATCATCGTCACTTTTAGCGATACCATGGGCCAGATAATTGACCACATCCAGTCGGGTGATGTTTTGTTTATTTAATAAATAAACCGCATGGGAATCTTGTTCACTGAACAGAGCGACAAATAGATTGGCGCCGGTCACTTCCTTTTTGTCAGAAGCCTGAACATGAAATACAGCGCGTTGCAAAACACGCTGAAAACCTAATGTGGGTTGCGTTTCCCGATGGACGCCTTCAGGAATTAAAGAGGCGGTCTCATCGATAAACTGATTGAGTTCACTACGCAAGCTTTTAATATCGCATGCACAGGCCTGGAGAATGGGTTCAACCGTTTCATTATCCAGCAAGGCCAGGAGTAAATGCTCAACGGTTATAAATTCGTGTCGTTTTTGGTGTGCTGTCGTGAAAGCCGCATTCAGGGTGACTTCCAACTCTTTACTTAACATAACTTAAGCCTCTTCCATCGCACACATCAACGGATGATGATGTTCGCGCGAATATTCGTTAACGATATGGACTTTGGTTTCAGCCACATCTTTGCTGTAGGTGCCACAAACGCCAACACCTTGAGTATGAACTTGTAACATGACCTGCGTGGCTTTCTCCTCGGACATGTGGAAAAAATCAGTCAGGATTTCAACCACAAAGTCCATTGGCGTAAAATCATCGTTTAACAGGATGACTTTATACAGGGGTGGTTTTTTGAGTTTTGGTTTTGCCTCCTGTACAAGCAGACCACTATCGTTATCATGTAAGGGATTTGTGTCGGACATCGTTTTATATCGTCTGATTATTTTATTACCTAAGTCCTAAAATAGAGCTTTCAGATGAAAATTTCAATCTTTACAAACATAAAAATGACAATTCTTGTAAAATAGTTGCCGTTTAGTGTGCCATGCCAGCGTGTTTTTTGACATATGCGGCCGGCACAGAATACGACAGTTTTAACTTCAAATCGTTCGCAAATAAGTGGAGTCAGTTGTGGTTTGGAAGCCTCATGTCACGGTTGCTGCCGTGATTGAACAAAATCAGCGTTTTCTCCTGGTTGAAGAACAAACCTCAAGGGGCTTGGCTTTTAATCAGCCCGCAGGACACCTGGAAAAAGGTGAAGACTTGCTGGATGCCGTCAAGCGCGAAGTTAAAGAAGAAACCGCCTGGCGCTTTGAACCGGATTATTTAATCAGTACGCAATTATGGCGACGATCAAGTACAGAGCCGACCT
Organism: uncultured Methylococcaceae bacterium; assembly: GCA_913056195.1. GTDB lineage: Bacteria > Pseudomonadota > Gammaproteobacteria > Methylococcales > Methylomonadaceae > Methylomarinum. Next base: position 1,356 of record CAJXMF010000057.1, on the reverse strand, counting down.
TCCTGCGCTTTTGTTTTGCAGGACACGTTCATTCCCATGATGCCAATCAGGCGCTGGATGAGGGTATTCTGGCCGCACATTGGCTGAGTCGCGATGAGATTGCGCACAAAAAAAATTTACGTAGCCCTTTAGTGTTGGAAAGCATTGATGAATATCTGAATGGCGAGCGTTATCCCTTATCAATGCTGAAATCATTTATCGATTTAACATGAGTAAACATATTATTGTCGGCATGTCAGGCGGCGTCGATTCGTCCGTCACGGCCTTGCAATTATTGGAACAGGGTCATCACGTGACAGGGCTGTTCATGAAAAACTGGGAAGAAGATGACGGAACTGAATATTGCACGGCGATGGAAGACCTGGCCGATGCACAGCAGGTTTGTGATCGTTTGGGGATTGAACTGAAAACAGTCAATTTCTCCGCAGAATACTGGGATGAGGTGTTTGAAGTGTTTTTATCAGAATTCAAACATGGCCGAACCCCAAACCCGGATATTTTGTGTAATAAACACGTTAAATTCAAAGCCTTTCTGGACTATGCACTGGAAGATCTGAAGGCTGAATATATTGCCACCGGGCATTATGCGCGTGTGCGTGAAGTTGATGGTCAATTCCAATTGTTGAAGGGGCTGGATCCCGGCAAAGAACAAAGTTATTTTTTATACGCACTTGGCCAGAAAGCCCTGTCCAAATCCTGGTTTCCCATTGGCCACCTGCATAAAACCGAAATTCGGAAGCTGGCCGATAAAGCCGGTTTTGCCAATGCGCGTAAAAAAGACAGCACCGGTATTTGTTTTATCGGTGAACGCAAATTCAAAGAATTTCTACAACGTTATCTGCCCACCCAGCCCGGTGATATCAAGACCGATACAGGGCAGGTCATCGGGCGTCATCAGGGCTTGATGTATTACACCCTGGGGCAACGTCAAGGCCTGGGGATTGGCGGCGTTAAAAATGCGCCGGACGAGCCTTGGTATGTCCTGGAAAAAGATTTGGATAATAACGTTTTAATTGTCGGGCAAGGACATGAACACCCGATGATGATGCACTCTACGCTAGAGGCAATCAAACTGGACTGGTGTAATGACAGGCCTTTGACCGAACCGATAAAATGTGCAGCCAAAACACGTTACCGTCAGGCGGATCAGGCGTGTCATGTCGAACCGATTGGCGAAGACCGGGTTAAAGTGGTCTTTGACCGGCCGCAAAGAGCCATAACGCCCGGCCAATCCGTGGTTTTTTACCAGGATGAGGTTTGTCTGGGGGGCGGCATTATCGAATGCCGTTACAATAAGTAATTATTTTTGTAACTACTCAGCGTAAATTCTTCTGTGGGCATAGGCTGTTGATTTAT
>CAJXMF010000056.1 GCA_913056195.1 uncultured Methylococcaceae bacterium | reverse complement strand
CTGATAAATCAACAGCCTATGCCCACAGAAGAATTTACGCTGAGTAGTTACTATATTATTTATTATTATTCCGCACGTAAATAGTCAGGCTTTCCTTGTTACCAAGCTCCGGCTTGGGAACGAGCAATCCGTAGGGTGGATAAGCGTAGCGCATCCACCCTACAAAAAACACCGATACCGCAGCGCTCTGTTGCCAAAACGTTGCGGTATCGAAGGGAGCCTTAATATCCTATACCGGCTCCAGATCATCCGTAATCGAACTCCCTGAACGTCTTAAATCCCTGTCAGACTAAAAACCGAACCGCGAGGAACAGAGGGGTTGTTTGCGGTCCGGTTATGAAAGGGGTTCAGGCGATGTGATCATGGCCTGAACCAGGGGGACAGCAGGATTAGTTGCCGTTTGCGATGTTGTTATAAGTATGGCCTTGTGAATAAGCCAGACCCCACAGATGAGGAGGCATCATCAGCATAGCGGTACCAATAAATTTAGCTTTATGAGTTCTTGTACCGCAGTTCACAGAAGTAAGAGCATTTCCTTGTGCATCAACTGGAACGCTCCCATTAACCATAGTAGTTACAGTACCATTTTGTCTATCGACTTCAAATACAGCTACAAAACGGTTGTATTTATAATCAGGACCCATGTTGCCATTTTGTGCAAAGTGGACGGGTGCATCAGTCATGGCTTTACCCACCATTTCACTTTCCTGACCAATACCCATAATGACATAGTCATTACATGTGGCATTGAATTTAGATGCTTGCATGCCAGTGGCATCCGCTAAATGCTCTTCAATAGAGTTATAGTTTTGTCCCATTTCTGGTCCACCTACGTGAACAAGAAGAGCAGGAACTAGATTTCCCGTTGTTGTTAAGTCAATTGGAGTACCCGCGGCATCAAATGTGGCACTGACTGGATTGGAATTAAGACCCATAATACTGGTGATACCGGCATGTGTAAGAGAGCTGATTGGCGTGGTATCTGTACCGACCGTGTAGACTTTTGTGGCATAAGGTTTTGGAGAAGCTGTATTATCAGTGGTTACAGAGGTATTCATTAACTTGTTATATGCAGTACCTGTTGAATCGGCCAAAGCCTGCAAATCATTAGGATACTTCATTGCCGTACCCTGGAAACGCTGGATAGTGCGGTTCAAGCTCGCGATGCTATTGTCACCGACGGCATCATGGGTTTTGCTGACAAAACCTGCAACATAAGGAATCATCAGACCGGCCAAACCGATCAGAACCAGTAAGACAACGGTTAATTCGATCAGCGTCATACCAGCCTGACGCGCTTTCATACTATAATACTTCATGTGGGTTTTCTCCCGTTTCGTTAGTAAAGGTTTAAGTCAACGCTAACGAGTCCGCTACCGCATGCTGTGTAGAGCGCCCGGTAGCGGGGGGAGAAGCCCTTCCCCCATGTTTATTCTGCTCCTGTCTGTGCAACCGTCCCGGTGTTCATCTTCCCTGAAATAAACGAACTTGTTAGACAGTGTATTTAATGCAGGGAGTGTGCCAGTTTTTATATTTTGAGTTAAAAAGGTGATATTTTTTATGCTGTGCTTTAGATTTACTTGCCAAGTCGCTGATTTATGGTTGTGGGTTGCGCGTATTTTTTGCATTTATTTAGGGTGCGGTGACAATTAATGTGAGGCAGGTGTCACCCGCTTCCAGCCGTTTTTTATAAAAGTGTGGCATATGACCTATTTTTATTGTGTTAAATAACATAGTTTAATTATGAAGTGTGCCCCATCCCGGTCTTCTAAAAAAGGGTCAGAGTTTTGTAGGGTGTGAGGTTGTTTGCTCCCACCGTAGGACGGTGGGAGCGAGAAAACAAGCCATCAATGGCGGCTGGTCGTCGAGGTGTTAGCGATACCTTTGCCAAGCGTTTGAATATGTTTTTTGATCAGGCGTTGTAAGCGTTGTCTTGATTTATCCTGGGGCGATAAGGCGTTAACGCCGGGCGTATTAAACCAACGTGTGGCTTGTTTTAAAACCTGTAAGGCTTTTACAGGCTGTTGATGTCTTTGATAATACAAAGCGAGGTCTATGCTGGCTGCTTCTGATGTGGGGTCAAGCGTTAGTGCGCGTTTTAGCAGTTGTTTGGCTAAGGGTTCGGAGCTGGGTGGCAGTAAACGGGGTGTCATTTTCTGACGAATTTGGGTTGTATAGTCTGGAAAATTCTGTACCAACTCGGCCATTTTTAAATAGTAGCGACTGTATGTGGGCGATTGTTGGAGCATTTGCAGGGTGTAGTTAAATGCCTGCTCAATACTGGCTTTTTGGTTTGGGTTGTTCGTTTCGTGTAGGGCCTGGTAGTGGTAGAGTTCGGCCAGTCGAATTAACGGCGAGGGGTGGTTTGGGCTGAGCTGGTGATAAAACAGTATGGTTTCGGCATCAATGTGTTGGTTATCACGGGTGCCAAACCAGTCGGATTGAAATTCCATGTTGGAGGTGATGTAGCTGTTGATGGCGAGTATGCTCCAGCCCAGGCACAAGCACAGGGTGGGCAGAATGCTGAGCAGTCTGGGTTCGCTCAGTGGCATGCTGAAAATTGGCCGGGGTTTGGGGGATTGAGGGTAGGCCAGGCCAAGGAACAGGCCGGCTAACAGGTTGAGCCCAAGGTGATAAAAAATAAAATCAGCGGCCGCATGGATATAAAAAGTGGCGGCGGCCAGGGCGAGCGAGGCGGTGAGCAGTGATGTTGTGTCGTTAGTTTGTGGCTTGGCTTTGCTGAGTAGAATTTTTGCGATCAGGATTAGCGGGAACAGCCATAACAGCAGCAGAATGGGGCCGCCTTCGTGGAGAAATTGCAGGTAGTCGTTGTGTCCAAAATAACCGGCGGAATCTTCGGCCGGATTGCGATATTGCGGATAAAGCCCGGTAAAGCTGCCGATACCGCTGCCTAAGATTGGATAGTCACGAATCATGTCCAGCATGGAGCGGTAAAGCATGATGCGGGCATTGATGGAGCTGAGGCCGGGGATGGTGCCGTCTGACAGGTCGGTTTTGGCGCCCATGTCCTGACCACCTTGCCATTTAGCGTAAAAGTAGATGAACAGGAAGGCCACGGCGATGGACAGGCCGAGGCGGAGGGTTTTGTTGAGGGTGAGTTGCTGGGCGCGGTGGGCAAGGTAGAGTAAAACCGGTAAGCACATCAGGTAGCTGAGCATGGAGCCGCGCGAGTAGGTGGAAAACAGGGCGATGCCGAGTAGGCCGGTTAATAGTAAATAGCGTGTTTGGCCGTTTTTTCCGGGGCTGAGTAAAAAGAGGGCATTAACGGGGAGCAGACCGGCGGCGAACAAGGCGCCGAAGTCGCCTTGATAGATCATGGGGCCGTGGGTGGATCGGGCGGTGTTTAAAAATTCGCCGGTGGCCCAGAAGGCATAAAAGCTGATCAGCGAGAGCAGCAGGATGAGCAGTTGTTGATCGCTGATCCAGGGTTTTAGCCAGCCGCGGAGTAAAAATCCGAAAGGCAAGGCGCTGATGATCCAAGCGGTATAAAAAGACAGCAGTGGCGTTTGGCTCCAGAAGATGGTGATAAATAGCCAGATGATGGTTAGTGCCGCGATGAGCTCCGGCAGACGGATGTCAAGCTGTGATGCCTGACGTAGTTGTTTGTACAGGGCAATGGCTGCAGCCGCCATCACCAGCAGGGCACTGACTGTCAGGTTGACGACGTTGAGGGCAGAGCCTTTGTAGCCGATGGCAATGTACAGACTGCTGGCAATTAAGCCCATCAAGAGGGTCGGAAGGGTATGGATTTTCATGCTTATTATTTTAGGGTATGGAGATAGATTAAAATTCTATATCAAAGCAAATATTGTGCCATATTATTTTAAAGGAGCTGCATCACTACCATTAAGTTAAGGGAAGTGTTAGCTCATTCCCAATCTCCAGCTTGGGAATGTAGAAGGGGCATAGTCAAGGATTATCTCTTAACTTAATGGCAGTGCTGCATTGGGTGCGTTTAAAGGCAAGCGGCATAAGGTCACAGAAGGTAAAAAATATTTGAATCAATGTCAAAAGACAGGTTAGAATCACGATGACCTTGACCAATAATTTTTTATTGCCGCCGGCAGTAGCAGGTTATGCACTTGACAGACATTCAAATCGACCATTTCATTGACGCGCTCAATGATTTTCGCAAGACACATTTACCCGGCTCTTTGACCGAACAACAGCTCGCACCCGTTGAAAACATGGTGCGCGCTTTTCTTAAAGTCGTACTTCATCCTGAGCAAACAGATCAAGCGGCTGAGGATATCGCCCAGACTGCCCTGGAGCTTAAACTGCCCTATGCGTTGCTGTTAGGCGAGATTAATGCGCTCAAAAAAATCATGCTGGCCTATTTCAAGGCGCACTATGATAGCCCTTTAGATGCGTTTGAACAGATAGAACGGGCATTTGAGCAGAGTAAAAACATGATTGCCCGGCGCTATCTATACACATTGGTGCAGGAAAATGATCTGTTTCCGGTGCTGGCGAAACCGGCGAAACAATATCTGCTGCAAATTTATGATCACTGGTTCAAGACCTTAAGAAAAGCACTGACAGAAAATGATCTGGATGCGTTTAAACATATCGCCAATAACAATATTCATTTTATCGAGGCTTTAAGTTATCCGGAGACATTGATCGTTTGTCTGGATCCTTTAGCCTGTACAGAAGTACATGATGTCCACAAAAACATCATGCGTCAGGCTGCCCTGTTGTATGTCAAATTGCTGCAAAAGCACTATGAGCAAGCCTATTTGCTCTATACCGATCTGGTCGCCGGTGTAAAGCAGCTCAGTGCCCTGCTGGCTACGCTGTATTTTAATTACGAAACCGATCGGTTGAGTCTGTTTCTCAACTTTATGGAAAATCTGGGCTATATCCACAAACAAGCCTATTTAACGCTCTTTAATATACGCAATCTGAACCAGATCAATCAGTTAAAAGGTGAAGATGTCGGCGATGCTATTATGGCGCAGTTAGATAATCAGCTACAGAACAGCCTGGAGAAAAACCGCTCTCATCTGGCCTACACCCGAGGATTGACGGGTGATTTCTATGTGCTGACCTTAGGGTTGACTGCGGATGAAACGCTGTCGCTGCTGCAGCCTGTCAGTGACGCGCTGGCAAAACAGGGCATTGCATTGACTCGACATACCATCAACCTGACTCATCTCAAGCTGGTGGATCGCGCCACTATCCGGCAGTTGATGCGCTATTTGCATAGTCATGCACTCAAAGAAAACCAGTTACTGGATGATGAAATCGCGCTTGAGCCGATTAATGACTGGATCAAAGCGCAGGTGGCCATGAGTTTCAATCTGCATCAATTGCTGGAACAGGATCAACTGGATATTCATCTGCAACCGTTACTCAATACCCAGAACCGCAGCATTGCCGCATTTGAAGCACTGGGCAGGCTTCATACGGATGAGGGTATTTTAAGTGCCGGCCTGTTTATCGATAAACTGATCGAACTGAATTTGATCGAGCGCTTTGACACCTTGATACTCAACACCATCGCGCGGCATGCTGAGGCGCTGGAACAGTTGAATCAGCCATTATTCATTAACTGCTCTCCAGCGTCATTAAACAGCCCGGCGTATCAACAACACTTAAGGGATGTGATTCGGGGGCCGTTAAAAAATATCAATCTGGTGATTGAACTCACCGAGCAAACCATGCTGAACAGCGTCGAACAGGTGATAGAATTTCATCAGGAGACTGGAATTACATTCGCCATTGACGACTTTGGCACCGGTTTCTCTTCCCTGAAAACAGTGGTAGAACTGGCTGAAGCCGGGGTGGCGACATACCTGAAAATAGACGGCAGCCTGACGAGTATGATTGGTAACAGTTCGGCTATTCAGCGTTTGTTCAAGCTGGTACACACGCTGTCGGCAGGTCTGTCCATGCAGAGCGTAGCCGAGTTTATCGAAGATGAAAAAACCCTCATTTTCTTACGCGAAACCGGTATTCAATTTGGACAGGGCTTTTTTCTGGGTAAACCCGAACCGGTCGATGCCTGGTTAATTCGGAACCTTTACCAAGTGACGCCTTTGACGATGCAATGATAGTGAATACGGGTATCTGAATGCCTTGTTGGGTTGGTGTGGAGAGAGATCGTCAGTCTAAAAGCGGGAAGGTGGCTCCCGCGATTCATCGCGGGAGGGGATGTCTGATCAATAACGCAACACGGCGCCAATAAACGTTTCGGTATCCACCAGCGCTTTGGTTTCAGCGTGTTGAACGACTTCGATGGTACCGCCAGCGTGCATTACCTTGAGTGCTAATTCCCCGATAATATCTGATTTTTCAAGCAAATAACTGGCATCGCAATAAGGGCATTTACTGGGTTTTTCGGTGAGAATATCGGCAACCAGGCTTCCGCAATCGCTACATTGCCAACCGGGCTGAATAAAGCCTTCGCTATATATCAACGTTTCAATACGGTATTCCTGCGTCATTTCCACGACATCTGCGACGCCACTGACGGCTAAACCATCTGGCTTGGCTAATTCTTGTTGCCAGAATTGCACGGTGGCTTTTTCTTCTTCGGCCTCGGCGGCATCAACGATGGGTTTTACGGTATCACGAATTTCGGTGATAGTCGCCGCCATCGGCAACGCAATTTCGCCGATGACTCTTTCTTTGAGCATGTCCGGTAAGTAGTTATACAGATGCTTGGCTTCCTGAATATCCGGGCTGGCTAAAACAATCCATTCCCATTTCGTTTTTTGAGCGACTTTGCTCAAGACTGCCGCGACATTACGAAAATATCGGGCTTGATGTTCTTTTTGCCACTGTTGGTGATTGTGCTCGCCGTAACCGTGCCAGGGGCTGGCCTTGCTTAATGCACTGCCATCCTCGTTTTTAATGCCAATATTGTATTCTTCGACTTCGCCTAAGTGATACAGGAAGAAGCGGCCTTCTTCGCGATTGAACAGCATCAATCCAGTTTGTGGATGCGCATCGCGCAGGACTAATAACGGCGTCAGCACCGGCGTCTGTCCCCATTCGATCAAATCAGGAACCGCATCAGGAAGATAATAGGTTTTAAATAAGGCATAATCTACTTTTCCGCGCTTAGGGCGTATGCGCGATGGTGCGGCAAACAGGACTAAAGTACGACCATGTGGCGTGAGTGCTTCCTCTCTCAAGTCGTCTTCCAGTGCCTCTACCAGCATATTAAAACGCACTTTATCATCGTGGTTCCATTGCGCTTCCTGATGTGTGCGGATGGCTTTTACCGCGTCTTTAAAGCGGGTTAAAACCGGCGTTTCGGCAAGCGTTTCGGGACGTACATCCAGGTATATGCTCATGATGCCGACAGGGGGCTGGAATTGCTTAAGTGCAACAATTTCCGAGTCGGATACAAAGTCATAACCACGGTCTGTGCCGGGTTTTAGCGTTACCTGCATTAAATCATCATCGAGGTGCTTCATTTTATTCGTTCTCCTTGTTTTTTTGTTTAGTGCTAAAACTGAGATGGGTGTTTTTTGTAAAAAAACAAGGTCAGTTGCAAAAAAACGATGGATTCTACTGCTAACGGGTGGCTTATCTGGTATTGTTAGCGGTTAGATCGGACGATGGGGTTATAACGGGTCACGGCCATTAAGTTAAGGAAAGTGTTAGCTCATTCCCAAGCTCCAGCTTGGGAATGTAGAAGGGGCATAGTCTTGTAGGGTTATCTCTTAACTTAATGGCCGTGGTTATACGGGTGCGGTCTAATAAATGCGGATTTTTATTGAATAGATTAAAACGATGACACAAGGTACGCTTTATATTATTTCCGCACCGTCAGGGGCGGGTAAAACCAGTCTGGTAAAACAGCTTATCGCTGAGATGACGGATGTGGTGGTTTCTGTTTCGCATACCACGCGGCCGAGGAGAGCCGTTGAAGTGGAAGGGGTGGACTATCATTTTGTTTCTGTCGATGCGTTTAAGGCGATGATCGCCGAGCAGGCATTTCTGGAATATGCGCAAGTGTTCGATAATTTTTATGGCACGGCGCAGAAAACGGTTGAAGCGAATCTGGCGGCAGGCCAGGATGTGATTTTGGAAATTGATTGGCAAGGTGCGCAACAAGTCAGAAAAATGATGCCATGCCAGTCTATTTTTATTCTACCCCCATCCATTGAGGTCTTGCAGCAGCGCTTACAAAACCGTGGCCAGGATGATAAAGCGGTGATTGCCCGGCGCATGCGCGATGCGGTGAGCGAGATGCGTCATTATGCCGAATATGATTACCTGCTGGTGAATGATGATTTTCAACAGGCTTTAGCTGAATTAAAAAGCATCATCACAGCCAGTCGCTTACAGCGTACCTCCCAGCAGCAACGGCTTAAAGGGCTGTTGGCGGAGTTGTTGGGCGAGTCAGTGTAAAGCCTGTTGCTGGTGCAGTATTATCTGCAAAGGAAAACGACCGTCTAATGGCAAGGAAACCCGGCGCTGTGTCACTGCCATTAAGTTAAGAGATATTCCTTGTTCCCAAGCTCCGGCTTGGGAATACATGAATCAACAGCTCCGCTGTGACGGCCTGTAAGCAGAGCTTCTGAATCAGGCATTCCCAAACAGAGTTTGGGAACGAGAAAATGGTATCAAACTTGAGCAGGGCCTAAATAAATCCTGGATTGGCAACAGCATATTGCATTACTGCCCTAAAACCCGAGCAATGGCATCTTGCCAGAAATTTAAGGGTTCTACCACAGGCTCCGGGCAACTGTCGTAGCCCTGATATTCGATGCCTTTGAAGACATCGTTTTTCAGCCATTGATAGGCTTCGGGCGAGCTGATTTCCAGTCGCTCGGGGATTAAAACATACTGTGCAAACAGTTCGGCCAGTTTTTCCTGAATGCGGCCGTTATAACGCCCTTCATTGACTTCCCATAAATATTCAAAGGCTTCGAACCATCTTGATGGCCATAAGGCAAGATGAGCCTGGCGGATTTTGCGGCTGGTTTCGCTGTCGGTGGACATTTTGCGATACCAGTAGAAAAAAAACAGTTCATCCTTGCCATTCCAGAAATGGAAATTATCGATGGTATGGGCGATTTCATGGACCAGAATGGGCAGCCTGAAATCGACCCGATATTTCAGGTCAATATCCCGGTATAAATTACCATCTTTAGCCTTATCGAAGGCTTTGGTGGTAAAAATAATTAAATTTTGACCGCTGAAGACCTGGGCGACCGTTTCACCGCGGTATCCAGTGCCCGGCACCATCATTAAGGGTTTGGTGTGGTCTGTCCAGGTGCTGGTGTCGTAATCTTTCGGGAATGCGTCATGAATCAGGCTGCGAATCTGGATGGGGATGTTTTCGAGCGCCTGGTTAAAATTCTGATGCGGTTTGGCATGATTGATTTCACGGCGAAGAAAGGGCGGAATTTTGCGGATGCCTTTCTCGAACACGCGCAAGTGATCGGCATTAAAACGTGGCGATTGATAATCATCACTGTGTTTGATGATCAGTTTAGTATCGTAAAATAAGGCCAGGGCGCGGGCGGCGGCATCTTCGTCGTCCCAGTAAAGGTTTAACACGCAGCGATCCGGTTCTCTCTGATGTTGGCATTGCTGTCTGAAATCGGCTAAATCGGCCAGGTGGTCAGGATGCGTATGGTCGGTCAGTACCTCGACTGAGTATTTTTGTAAATCCGGGCTGTGTTGCTCATAAAAGTGGATGATTTCTTCTAATTTTGACCGGCTAAAGTAGCCTTGTTTATGTGTTGTACAAATCAGGCTGTTATCCGTTGACAGTGTGAAAAAACGATTCTGGAACAAGGCGGCGGGCTTTGCAGGTTCGGCTTGGCAAAAGGCGCTAAAAAGAACAATAAAAATGATATTGAACCCACGTATTGGCTTGCTCAACGTTATCATTGCGTGTTTATTCGTCCATACCGGTGAAATTCCAGAAACGTTCGATTGGTGTCGGATTTTGCTGCGCGAGTGGTGGTGGACCGTCTGGATAGTTTTGCTCATATACGCGTTTGGCATCGGCGGCTAAATCGGCCAGTTGCAGCTTGTCATAAGCTTTTTGCAAAATCAGGAATGCATAAGGTACCGCTGGGGTACGTTGATAGTTTTCGATGACATAATTGGCGCGATCGGCGGCGGCGATATACGCGCGGCGACGCATGTAAAAGCGGGCGATATGGATTTGCTGTCGAGCGATATTGTTTCTGAGCGCTACCATGCGCTGTTTGGCATCGCCGATATATTGACTGTTAGGAAAACGACGAATCAATTCGGCAAAGTTTGTATACGCTTTCATCGCATCGCTCAAATCGCGCTGTGAGCGGTCTGTGGGTAAAAAACGATCCAGAAAGCCAATGCTGCGGTTGTAATTGACCAAACCTTTTAAATAATACGCATAATCGACATGCGGGTTGCGTGGATGTAGCTTGATGAAACGATCGGCGGCGGCAATTGCAGATTCAGGGTTGTCATTTTTAAAATAGGCATAGGCGACATCAAGTTGAGCCTGGGCGGCATACGGGCCAAAAGGATAACGTGCCTCCAGTGCCTCATATAATTTAATAGCCTTGCTGTAGTTTCCCGATTTCATAGCGGCGCGGGCCTGGTCATGGAATTTTTTGGCATCCCAGCCGCTGTAACTCTCTGAGTCATCGGTGCTTTCGGACGACGTTAAGGATTTTAATGTTTCGCAGCCCGGTAACAGAACGGTGATGACACAAAGTAACAGAAGTTTTGCCAAAATAAATCGCATAATAATAAAGACACGTTGTAATATAGACAGTTTTTCGAATTTTATACTAAACAGGGAGGATGTGAGTAGCTGATTTCCTGAGTATAACGTAAGTTAGGACAAATATGGCGATTTTGACAGCACAAGTCCCCGATACGCTGGCCGGTAAGCGACTGGATCAATGCCTGGTGGCATTGTTTGGCGATTATTCGCGCAGCAAGTTACAAACCTGGATCAAGGCCGGGAAAGTCCAGGTCGATGGGCGCCAGCTCAAGCCCCGCGATAAGCTGGAAGGTGGCGAAACCATTACCCTGGATGCAGAAGCTGAAGTGGTGATGGAAACGGAAGCCGAAGATATTCCGCTGGATATTGTCTATGAAGATGGCTCCCTGTTGATTGTCAATAAACCAGCGGGTCTTGTGGTGCATCCGGCAGTCGGAAACTGGCAGGGGACATTGGTTAATGCCTTGCTCAACCATGCCCCGGAACTGAACACCTTGCCCCGCGCCGGTATTGTGCATCGGCTGGATAAAGACACCAGCGGCCTGTTGATGGTGGCCAAAACATTAAAAGCGCATCATAGCTTGACCTCCCAATTACAAGAACGCAGCATTAACCGGGAATATCTGGCTTTGGTCAAAGGCTGGATGACGGCGGGCGGTACCATAGACGAAGCGATTGGTCGCCATCCGGTCGATAGAAAACGCTATACCGTCCGCGCCGAAGGTAAACCGGCGATTACACATTACCGGCTGGTGCAACGTTTTAAACGCAACACCTTGATTCGCGTCAAACTGGAAACCGGTCGTACCCATCAGATTCGCGTGCACATGGCGCATATTAACTATCCGCTGGTCGGCGACCCGGTTTATGGCGGTCGTTTTCAGCTCCCGGCGGGGTGCAGCGAAAAACTGGAACAGGCTCTGCGCGGCTTTAAACGCCAGGCTTTGCATGCAACCTTGTTGGGACTGGTTCACCCGGAAACCGGCGACTATCAGGAATGGCAACAGCCCGTGCCGGAGGATATGCAAAATCTGCTTGATGCCCTTGCCGAAGATGGACTGGATTAAGCCGGACTGGCCTGTGCCGGCCAACATTCATGCCGCCACCACGTTGCGAGACGGCGGCAACAGTCAACCGCCGTACGCCAGTCTGAATCTGGCGACGCATGTCGGTGACTGCCCTGAAGATGTGGCCGAAAACCGGCGCATTGTCAGGCAAGCACTCAAATTACCGGCTGAACCCTTCTGGCTGCAACAAATACACAGTGCCAATGCGGTCCCGGCAACAGCCGGTTCAGAGAAGCCGCCGATTGCGGCGGATGCCAGTTTCAGTCGACAAGCTGGGGTGGTCTGTGCAGTGATGACGGCCGATTGCTTACCTGTTTTACTGGCCGACGAACAAGGACAAACCATCGTCGCCATCCATGCCGGTTGGCGCGGACTGGCGGCCGGCATTATTGACAACACCCTCAAACAGTTGCCGGCGCATCGTTATCTCGCCTGGCTGGGGCCTGCCATCGGGCCGGATTGTTTTGAAGTGGGCGACGAGGTCAGAGCGGCTTTTGTTCAACGCCATCGCGCGTTTGCAACCGCCTTCAAAAAACAAGGCCAAAGCAAATGGCTGGCCAATATTTATCAACTGGCGCGTATAAACCTCTGGCAACACCATATTGACCAGATTTATGGTGGCGAGCTATGCACGGTCAGCGCGCCGGATTGTTTTTTTTCATACCGTCGTGACGGCCAGACAGGCCGCATGGCAACGTTAATCTGGAGAGATTAAACGTGGATTTAATGCTTGTTTTTATCATTATATTTACCGCCGTAGGCGGCGTGTTTAGTGTTTTGGCGGCCGCTATTTTTTTATGGCTTCCGGATGCACACAGAGAACAGATCTTGCCACATGGCATCAGTTTTGCCACCGGCGCATTGCTGAGCGCATCGTTCTGGGGGCTTATTCCTCATGCGTTTGAAGAAGTCAAGCCGGAACACATTCAGGCCGTATCCGGCACGATTCTAGCGGGTATTCTGTTGTTTTTTACCTTGGAAAAATTGCTGGTCTGGCGCCATTGCCATTCCCATGCCTGCGAAACGCATAGCGACCAGGACCAGGACAAACACGCCAGGCACTCGGCCGGAACCCTGATTATTATCGGCGATGGCATTCACAATTTTGTCGATGGCATTTTGATTGCGGCGGCCTTCCTGACCGATGTACAATTAGGCATCGTCACCAGCCTGGCCGTCGCTGCGCACGAGATTCCGCAAGAAGTCGGAGACTTTGCGATTTTACTGCACAGTGGCTACAGCAAACGCAGCGCCTTGTTTTATAACATCATGTCCAGTCTCACAACTATCATTGGCGGCGTTTTAGCGTATTATTCCCTGGAAAACCTGCATCAATATCTGCCGTATTTCCTGGCGATGGCCGCCGCCAGCTTTATCTATATTGCCGTCGCCGACTTGATTCCATCGCTGCATGAAAAAACCGATATAAAAACCTCACTGCAACAACTTGTCTTCATCGCCGCAGGCGTACTGTTGATCTATCTCTTCCACAGCCTGGCGCATAATAATGACGCCCATGCCGCAGTCGAGCAGGTTGAGGTTGTGGCGGTGGGAGTTGCCGACAATAGGTAGTTATACCTTGTTTTTAAACGGAGTTTTTTTGGGGGGAGGAGGGTGACAAATTTTGTCAGATTGTAACAAAATTACGTCGCCAATGATGGTGCAATCATCAGATAAATTTATACATATGTATGCAACACATTGATTAGAAAGCAAAAATAAAAAAATGAGGAGTTGGCATCAAACATGCTTTTATATTTTTGATTTCGCAATTAATTATAGGTAAATATTATGAAAAAAGTACAACAAGGTTTCACGCTAATTGAATTGATGATCGTAGTAGCAATCATCGGTATCCTGGCGTCTATTGCAATTCCAGCATACAAAGATTACATGACTCGCGCAAAAGTGACTGAATTGATCAATTTTGTTGGTCCAGCAAAAATGGCTATCAGCGAATATATTGTAACAAATGGTAAGTTTCCGGCTACTGCAACTGACGCAGGATTTACTACAAATGCAACATCCAAGTATGTTCAAAGTATGAGTTACGACTCTACTAAAGGTGCGGTTACTGTCAATGCTAACAGTACGACCTTGGGGGCAACTGTTGGGATAAAATTGAGACCGTCAACAAATTCTTCTGGCTCTGTTAACTGGAAATGTACAGCAAGCGCAGGTACTAAGTTCGTACCTGCTAGCTGTCGCTAATCCGTTAATCATTTCATTCTACAGGCAGATAGATATGATTAACTATCTGCCTGACTTATAGCTATCAAATATCTTGTTCAATGCATTATAAAAATAGATTTAAGGAGTTAACTTCACGACACTTTACAGAAAATTCTCCCTTCTATTTCCTTATTGGAATACTGGCGATTGTCTTTATTATTTATTGGCCGAATCTGTCAGGCCCTTTTCTACTGGATGATATAACCAATATCCAGCCTTTAATCACTGATAACTATACCATTGACTCGATTTGGCACAGCATTAGCCAACAAGGCATTGGTCCTCAAGGGCGTCCTGTTTCAAAACTTTCCCTGGTTTCAACACTTGCTTTTCATGGCAATAGCTCTTGGGCATTTAAGTATCATAATCTGCTGATTCATTTATTGATCGCTTTATTGTTGTTCTGGCTTTTTGGCCGATTATTACAATATCAGTTTGATAATTCCAAAGCATGGCAAATTTCGGCACTAGCCAGCATTTTCTGGGCGATCATGCCACTCCATGTCAGCACTGTACTGTATCCAGTGCAACGTATGGCACAATTATCCGCACTTTTTACGGTGACAGGTCTTCTTTTTCTCAGTTTTGCATGGCAAGCCTATATCACTCAGCATTATAAAAAAACTATTTTTTTCTGTTTTATTGCTTTTCCTGGCACCTTGTTACTTGCGACCTTGAGTAAAGAAAATGGCGTTCTTTTACTTTTTTATACTTTGTTATTGGGCTTTATTGTTCCGATTAAAGATAATATAAAACTAAATAATCAGCGTATATTTTATGCCTTTCGTATCTTTATTACAGCACCAATTATTTTAGGAAGCCTCTATCTAATCACTCACTGGA
>CAJXMF010000055.1 GCA_913056195.1 uncultured Methylococcaceae bacterium | reverse complement strand
GTCCTTATAAATCAATAGCCTATGCCTTCAGCTCCAAACACGCTGAGTAGTTACGGGAAGTTATTAATAGTCTTCGTATGCACTGTTTCAATCACGATTACGGCTCATCGTGATTGAAACAGTGCAAAGTAGATGTTCCTGAAACGGCTTTCAAATCCAGGTTGAGAACGGTTCAATGGTGACGCGTTCGCCTTTTTTTACACCTGTCACATCCGCTTCCAGAACGATATAGCAGTTCGCATGGCTCAATGCACCGAGCTGATGTGAGTCTTGACCATCGGCAGGACAGACATGGAAATCGCCCGATGCATTCTGATGAAAAATACCACGTTGAAATTCCAGGCGCCCCGGAATTTTTTTTAAATCGGCTTGCAGTGTTGCGCTTAGACGTAAAGGTTTTCCGGCCTCTAGCCCCGATAACCAGGCCAAGGCGGGCTGGATGACTTTTTCAAACGTGACGATGGCCGAAACGACGTTGCCAGGCAAGGCAAAAAAATAGCATGCGCCGAATTGACCGAAAGCCAGCGGCTTTCCCGGTTTTATCGCCAGTTTCCAGAAATTTATCTGTCCTTCGCGGGCCAGTATATCGGCAATAAAATCGGCATCGCCAACCGATGCGCCCCCGGTGCTGATGAGCACATCAAAATCTTGTGCGGCTTGCCTTATGTGTGTTTGTATAATCTGTTTATCATCCGGGAAGCAGCCCAAGTCGCTGACACTTAAGTGCGGATTGTTGAGCAGACCCTGTAGGGCATAGCGATTGCTGTTATAAATCTGGCCGTTTTCAAGCGCTTGGCCTGGCGATTTTAATTCGTCGCCGGTGGAAAAATAAGCGACGCGGATTTTGCGTCTTACCTGAACCGCATAAATACCGACCGAAGCCAGTAATGCGCAATCGACCGGGCTGAGTCGGCGGTTTTTTTGCAATACGACCTGGCCGCGCTTGATGTCGCTGCCCTGGCGGCGGATAAAGCATTTGGCTGGACAGTCAGCCGGAAATTTAATGCACGCCTGCTGGTATTCAACCTGTTCTTGCATGATCACGCTGTCGGCACCTTCCGGAATCACCGCGCCCGTAAATATACGCACGCATTCACCCGGATTGATTGATTCTGGATAAGGCTTACCCGCCCAGGATACACCGATTGGTTTAAGTTGGATGGGGTGGCTGGCTTGAATAATATCCCGGCTGGAAAAGGCATACCCATCCATGGCTGAGACATCTGCGCCCGGTACATCAATGGGAGCATGGATGGTTTCTGCCAATACGCGGCCTAAGGCGTGTTTCAATTCAATGCTTTCACAGGCCGTGATAGGGCTCAGGCTATGCTTGACTTGCAGCAATGCCTGTTCCAGGGTTAATAATGTGCTTTCGTGGCTTAAACAGAGGTCTTTCATATGCTTTTATCCATAAACTGAAGAACGAAATTATGGATTTGTGGAGCATTGTTTAAATCCAATGCTGTGACGTGGGCAGGCAGCGGCAGGGGCGTGTCGCTGGCAACGGCAATGATGCTGTCATCGTCTGGATAAAGTAAGGGTTTGTTCAGCTCGGTTCTGTAGATTTCAATTTTGGGGAATTTTTCGGCCTTGAAACCTTCAACCAGAATCAAGTCGACACTGTTTTGCTCAAATGCGTCGAGTTGGTCCTGTAGTTTAGGTTCTTGAACCGTGCTAAATTCGGTAATGATGGCGCGACGGTGGTTTGATACCAGCATCACCGGTGAAGCCCCCGCTTTCCTTAGCCGATAACTGTCTTTGCCGGGCTTGTCGATTTCAAAATCATGATGGCTGTGTTTGATAATGCCTATGTTAATGCCAGATTGCGTTAAACGTGGGATTAACTGGGTCAACAAGGTCGTTTTACCTGTTCCACTATAGGCTGCAAATCCGAGTACCGGGGTGGCGCTTTTTTGCATGCTAATCTGTTAAACCTGTGCGTTAAAAGTCCTTATTATCCGTATTCTGTTGTGAGCTGTCTTTAAAAAATCTGTAAAAATGAAAATGGCTGTATTTTTAAACGGGTGCTTGCGTTAGCATAGGTGCAGATAGATGATCAGTATCATGAATTTGGAAATGACTCAATTTAATACTTTTGATGAAGCCTTGATTCAAGGTGATTTAGAGACGGTGTATCAGGCGATGATTCAAGCCGTCAGTGGTCATGGTGGCTGGTGGAATACTTTGTGGGAATCTGAAATTATTGGTGATCAACCGATTACACAAGTGGGGGGATGCGTCAAAATTACGGTTCATAGCTTTTTTGATGTTCAGTTTTACGCTAGAACAGTCGCCATCAAGGATTTAGAACGGTTACATGTGGAATTTTATGCGGGAGATTTTTTAGGCTATGGAATCTGGGTATGGAAAGCTGAAGGTAATAAAACACGAATCAGTCAGGAATGGCATGCATCGCCGAATAGCATAAAATTTTATTTGGCATCTAAGCTTATTGATATTGAAATGATGCATTCCAAAATTATTCACAAGGCGTTTAATACATTCAATCAATATTTATGTGCATTGAATGAACGGCGCGTTGAATGATGAAGTCTGACATTATTTTTTGAATGTGGGAAATATACTGGAAGGAGAATTATGATTCGGGTTGTGTTGTTCGTTATCGTGTTGGCAATGATTTTTTATCTGATGCGATGGTTTTTGAAAACACCGGCACATGAGGTTGTCAAAGCGATAAGAAAAAGTGGTTTGATCATTCTGGCCGGACTTTTTATCGTGCTGGCACTGACGGGGAAGCTGAATTGGGTGATAGCCGCGGCGAGTGTGGTGGTGGCCGGATTGTCCAGGATGTTGCCAGTTCTGTTGCGTTATGCGCCGCAATTGCAACGATTATGGCTATGGTTTTATACGCAACGCAGTTCGGCTCAATCGGACGGTAAACAAAGCAATATGGGAGATGCAAAGATGAGCCGCGCACAGGCTTATGAGATTTTAGGCTTAAAACCTGGCGCTAGCGAGGAGGACATTATTCAAGCCCATCGAAAATTAATGCAAAAACTTCACCCTGATCGGGGCGGTTCCGATTTTCTGGCAGCACAAATCAATCAGGCTAAAAAAGTTTTGTTAGGGTAAATCCATTGGCCCGCTTGATTGCAGCATTACAAAGGAACGTTCATATTGCTGAATTTATTTCATTCACGTTCCTTATTCTCGCCTTATTAACGGCCTGTGGCGGCAGACATTATGCGCCAGTCAGAAGTTATGCGCGAGATATTCCGAAAACGCAAAAATATTATGTTGTCCATAAAGGTGATACGCTGTATGCGATCGGTCGGCGTTCAGGCTACGGTTATCGGAAACTGGCAACATGGAACAGGCTGAAATCACCCTATAGGCTGGAGGTCGGCGAGGTCATAAAATTGTTTGATGGCCGAAGAAGGTCAGCGGCCGCTTTTCATCGTAAACAAAAAACGCGATATCAATCACATAAAAAACACAAACCCCCTCATAAAACGCGAAGTCAATCACAGAAAAATTCTTCTTTATCATACGTTAACAAAAAACTGTTAAAGTTAACTTGGCAGTGGCCGTTAAGAGGGAAGATTGTTAAATCTTTTTCTCAAACCCAGAACAAAGGAATCGATATTAGCGGAAAACCCGGGCAAAAAGTCAGAGCAGCGGCTTCCGGGAAAGTGGCTTATAGTGGAAAAGGTTTGGTCGGATACGGAAATTTACTCATCATTCGACACAATACCATTTACCTGAGTGCTTACGCCAATAATCGTCGATTACTGGTTAAGGAAGGGCAGTACGTTAAAAAGGGACAGGTAGTTGCCGAAGTCGGGCGAAAACGAGGGGGAAAACCTTCGTTGCATTTTGAGATTAGAAAAAAAGGCAATCCGGTAAATCCATTGCGGTATTTACCTGACAAATAATATCAAAGGTGGCTAAGGCCATTTTAGGGGGTGTTTTATGACAAGCGAAGTGATTGATTTTTCAAGTGAAAATGCGACAGTCGTTCCTGAGGTCAATGTTTTTGATTTGATGGCAGGGGCTAAACAGGCTGAGGTAAAAGAAGAGGTTATTGATGATAGTGTCAATGATAGTGCTTTCGATGCAACGCGCTCTTATTTAAATGCGTTGAGTAAATCGAAGTTATTGTCCGCCGATGAGGAAAAGGTTTATGGGCGGCGCGTTTTGCAGGGCGATGAGGCTGCCCGCAAGATTATGATCGAAAGTAATCTAAGATTGGTGGTTAAAATCTCAAAACGCTATTTAAACCGAGGATTGCCACTTTTGGATTTGATCGAAGAGGGGAATCTGGGCTTGATTCGTGCGGTCGAGAAATTTGACCCCGAGAAAGGATTTCGGTTTTCAACCTATGCAACGTGGTGGATTCGTCAAACCATCGAACGCGCTATCATGAATCAGACCCGCACGATTCGCTTACCGATTCATATTGTGAAAGAAATGAATGGTTATTTAAAGGCACAGCGGGCTTTGGCGCAGGAATTGGATCATGAGCCGTCGGAAGAAGAAATTGCCGCTTATATGGATAAACCGGTTCAAACTGTCAGCAAAATGTTGAAACTGAATGAACGGGTGAGATCAATGGATGTTGCAGGTGGTAAAAATTATGACAAGCCACTGGTTGATTTTATCAGCGACGAAAAAATCGCCACACCAGCGGAGCAATTACAGGAAGATAATATCAAGGACAATGTCACGCACTGGGTCTATCAATTAGCCGAAAAACAACGCGAAGTGATTGTGCGTCGTTATGGATTATGTGGACATCAGTCGGCGACACTGGAGCAGGTGGCGAATGAGCTGGGTGTTACGCGTGAACGTGTCAGACAAATTCAGATGGATGGGTTAAAAAGGCTGAAAGAGATTCTGGATGCCAGTGGCTATTCGTTTGAAGCCATTTTTCAATAGGGAATACCTTTTCTCGTTACTGCACCCGCATTGGCGGGTGCTGTAACCTGAGGTTTTAAGCAAAAACATCTGCAATCTGGTTTTGAATTTTTTCAGCCATGGCTTTTCTGTTTTCCGCATCTCGAATGGGTCGCCCGACGACAATATAATCGGCACCATTTTCAAACGCTTGTTCAACACTGACCACACGTTTCTGATCATCCTCTTCACGATTATCGACCGGCCGTATTCCCGGAGTAATCACCAATAGTTTATCGGCCAGTGCCTGGCGGATCATTTTGACTTCCAGTCCGGACGACACAATACCATCACAACCAATCTGCAAGGCCCGTTTTGCACGGGACAGTACCAGCTCGCGTACATCACATTTGAAGCCCAAATCATCTAAATCGCCACGATCCAGGCTGGTCAAGGCGGTCACGGCCAGAACTTTTAAATCGCCTTTGTTAGCGGCCGCCGCTTCCATGATAGCGTCGTTTCCATGAATCGTTGCCAGATCAACGCCTTTATTGCTCAAGGCTTTGATAGCACGCCCGACGGTGGCAGAAATATCGAAAAATTTCAAATCGACAAAAACTTTTTTATGTCGAGCCTTTAGCCATTCTATAAAGCCGAAATAGTCGCCAGACATGAATAATTCCATCCCAACTTTATAGAAAATAACGGAATCATCCAGTTCTTCAACCAGTTTTTTGGCTTCTTCAATACTGGGTACATCTAAAGCCATGATCAAGCGTTCACGGACAGGAATGGGTTTTGTGGAAATAAAAGTCTCTGTCATATTGGGTTCCATGTAAATCATCTAAAAAACGTACATATTCAGCGTATTTCTCAAACCTAAAAGGAGAAAGGGATATTGAGAGGGTTTCTGAATGTGTATTAAAAAATCACCAGTCTTAAAAACCGTCCATATTACCGCAACTTGGGAACAGCGTGAATGGTAAAATAGCGCCATGACAACGACATTGATACAAATGGCACTGCTTATGCTGTTGGGAACGGTCTGGCGCTTTATCAAACCGGGTGGTTTGAACGCAGAACAGACCCGGAACGTGCTGACGACAGTGATCTATTATCTTTTCCTGCCGGCCTTGGTGATTGAGGTATTGTGGACAGCCGATATAGGACTGCAATCTCTGGCATTTACGGGGTTGGGCGCAACGGCCGTTCTCTGCGGGATACTGTTGGCCTGGATGTTTTGTCGGCTGTTTAACTTTACGCCGGCTAAAACCGGCGCCGTCATCCTGGCCTCAGCTTTTCCGAATGTAACCTATTTGGGGTTACCGGTTCTGGAGCAGACTTTTGGCGAATGGGCGCGTTCGGTGGTTATTCAACTCGATTATTTTTCCGCCAGTCCATTATTGTTTACCCTGGGCGTGGTTATCGCAAGGCATTATGGCCAGGAGTCGCATAAACCCCGCTTTATCTTGTCTTTTTTGAATACACCGCCATTTTGGGCGGCTTTTATTGCCGTTTTGTTGAATCAAAACCATATCCCCGAACCCGACTGGTTGTTGGGCGTGTTGCAAAAGATGTCGGCGGCGGTCGTGCCCATCATGTTGTTTTCGTTAGGATTGGCGTTGAACTGGTCGTCTATGCGTATTCAAAATATACCCTTTGTGTTGCCGGTGATCCTGGTCAGAATGCTGTTTATTCCGCTGTTGTTATTCGCGATTGCCGACAGCTTTCCGATACCGTCGCGGGAAAAAGCGGCGGCCATTCTTGATTTATCGATGCCCAGCATGGTGTTGGGCATTGTTTTTTGCGATCGTTACAAATTAGACAGCGGTCTATACGCCATGTCGGTGACGGTCACCACAGTATTGAGTTTAGCCATGCTTCCATTTTACTATCAACAGCTATGAAACCACGTGTCGAAATTTTTTCCCAGGGTGATGAAGTCGTCAGCGGTCAGATTGTGGACAGTAATGCAGCCTGGCTGGCTTCGCACTTGAATGATATGGGCTTTCAGGTGATTCGGCACAGTGCGGTGGGCGATGACCTGGCTCATTTGCAAGCCCTGTTGCTGGAAATTGCCGAACGTGCCGATTGTTGTGTCTGCACCGGTGGTCTCGGCCCTACCGTCGATGACTTGACCGCAGAGGCGGTCAGCATTGCTTTTCAGAAGCCATTAGTGCTGGATGAAGCGGCGCTGTCACAGATTCGGGCTTATTTTAATCAGCGGCAACGCGAGATGGCGGCCAGCAATATAAAACAGGCTTTATTGCCTGAGGGCAGTGTTCGGCTGGATAATCATTGGGGAACCGCGCCCGGCTTTGCCATTCAATTCAAACAATGTTGGTTTTATTTTATGCCCGGCGTACCGGCGGAAATGAAACAAATGTTCAGGTATGGCATACAACCCCGATTACGCGATGATTTTATTAAGATCGTACCCGATACGCTGATTATTTTACGTCTGCTGGGCTTAGGTGAATCGGATATCCAGCAGAAATTATCCGGCTTGACGTTGCCGGATAAGGTCAGGCTGGGTTTTCGCACTACGACCGATGATATTGAAGTTAAATTATTGTTTCCGGCTGCTTTCCACGCATCAGAACGGCGTAAGGTGGTGAATGACCTGGCCGCCTGTTTAGGGGATAGCGTGTATTGTATCGAAACGGGCGATAAGTATACGTCGCTGCAGGCGATGATTGCCGAAAGCTTACAACAAAAAAATCTGCAATTAACGCTCATCGAGAGTATCAGTTGCGGCGCCATCAGCGCGCGTTTTGCCGGTTACCCCTGTTTGCGGCAGGCGCAGATCTATCCGGATCTAGACAGTGTGCGAGCCAATAAATCCATGAAAGAGGTTGCCCGCGAGCTGGCCGAACCCATGCTGGCCCTGGCGGATAATATCCTGTGTTTAGTACAGCTTTATAGCGACGAAAATCAACAACTGCTTAGTTATCTTAAGGGGCCTTCAGGTGAGCGATACCATGAACGCTTTCTGACGGGAACAAGCGGACAAAAACAACAGCGAGCGACGGTAGTCGCTTTGGATTTAATCAGAACCTATCTTAAAAAATAATGCCTTTATTACGTTTGAATAAAGTGTCCATGGCCTATGGCACACATGCTCTACTGGACAATGCTCAATTTCAACTAGACCCCGGCGAAAGAGTGGGGCTATTAGGTCGAAATGGCGAGGGAAAATCGACCTTGATGAAAATTATTGCCGGCCATATTGCGGCCGACAGTGGCGAAGTCTGGCGCCAACCTGAGGTGCGTATCGCCTGGCTGGAGCAGGCACCTGAGCTGGATTGTGACGATACCATTTATCAGGCTGTTGCCAGTGGCTTAGGACATTTGGGGGATTTAATCAATCAATATCACGCCACATTGACCGCAATGGATGGCCGTGAGCAATCCTTGGCGCAATTGGGTGATATTCAACAAAAACTGGAAGCCGAGGATGGCTGGGGCTTGCAGCAACGGGTGGAAACCATTCTGGAAAAATTAGCGTTACCGGCCGATGTCAAGGTTGATACTTTGTCCGGCGGCTGGAAACGGCGCGTCGCATTGGCCAGGGCGTTGGTAATCGAACCGGATGTCTTATTATTGGATGAACCGACCAACCATCTGGATTTTGACAGCATTGCCTGGCTGGAAGAGCAGATTTTAAATTACAAAGGCGCGGTATTATTCGTCACGCATGATCGGGCATTCTTACAAAAACTGGCAACACGCATTGTCGAGCTTGATCGCGGCAAGCTGGTGTCGTGGGCGGGAAATTATCAGGATTATTTGCGCCGAAAAGCCGCCGCTCTGGAAGAAGAAGCGCGGCAAAATGCCGAATTTGATAAAAAGCTGGCCCAGGAAGAAACCTGGATTCGACAAGGCATTAAAGCACGCAGGACACGTAATGAAGGCCGCGTGCGGGTATTACAAAAATTACGGGCAGAAAGAGCGCAGCGACGCAATCAGCAGGGCACGGCACAGGTCAATCTGACCCAGGCTGAAGCCTCTGGCAAAAAAGTCATTGAAGCCAGACAGATGACGTTCGCTTATGGCGACAAGGTGATTATTCAGGACTTTTCATGCCGTATCGAGCGTGGCGACAAGATCGGTTTATTAGGGCCCAATGGCGCCGGTAAATCGACCTTGCTGAAATTGTTGCTGAAACAATTTGAACCGACTTCGGGGTCGGTCGAACATGGTACGCGTCTTAAAATCGCTTATTTCGATCAATTACGGGAGCAACTGAACCCGGATCTATCGGTGGCCGACACCGTGGCGGAAGGCAGTGAATTTATTGATTTTCCGGCTGGCCGCAAACATGTTATGTCCTATCTGGCTGATTTTCTGTTTCCGCCAGCACGGGCAAGATCGCCCGTTAAAAGTTTATCCGGTGGTGAAAAAAATCGTTTGCTGCTGGCGAAATTATTTACCAAACCGGCTAATTTACTGGTGATGGATGAGCCAACGAACGACCTGGATATGGAAACCCTGGAGATTTTGGAGCAAAAACTGGTGGAGTACGAAGGCACGTTGTTGTTAGTCAGTCATGACCGGCAATTTCTGGATAATGTGGTGACCAATGTATTTGTTTTTGAAGGCGGTGGGCGAGTCAATGAATATGTCGGCGGTTATTCCGATTGGTTGCGTATACAAAAAAGCGAACAACAGGCACGGACGGCGGAAAAGAATGTACGGGTAAAGAAAGAAAAACCCAAAAGCAAGTCGGAAAACAAACTCAGCTACAAGGAAGCGCGTGAACTTGAACAATTGCCGGGTATTATCGAGGATCTGGAAAAACAGCAGGCAGAATTGAATGCGCTTATCAATCAGCCTGATTTTTACAAACAATCGCAGGAAAAAGTCAGTGCCATGCTAGCCGAGCTCAATGAAGTCAATCAATCATTGGAACAGGCTTATCAGCGTTGGGCAACGCTGGATGGAAAAAGTGCCTAATGCTTCAGTATGATGTCATCATTATCGGAGCGGGCGCTTCTGGTTTGATGACCGCGATTGAAGCCAGTAAACGCAGCCGTAAGGTTTTGGTGCTTGATCATGCCAACAAGGCGGGCAAGAAAATACTGATGTCCGGCGGTGGTCGCTGTAATTTCACCAATATGAGCATTGATGCCGACAATTATCTGTCGCGTAATCCACATTTCTGTAAGTCGGCGCTGAGCCGCTACAGCCAATGGGATTTTATCGCCTGGGTTGAACGCTATAACATTCCGTACCATGAGCGTGATCATGGACAATTGTTTTGTGATCGCAGTGCCAAAGATATTTTGTCGATGTTATTGCGTGAATGTCGGCAATATGGTGTTTCAATTCAGTTGAATACGGCGGTTATCAGGATAACATCGATAACATCACAAAATTCCGGGTTTAGGCTGGAAACCACTCAAGGCTGTTATGTTTGCCAATCTCTCGTGATTGCCAGCGGCGGCTTGTCGATTCCTAAAATGGGCGCAACACCTTTTGGCTACCAGATTGCTACTCAGTTCTCATTGCCGATTGTGCCCACCCATGCCGGTTTAGTGCCATTGACCTGGCAGGATTGTGATAAACAACGCTTTGCACCGTTATCCGGCATTGCCGTGCCGGCTGTCGTGCGTTTTGGAAACCATGTGTTCCGGGAAAATATGTTGTTCACGCATCGAGGATTGAGTGGCCCGGTGATTTTGCAGATTTCCTCCTATTGGCGGCCCGGTGAGTCGATTACAATTGATTTGTTACCCGATCTGGATTTTCCGTACTGGTTGCAGCAACAGCAGCAAAAAAGGCCTGATAGCCTGCTTATTACCGTATTGGCGAAGCAATTGCCGAAAAAACTGCTGAAGACCTTATTGGCAGAAGATGTGGCCGGTATACCGTTGAAGCGTTTGCAGGCTGTGCCTATTCAAAAGCTTGCAGAACAGTTGCAGAATTGGCGCGTGAAGCCGAATGCAACCGAAGGTTACAGAACGGCTGAAGTGACGGTCGGTGGCGTCGATTGCGATGCCTTATCGTCAAAAACAATGGAATGCAAAACCGTACCGGGTCTGTATTTTGTCGGAGAAGTCGTTGATGTGAGCGGTTGGCTGGGGGGCTATAATTTTCAATGGGCCTGGTCATCCGGCTGGTGCGCAGGACACTATGTCTAGTATTTGTCGCATTCTGTCCTGCGTAAAGCACATGATGAAGCCGGTTATTGGGAAATATATTTCAGAATTTCAACAACCTGTTCGGGGGTTTCGGTAATGGCCATTGCAGCAGCGTCAATTTCTTTCAGGGGATGGGTTAATTCGGGTGCGTGTAAGGTGATAATAGGAATGTCCAAGCCCGTTGCAATGCCGGCATCAAATGCGGCATTCCATTGTTTGTATTGGTCACCAAAGCGAATCACGACAATATCGGCACGGCTGATATAGTTATTGGTTCTCAGGGCGTTGATTTTGGCAGCCTTATGATCTTTCCAGAAAGGCTTGTCCTCAGGGCCTAAAATATTGATGCCAACATTGTCACTGGCATCATGGTCGGTAATCGGTGTGAGTATGTCAATATCGAGTTCGTGCCTGATGATGCCATTTTGAATCTTTTCGCGCCAGTCGGTGTGAATTTCACCGGAGAGGTAGATTGTGTAATGTTCCTTAGCCATGATGTTTTCGTGTTGATGTTAGAATGGCACTTATTTTAACGATAATTTGACACAAATGGCAGAAAAACATATTTACAAAATTGTTTTCATGAATCAGGGGCAGATTTATGAAATGTATGCAAAATCCGTATTCCAGGGAGACTTATATGGTTTTATTGTGATCGAGGATTTTGTATTTGGCGAGAAATCTGCCATTGTCGTCGATCCGACTGAGGAGAAATTACGACAGGAATTTGAGTATGTCAGCCGTTCATTTATTCCGATGCATGAAGTGATTCGCATCGATCAGGTTAAGCGGAAAGGAACAGCAAAAATTGTTTCGGCCCAGACCGGAGATGCGAATAAAGCCAATGTTACTCCGTTGTATGGGCCGAAAAAAGACTGAAAAGAAGAACTATTTAACGACGCGAAGATGGGGCTTGCCAGCAGGTTTTTTTTCAGGTTCAGGCGCTGGTGGAGGGGTGTCATCGTTTTCATCATCAAAAACCATGCCTTTGCCATTCTCTTTGGCATAAATAGCCTGAACCTGGGAAATCGGCACAATAATGTGCATTGCTTTTCCGGCAAAGCGGGCGTTAAATTGAATGTCTTCATTGCCCAGTGACAATGCGTCGGTTGCTTCAGGACGGATATTCAGCACGATTTGGCCGTTTTCAATGAAATCTTCGGGTAACACGGCATCCGGGTGGTCGGCATCAATCAATAGGTGGGGCGTTAGATTGTTGTCCAGAATCCAGTCATAAATAGCACGAATCAGATAAGGTTTTAATGAACTCATTTGCTGCCCTGAACCATTTCTTTTTCGGCATCACTTAAGCTGTCCTGAAATGCTTTACGGGTAAACAGGCGGTTAGCGTATGCCGTGATGCCTTTTCCCAGCGAGGGCAGGTCTATACCGAGTGCATGTAAACGCCACAGCAAAGGGGCTAATGCGCAGTCGGTCAAGGAAAACTCTTCGCTCATGAAGTAAGGCGCCGCATCGAAAACGGGGGCTGCGGCCATTAAGCTTTCACGCAGCATCTTTTTGGCTCGTGCGGATTTTTTTTCGCCAGAGTTCAGGATTTCATCCAGTAAAGAATACCAGTCCTGGTCGATACGTTTAATGATCATGCGGGTATTGGCGCGAGACACCGGATCCATTTGATGCAAAGGCGGATGTGGGAAACGTTCATCCAGATACTCCATGATAATACGCGAATCATAGAGCACCAGATCACGATCGATCAGCGTCGGCGATGTGCCGTTAGGATTGAGCTCCAGCAGATCTTCAGGGGGTTCGGCGGGATCAAAATATTCGATATCGGCGGTTATCTTTTTTTCATGCAGGACGATGCGGGCGCAATGGCTCATGGCACAGGTTGGTGATGAAAAAAGTGTCATTACAGATTTTCTGGTCGTAATGTTTGCCACTGATAATATCCTCTTTGTCAGGCGAAAAAAGAAAACGGGATTATAACATGGATGAATATTGGTATGTGAAGCCGAGTAACCGAATCACGCGTAAGTTGTTGATATAATTTTGATTTTAAGACGATGCTCTCAAAGGCTGTTGGATGATGTCTGGCGATGAAACAGTTTCTGATAGTCGCGTGTTGCCTGTTCCGGGCTGTCGTGATTAAAAATACCCCCAATTATGGCTAAAAAATCAGCACCAGCGTCTAATAATTGTTGGCCATTTTCGGGCAGAATGCCACCGATGGCGACGACAGGTATGGCGATCTGTTGTTTTGCCTGTCGCAATGTCTGGATTTGGGCCGGGCGAGCGAGCGGTTTTGATGAGGAGGGAAAAAACCGGCCAAAGGCGACATAATTCGCGCCGGAACGCTCCATGGCCAGCGCTTTGTCGAGGTCGTTGTAACAGGAAATACCAATGATGGCATCGGAGCCTAAACGCTGTCTGGCCTGTTGAATATCGCCATCGTCCTGGCCTAAATGAACGCCATCAGCCTCTAAGGCAGCGGCTAATTCAATATCGTCATTGACGATAAACGGGATGTGGTAATGCTGACACAGGGAAGACAGCGCTTTTGCCAGCCTGGTATCCTGTAAAGGCGATTTGTTACGGTATTGCAAAACCGCCGCGCCACCGCGTAAGGCGGCCTCTGTTTGTTCCAGAATTTGCGGCTGGCTGCGGTTTTCAGTCTGCGTAATGGCGTAAACGCCCTGATTTGGAAGTTTCATTCCTCAGTCCAGAACAGGCGATTGGGGTTGAGTTGTCCGTGTCCGGTGCGATAGGCACCAGCCAGGCTGTTCCAGGTGTATTCCTGGGCTTCAGAAATCGCGGTAAACGGGTCAAGGTTATGGGCGATCAATGCAGCGATACTGCTGGTCAAAGTACAGCCAGAACCATGATATTCACTGGTAAGTCGTTCCCAATGAAAAACCTCATGCCTATTGTCGGGGCCAAATAGAAGGTTATCGACCGTCTGACTTTGTTCGTGCGCACCTGTGATCAAAACAAACTCGGCGTCATGTTGTTGTAACTTTTCACCACAGCTTTTTAAATCATTGAGGTTCGTCAATAATCGTGCTTCATGGCTATTCGGTGTGATGACAGTACACAAGGGGAGGAGTTTGTGAATGATTGTTTCAATCAGTTGAGGATCAGAAAAATCTTTACCGCCGCCAGCAGCCAAAACCGGGTCGAGAATGACCGGGATAGTCGGTAGTTGATTTAAAATATGACTCAGAGCAATGGCAATATCTGTACTGCCCAGCAGGCCAATTTTGATTGCGCTGATCTCGATATCCGCCAACAGGGTTTCTGTTTGTCGGATAAATTCCGGGACAGATTGAGGGTAAATCGCTTTGGCGTTATGGGTGTCTTGTTCGGTCAGGGCGGTAATGATACTGCATGGATGGCAATGATGGCTGATAATGGTTTCAATATCGGCTTGAATGCCTGCTCCACCGCTAGGGTCATGACCTGAAAAGCATAAAACAGCAGGGCGTTTAAGGTCTGTTGGCATACCAGGATTTAAGAATTGGAGCGGGAAACGAGATTCGAACTCGCGACCCCAACCTTGGCAAGGTTGTGCTCTACCAGCTGAGCTATTCCCGCGTTTCAATTTATCCTAGGTATTATAGAGGATAAATTGAGGATGTCAATATTATTTAATATTAATGCCGAGCGTCCATCCTGTTTGTCCTTTGCATTCGCCTTCCAATATTTCAACTTGAACGAAAGCGTCTTTTTTGCCATAAGCCGCCTGAGTCTGTAGTGCCTTGACGCGTGTGCCCTGTGGCATATGTTTACAGCCGCCAACGCGATCATCTTCTTCGGAATCGTCAAATGCAGCGATAGAACCGGGTACGGCGACTAAACGAATTGTGGCTTCAGGTGCTGTTGCATTTGGGCCCTGCAATTTATATTCATTGCCGATAACGATAGGGGTTTGCTGGAATGTCGGGATTTGTTTATTGGAACCGGAACTGATCATAATAATGACAATGAGCAAAACAACAGCGCCAATGCCGCCAAAGAACACTTTAGGGTTGGATTCTTTGAGCGCCATAATCTTAGCGACGATATTATTGCCCGTTGTATCCGCACTAGCATTACTTGTTTCAGTTGTTGTTTCAGTTGTTGTTTCGGTTTGTGTGTTGTCTTGGGTTGTTTCCGATGCAGATGTAGATTCTGATTCGTTTAAATTTTCGTTTTCACCATTGCTCATGTTGAATTCCTCTTTAGAAAAAGTTTTTAGTTATTATAGTGTAGTGGGGACCCTAAAGGTACCACGATGAAAAAACATTTCAAGTCGAGTTTTTTAGAAAAATCAGAACAGCCGGGTAATAAAAATGCGCTATTTTCAATAACGTGGTTTGGAATCTAGAACAGACGGCAAAAAATAATTGCAAATTTAATAAAATAGCTTATAATTAGCAATCTTTGTCGGGTCGTTAGCTCAGCCGGTAGAGCACCGCACTTTTAATGCGATGGTCGAGCGT
>CAJXMF010000054.1 GCA_913056195.1 uncultured Methylococcaceae bacterium | reverse complement strand
GATAAATCAACAGCCTATGCCCACAGAAGAATTTACGCTGAGTAGTTACAAAAATTTTAGAATACGGCAACCCGGTAGCGGACTTACCAGCGCTTGTTTAGAAAAAAATCAAGCCCCTTGTAAATCCCCCAAAACAATACAAAAATCAGTGATAATGTAATTATATGACCAATATCAAACAAGTAACGAGGTATTGCAAAAATAAATGCAACAAAACCTTTCGGCTCCTCAACCTCTTCTGACTGCAGCAATAGCTGAGTTGTATGCATACCTTGGACATAAGCCTGATTAGATAACAAACGCTGCCGATCACCTTGAGAAAAACCGACAGCAGCCGCATTCTCATCCATTGGAAACAGTGCATTCATTAGAAATGAGTCCACCCTGATCTTATTAAAAGCCTGATCTATCTGAACATTTATGTTGGCTGCTTTGCTATTCAGGTCTTTAGCTACCCACTCAATTTGGCTCATCTTTTCATCATCTAACAGCGGAATTTTATCCTGCACCGTTTCTAAAAGCGCCTCAACGCCATCTGGATTATTTTGGCTTATCCTTGCCGGCGACAACCCATTTCTATCCCGGCGATTTTCTCTACCATTAAAAGTATGCCGATATACAGTCACCCCATTTGCTAACGCGGCTTTTTTCTCTGCATCAAATCGCTTGTTCTCTGGGCTTTTCAAATAAGATTTTTTAATTTTAGCGGCATTTTGTTGCGTTATTGGGGGAGTCGATATCAAATCAACATGATTGGTATCGGGAATATTCGTTACCGGAAAAGTGGCCGCAAAAACTTGCGTCATATTGCCAAACAACACAACTATTATCATACAAAGTGGCAATATATCTTGTCTCATTTCCCGGTTACCTTATTCACACATCACCCAGTTTTTATAATAAGGCTAAAAACATGTCAACGCTATTGCGCCCGGATAGTTTAACGCTACTAAACATTAGCCGGGCGAAAGGGTCATTTCTTGAGTTTCTGTTTTAACATTTTATTGACTTCAGCCGGACTGGCTTTGCCTTGTGTTTCCTTCATCACCTGCCCCACAAAAAAACCAAACACTTTTTCTTTGCCACCCAAATATTGCTCCACTTGTTTCGGGTTATTGGCAATAATCGTATCGATAATCGCCTCTATTGCGCCCGTGTCAGTAATCTGTTTCAGGCCTTGCGCTTCGATAATGTCATCCGCACTGTCCTGACCGTGCCACATGGCCTCAAAAACCTGCTTGGCGATTTTACCGGAAATCGTATTGTCGCTGATACGCTTAATCAGACCGCCTAATCGCACAGGATCAATCGGACTCTCGGTAATTTCAAGACTTTGTTTATTCAAGGCACCAATCAAGTCGCCACTGATCCAGTTGGCCGCAAGTTTAACCACATTATCGGATGCCTCAACGGTCAGCTCAAAGAACTGCGCCAATTCCCGCGTTGATGTCAAAATACCCGCGGTTTCCTGATCCAGTCCAAATTGTGACATAAAGCGTTCTTTTTTAGCGGCAGGCAATTCCGGTAGCTCGCTTTTAAGCTGCGCTTTCAAGCTGTCTTCGATATAAATCGGCAATAAATCGGGATCAGGAAAATAACGATAATCGTTGGCCTCTTCCTTCGTGCGCATGGATCGGGTTTCATCGGCATCAGCATCGTACAGGCGGGTTTCCTGAATGATGGTACCGCCGTTTTCAATCACATCAATCTGTCGCTCGACTTCATGATTGATAGCGCGCTCGACAAACCGAAAGGAATTGATGTTTTTCAGTTCAGTACGGGTTCCAAATTCCTGCTGTCCTTTAGGCCGCACGGAAACGTTGGCATCACAACGAAATGAACCTTCCTGCATATTGCCATCGCAAATTTCCAGATAACGCACTAACTCATGTAATTTACGCATATAGGCCACAGCTTCCTTGGCCGAACGCATATCCGGCTCTGAGACGATTTCCAGCAATGGCGTGCCGGCCCGATTTAAATCGATCCCCGTCAATCCTTGAAAATCCGCATGTAATGATTTGCCGGCATCCTCCTCCAGATGCGCCCGGGTCACACCAATGCGTTTGGTATTGCCATCGACATCGATGTCAATATGTCCCGGCCCGACGATCGGTAATTCAAACTGACTGATTTGATAGCCTTTAGGCAGATCAGGGTAAAAATAATTTTTACGCGCAAACACTGAATAATGCGTAATTTCAGCCTCAATCGCCAAACCAAATTTGACCGCCATACGCACCGCTTCCTGATTTAATACCGGCAAAACCCCCGGCAGGCCAAGGTCTACCGCGCAAGCCTGAGTATTCGGCTGCGCACCATAAGCGGTTGAGGCGCCCGAGAAAATTTTGGATTTTGTGGCCAGCTGAGCATGGATCTCAAGACCAATAACTACTTCCCATTCCATAAATGACTCCTTATTCAAAACCGTGAGGCGTGCGTTGATGCCAGTCTGTCACCATCTGATATTGATGGGCTGTTTGCAACAGCTTTGCTTCTTCAAAGTAGTTGCCGATGATTTGTAGCCCTACCGGCATCTCATTGACAAATCCTGCTGGAATTGACATCGCCGGAAGCCCCGCTAAATTGATAGCGATTGTATAGATATCAGATAAATACATTTGAATCGGATCACCGGTTTTTTCACCCAGCTTGAATGCCGTCGTAGGTGAAACCGGCCCCATCAGAACATCGACTTCAGATAAAGCCTGTTTGAAGTCATTACTGATCAGGCGGCGAACTTTCTGCGCCTTCAGATAATAGGCATCATAATATCCGGCTGACAGGGCATAGGTTCCCATTAAAATACGACGTTTAACTTCCGCACCGAAGGCTTCGCCGCGTGAGCGCGTATACATATCCTCCAAGTCTTGCGGATTCTGACAGCGATAACCGAAACGCACACCGTCATAACGGGATAAATTAGAGGAGCATTCTGCCGAAGCAATCACATAATAGGCCGGAATCGCATAGTCAAGATGCGGCATGGAAACCGATTTGATTTGTGCGCCTGATTTCGTGTATTCATCAATAGCGGCCTGAATAACGCTGGCAATCGCCTGATCCAGGTCGTCACTGAAAAATTGTTCCGGCAAGCCGATTTTAAGACCTTGTAACGGTTGATTTAAATCAGCCGAATAATCAGGAACCGGATGATCAACACTGGTCGAGTCTTTCGTATCAAATCCGGCCATCATTTGCAGTAGCTGGGCCGCATCGGCGGCAGAACGCGCCATCGGGCCGCCCTGATCCAGACTCGAGGCATAGGCAATCATGCCATAACGCGAAACCCTGCCGTAAGTTGGCTTCAGCCCGGTAATGCCGCACAATGCCGCCGGTTGACGAATCGAGCCGCCGGTATCGGTGCCGGTTGCCGCCGGGGTTAAGCGTGCCGCTATTGCCGCCGCGCTGCCGCCAGAAGAGCCACCGGGCACGGTATCACTGTTCCATGGATTTTTACTTGCGCCATAAAAACTGGTTTCGTTTGACGAGCCCATCGCGAACTCATCCATATTCAGCTTGCCTAGCATCACAGCACCGGCATCGTTGAATTTTTCCACCACCGTTGCATTGTAAGGCGCGATAAAATTATCCAGCATTTTGGAACCACAGGTGGTTTTTACCCCATCGGTGCAAAAAATATCCTTTTGCGCCAGTGGAATCCCGGTCAACAATCCGCCATCATCGTTGGCCAGCTTTTTATCGGCCTGTTCGGCCTGCTGTAACGCGATATCTTCGCTGACCGTAATAAACGCATTTAAATCTTGATGCTGTTGAATCCGGCTTAAGAAATGTTGCGTCAATTCGACGCTGCTATAGCTGCGACTGCGTAATCCAGCCGCCAATTCGATAAGAGTTTTGTTATGCATGATCAGATCATCAGTCGATTACTTTTGGAACCAGATAAAGGCCATTTTCTACTTGAGGCGCAATCCTTTGAAATTTTTCCCGCTGATCAGATTCTGTCACCTCATCGGGACGTAGCCGTTGCTGCTGGTCTAAAGGATGTGCCATCGGTGCAACATCATCCGTATTTAAATCATTCATTTGCGTCATTAAATCCAGCATGCGCGATAAATCTTGTGTGTAATTATCGATATTTTGCTGATCGATACCCAAACGCGCCAAATGCGCAATTTTTTTAACATCATCCGCTGTTAAAGACATTTTAAGAACTCCGTAATAAAATGAATGAATATGATACTTTATATCTTGCTCTAATACCTACTGATTGTTAAAGTAATACAATTTTATGCGTGCTAAGGATACAGAAAAAGATGTTCAAACGAATTCGCGGCCTTTTTTCTAATGATTTATCGATTGATTTGGGAACAGCCAATACGCTGATTTATGTACCGGGCCAAGGAATTGTTCTGAATGAGCCTTCGGTCGTCGCCATCAAGGAAGACCGGGTGCGCGGTGCTAAAACCATTGCCGCCGTCGGCGCCGACGCCAAAGATATGCTGGGCCGTACCCCGGGTAATATTACCGCAATCCGGCCGTTAAAAGATGGCGTCATTGCAGATTTTGCCGTAACAGAGCGGATGCTGCGATTTTTTATCGAAAAAGTCCATGAAAATAAATTACTCAGACCCAGCCCCAGAATTCTGATTTGCGTGCCCTGCGGTTCAACCCAGGTAGAACGCCGCGCAATTCGAGAATCGGCGACGATGGCAGGTGCCCGCGAAGTCTATTTGATTGAAGAACCCATGTCCGCTGCAGTCGGTGCGGGTTTACCGGTCGATGAGGCGCATGGTTCCATGGTGCTCGATATTGGCGGCGGCACATCTGAAGTTGCGGTCATTTCGCTCAATGGCATAGTGTATTCCGCCTCTGTCCGTATCGGTGGCGACCGTTTTGACGAAGCTATTATCAATTATGTCCGCCGCAATTATGGCACTTTAATCGGCGAAGCGACGGCGGAACAAATAAAACACGAAGTAGGTGCTGCTTACCCCGGCACAGAAGTCAAAGAAATTCAGGTGACCGGGCGAAATCTGGCTGAAGGCGTCCCCAGAAGCTTCTCATTAAACAGCAATGAAATTCTGGAAGCCTTGCAAGAACCGTTATCGGGCATTGTCGGCTCAGTGAAAGTCGCCCTGGAGCAGACACCACCCGAGCTTGGCGCCGATGTCGCTAGCCGCGGCATTGTATTGACCGGTGGTGGGGCCTTATTGAAAGACATCGACCGACTGATTGCCGAAGAAACCGGCCTGCCGGTTTACATCGCCGACGATCCCTTGACCTGTGTCGCCCGTGGCGGAGGCATGGTTCTGGAAATGCTGGATCAAAAAGGCGTTTCTGCCTTTTCGTTGGAATAATAAATAATACGTCGAATATGTTGTTTCGCAGGATGGGTAAGACGGCATGGATGCAGAACAAAAGACAACGCAAGAGCCGTTGCCGTAAGCGATAGAAAAACGTATCCTACAACCTATTACAATACACTAAAATTTCAGTCTGCTTGACTACCATCATTTATAGCCACTGCGTCATTCTAGAGGGTTATTACCATTAAGCTTTTATTTGCCTCAGGACCTGTGCTCAATACACGGCTGCTGGTGGTTTTGATATTATCTGTCACCTTGCTGGTTACAGATTATAAAACCGATAAACTGCAGCCTTTACGTTCAGCGCTGGCTTATGTTGTCTATCCTGTACAGTTACTGGTCAACCTGCCAGAGGATATTTATCGTTTTTTTAACACCTCGATGATGTCCTACCGCAAATTAAAAACGGAAAACGAATCCTTAAAGCGACAACAATTGATCAATGACGTCAAATTGCTGAAGCTTGCCGCCTTGGAGAAAGAAAACATTCGTTTGCGTGCGCTGCTGGAAAATTCGTTCAAAATTGGCGAACAGGTGTTGATTGCCGAACTCCTGTCCGTCAAGCTGATACCTTATGAACATTTAATTATCGTCAATAAAGGCAGCCGTTTCGGCGTACATGCCAAACAACCGGTTCTGGATGCACATGGCGTCGTCGGTCAAGTGATTCGCGCGTTACCCAATGAGTCGGAAATCATGTTGATTACCGATCCTGATCATGCCATCCCGGTTCAGGTTAACCGCAATGGTTTGCGCACGATCGCTATTGGGAGTGGCCGGATGAACCGACTCAACTTACCATTTTTACCCAATAATGCCGATATTCAGCCCGGTGATCTATTGGTCACATCCGGACTGGGTGGCGTCTTCCCGCAAGGTTACCCTGTCGCTTTCGTTGACAAATTTTCAGCGCAACCGAATAAGCCTTTTGCCTTGATTCATGCCACGCCGACAGCAAAACTGGATAAAATCCGCGAAGTACTGATTGTCTGGAGCCATTCAACCCCAGTAGCGCTCACTGATGAAAAACCTGCTGAGCATGAACAGGACGGAAACGATGACAAATAACGCTGTACCACTGTCCTACATTTTTACCCTTATTCTGGCAATGGCAGCACGTATTGCGCCATTGCCGCCTGTTCTGGCTGATATCAACCCTGACTGGGTGCTGCTGGTTTTGATTTATTGGAGTTTAGCCACGCCTGAGCGTACTGGCGTATTCAGTGCCTGGATTATTGGCCTGCTGGTTGACGTGTTAACGGGGCGATTGCTGGGTCAAAATGCCTTAATTTATGCCATAGTCTGCTACGTTGTGGTGCGCCTACATAAACGTATCCGTCATTATCCGATACCGCAACAAAGCATATTTGTGTTTTTTTGTTTGCTTTTAGCTTATCTATTGACGTACTGGCTCGAAACACTGCAGGGAAAATCGGCCCTGTCTTTACACTTTTGGTGGCCAGTTTTCAGCGGCGCCTTGTTTTGGCCGGTAGTTTTTATCCTGTTGCGCAGTATTCGTATCAGAGGGTAATGCAAAATGTATAAGCGTTATTCGGTTAAAGATCCGTTACAGGAAAACCGAATTTTCTTGACGCGTGTGATCGCTATATTCGGTTTTATCCTCTTACTTACGCTAGGTCTGATTGTCCGGCTGATTTATTTGCAGGTTGTCGGCCATGAGCACTATGCCACGCTGGCGAAAGATAACCGGATTAAAGTCGTACCCTTGCCACCTACACGCGGCATTATCTATGACCGTAAAGGCCGCATTTTGGCCGAAAACATTCCATCTTACAGTCTCGAACTGATTCCAGAACAAGTCAAAAATCTTGATGACACCTTGGCGCGACTGCAAAAACTATTAGCTATCAGCCCTGAAAATCTGGACCGTTTCCACACCTTACGCAAGCGCAGAAAACCCTTCAGCAGTGTGCCCTTGTTGCTACGTATGAGCGATGAAGAAGTCGCACGTTTTGCCACCGTCAGACCGTTTTTTCCCGGCGTGGATATTCATGCCCGTCTGGTACGCCATTACCCTTACGCTGAATTAACTTCGCATGTCATAGGTTATGTTGGCCGCATTAACGAGAAAGAACTCAAGTCGCTGCCGGTAGCGGAATACCAGGGTACCCATCATGTCGGCAAAACGGGTATCGAAAAATATTATGAAACGCAATTGCATGGCAAAACCGGTTATGCCGAAATTGAAACCAATGCGCAAGGACGCGAGGTGAAATCAATCTCGGCAATTGACCCGATACCCGGTGCTGATTTATCGTTGACCCTGGATATTGATCTGCAAAAAACGGCTTATGATGCCCTGGAATCTCATACTGGCGCCGCTGTCGCCATCGAAATCCCCAGCGGCGATGTGCTGGTGCTGGCCAGTCGTCCGGGCTTTGATCCGAATCCATTTGTTTATGGCATCAGTCGAAAAGCCTACAAAGCACTCAAACAATCTGATGACCAGCCCTTATTTGACCGCGTTTTGCGCGGCCAATACCCGCCTGGCTCAACGATAAAACCATTTATCGGATTGGCAGGATTGGAATATCACGTCACCGATTTCCGGCACAAACTGTTTTGTCCCGGTTATTATAAATTACCCAACGTCAACCATCGTTACCGTGACTGGAAATCGTGGGGACATGGCTGGGTTGATATGGATATCGCCATTACGCAATCCTGTGATGTCTATTTCTATGACCTTGCCATGGCTTTAGGCATAGACCGGATACATGAATTTTTATCGCGCTTTGGTTTTGGCCAAAAAACAGGCATCGACCTGGTCGGCGAACGCTCAGGGCTGCTGCCCTCTCGGGAATGGAAACGCCGCCGCAAACGACAACCCTGGTATCCGGGTGAAACCTTAATCGTTGGTATTGGTCAAGGTTTTATGCAAGCCACACCATTACAATTAGCACGTGCCACAGCGACATTGGCAAACCGCGGCCGGGTTGTTACCCCTTACCTGGCTAAATCCATTACAACCGTTGATGGCACGATTCAAAAACATCAACAAAAAACGACACAGATTCCATTAAACCCTAAGAATCTGAACAATATTATTCAAGCCATGACGCATGTCGTGCATGGTGCCAGAGGCACAGCGAGACGCCTAGCCAAAGGTATTGACTATCAAATTGCTGGAAAGACAGGAACGGCACAGGTCTTCACTGTCAAACAGGAAGAAAAATATAATGCCGAAGATGTCGATAAGAAATTGAGAGATCATGCCTTGTTTATTGCCTTTGCACCGGTCAATGACCCTAAAATTGCAGTGGCCGTCGTGGTCGAAAATGGCGGACATGGCGGCTCGGTTTCCGCCCCGATTGCCAGTAAGATTATCCGCCAGTATTTAAGCGAGCAAACAAAAGCACATGAAGACTGAAACCCGTAACGAACAATTTCAGCCCCCCTCATTATTAGGCAAGGTATTGCGTAAACTGCATATCGATATTCCGCTGATGATCGGACTGGTGCTGATTAGTCTGCTGAGCTTGGTGGTGCTATACAGCGCCAGCGGACAAAATATGGCGATTTTATACCGACAAATGGTTAGAATGGGCCTTGCATTTACTGTCATGGTCGTATTAGCACATGTTGATCCGCAACAGTTCAAACGTGTTTCCGTCACATTATTCAGTATAGGCGTTGCGCTATTGATTGCCGTGCTGGTTATCGGAATGGTCGGAAAGGGTGCACAACGCTGGCTAAACCTTGGATTTATGCGATTTCAACCTTCCGAGATGATTAAAATCACCATGCCGATGATGATTGCCTGGTACTTGTCCGACACGCCACTGCCGCCTAACAAACGCCAGTTATTGATTGCCGGCCTGTTGATTTTAATACCGACGTTATTGATCGCCAAGCAACCTGACCTGGGGACATCCCTGCTCGTCGCCAGCTCCGGTGCAGCAGTATTGTTTTTTGCCGGCCTGTCCTGGCGTTTTATGATCAGCATTATTGGCGTA
This sequence comes from uncultured Methylococcaceae bacterium, assembly GCA_913056195.1. Taxonomy (GTDB): domain Bacteria; phylum Pseudomonadota; class Gammaproteobacteria; order Methylococcales; family Methylomonadaceae; genus Methylomarinum. Next base: position 6,415 of record CAJXMF010000054.1, on the reverse strand, counting down.
CTGACCGCATTGACGCCCGTACTCTGGCATTTTATGCGTGAATATCAACGCGCTCGCGTCCTGACCTTTCTGAACCCGGAAGCCGACCCGATGGGGCGAGGCTACCATATTATCCAGTCTAAAATTGCAATCGGCTCAGGCGGTATTGATGGAAAAGGTTGGCTAGGTAGCACACAGGCTAAACTGGACTTTTTACCCGAAAGCTCAACTGATTTTATTTTCGCTGTTTTTGCCGAAGAATTCGGGTTATTCGGCTGCGTTGGATTATTACTCCTCTATCTTCTGATTATCGGCCGTTGTTTGTATATTGCAGCCGCGGCTCAAGACACCTATTCCCGCTTATTGGCTGGAAGCTTAACCGTTACGTTTTTTGTTTATGTCTTTGTCAATATTGGCATGGTCATCGGTATTTTACCGGTTGTCGGCGTCCCCTTACCGCTGATCAGTTATGGTGGTACATCAATGGTGACATTGATGGCTGGATTTGGCATTCTTATGTCGATTCATACCCATCGAAAATTTTTACCAACCTAACCCCTCATGATGAAAATAGAATTCTGGCTTATCCTTTGTTTAAATATCGTCACCGCGATCGCTCAGGCGGAAGTACCACCCTCCAAGCAACTGAATGCGTTTATTGACAAAATGGTTAAAGTACATCAATTTGAGCGCCCTGCACTGGAGTCCTTGTTCAAACGTGTCGAAATCAAACAAAACATCCTTGACACCATGGCAAGGCCGGCAGAAGGCATGCCATGGTACAAATATCGCAAGATTTTTCTACAATCATCTCGCATTGATGGTGGTGTTAAATTTTGGCAAACGCATGCGGATATTCTACAGGCCGCCGAACAGCAATATGGCGTACCGCCGGAAATCATTACCGCCATTATCGGTGTAGAAACTTTGTATGGGCAACGAACCGGCAATTATCGGGTCATTGACGCCTTAGCGACGTTAGCCTTTGCCTATCCTAAACGCAGTCATTTTTTTCTGGGCGAACTGGAGAATTTTCTGTTGCTGACACAAAAAGAGCAACTCGACCCCTTGCAACCGAAAGGCTCTTACGCCGGAGCCATGGGAATGCCGCAATTTATGCCAAGCAGTTATTTAAGTTATGCCGCTGATTTTGAACACGATGGCAAACACGATATCTGGAACAATCCAGCCGATGTGATTGTCAGTATTGCGAATTATTTCGCCCGTCATCATTGGCAAAAAGACCAGCCGATCGTTTTTCCGGTCGTGGCAGAAGGTGAGTTGTGGAAGCAAGGCATAACTTCCGGCTTGAAGCCAGAACAGACGCTTGCCGATTTACGCAGACTCGATATCTATGCCCCCGATCATCTAAACGAAAATACAGCGCTGAAATTATTGCGCTTTGAGCAAGCGGAAGGACAAAACCTATGGGTTGGACTGAATAATTTCTATGTCATCACCCGTTATAACCATAGTCCGTTGTATGCCATGGCGGTTTATCAATTAAGCCAGGCTATCAAAACACGTCATCAAGCGTTAAAACCATGAAAATTCAGTTAAAAAAACCATCTATTCTCACCTCAATCGTAACGGTCTTACTGTTACCAGGCTGTTCCAGCACACCAGATGGTGCGCCCGAACAGTCACCCGTGAATATTGCCGGAATTCCTGATGCTGTACCCCGTCACGAACCTCGCACCCGCGCCGGTAACCCGGAGAGCTATGAGGTATTGGGTAAACGCTATGTCACTTTAAAACACAGTACAGGCTTTCGTCAGCGCGGTGTCGCTTCCTGGTATGGCACAAAATTTCACGGCCGCAAAACGGCCAATGGTGAAACCTATAATATGTATGCAATGACAGCCGCCCATAAAACCCTGCCGATTCCATCTTATGTCCGCGTGACCAACCTGAACAATCAGCGCAGTGTCGTCGTCAGAATAAATGACCGTGGCCCGTTCCATAGCAGCAGAATTATCGATTTATCCTATGCAGCGGCAACTAAACTGGGAATCGTCAAGACCGGCACCGGCTATGTTGAAATCGAAGCTATAGAAGCTGGGCAAAATAGCATAAAACAAACGACAAAGCCCATACCCACCTCTAAAGCAGCAAAAACCGGGCTGTATTTACAAATCGGCGCTTTTAAAGATAAATTCAATGCGCACCGCTTACAACAGAGAGTGGCACAAATTCCAGAAACGCAATCGGCATTAAAAGTCGCAAAAAGTCCACGGGGTATTTTTTACAAGATCCTGGTTGGGCCATTGACCTCAGAGCAACAAATACAACAAATGAGTGAAAAACTCGCCGATCTGGGTATTAAAGACATCCGTTTAATAACGACTGATTAAAGCTGAAGACAGCGTGATACAATTGACCTTCCTGATATACCATTCATCATCCATGAAAACGTATTTAAAATTCAAACATAACATTCCGGTGTTTTTAGTGTTGCTGTTCTGCCTTCAATGGGCACAGGCAGCAACTATTTTGATTCCTCCGGCACCGAATATTGCGGCGAGCAGTTATATTCTGATGGACTTTAACAGCGGCAAAATCCTGGCGGAAAAAAATCCTGACAAACCACTCCCGCCTGCCAGCCTGACTAAACTAATGACCGTCTATGTGGTTTTCAAAGAACTGGCCAGTGGTCATTTAAGCCTGAATGAAAAGGTGACCGTCAGTAAAAAAGCATGGAAAATGCCAGGCTCCCGCATGTTCATAGAAGTCGGCAAACAAGTATCGGTGGAAGATTTACTGAAAGGTGTCATGATTCAATCGGGTAATGATGCCAGCGTAGCCTTGGCCGAGCATGTCGCCGGCAATGAATCGACCTTTGCCGCGCTGATGAATCAGAATGCTGAACGCTTGAAGATGTTGAACACGCAATTTAAAAACAGTACCGGCCTTCCCGAAGAAGGGCATTACACCACAGCCCATGACCTGGCGATTCTGGCGCAGGCGATTATCAAAGAATTCCCGGAATATTATAAATGGGATTCACAAAAAGAGTTCACCTACAACAATATTACTCAACACAACCGTAATCGCTTGTTATGGCGAGACAAATCAGTTGATGGTTTAAAAACCGGTCACACTGAAGAGGCGGGCTATTGCCTGGTTGCTTCGGCAAAACGCGGTGATATGCGATTGATTTCGGTGGTAATGGGGACAAAAAGCGAAAACGCACGCGCGACAGAGAGCCAGGCCCTGTTAAATTATGGCTTCCGCTTCTTTGAAACGCGCAAACTCTACGATGGACAAACGCCGATTATAGAAACCCGTGTTTATAAAGGCGACCAAAAATTACTCGGCTTGGGATTAGCTGAGGATTTGTATGTCACCGTACCAAGGCGCAATGCACAAGATTTAAAAGCCGAAACCGTTGTTGACAAACGCATCATTGCGCCGGTCAAAACAGGCGACGAAAAAGGTCTGCTCCGCGTCATGCTTCTTGATGAACAAATTGACAGCAAGCCACTGATTGCATTGAATAACATCAAAAAAGGCAGTTTATTCCAGCGTATTTACGACGAAGCCCTGTTATTACTGGATCGAAAATGAATAAAACAGTTTATTTGAACGGCGAATACTTACCACTGGCAGACGCTAAGGTGTCGGTGCTGGACAGAGGGTTTCTATTCGGTGATGGCGTTTATGAAGTCATTCCGGTCTATCATGGCCATTTGTTCCGCTTCGATGATCACTTACGCCGCTTGAACAACAGTCTTGACAATATTCGCTTGGTGCTGCATAAAACAGCGGAACAATGGCGAACTGTGTTAGAGCCATTACTGGCAACCGACCGCGACCAATATATTTATTTACAGATTACCCGCGGTGTTGCGCCAACACGTGATCACGCCTTTCCTGAACATGCCGAGCCGACCGTTTTCGCGATGTGCTCAGATATTAAGCCATTCAGCGAACGCGAAACCGGCGTTAAAGCGATAACCTTAGATGATAGCCGCTGGGATTTATGCCATGTCAAAGCAACGACCTTGCTGGCCAATATTCTGCTCCGACAACAAGCCGTTGAACAAAACGCAGCGGAAGCGATTCTGGTCAAAAATAATACTGTCACAGAAGGCGCTGCCAGCAATATCTTTGCCGTCATTGACGGCGTGCTAAAAACGCCCGAAACCAGCGGCGAGATTTTACCCGGCATTACGCGTGAGGTCATTATTGAACTCGCCCAGCAAAATCAAATCCCATATCAGGAAGGGCTTATTTCCTTAACCGAACTCAAACACGCGAGTGAAATTTGGTTAACCAGTTCGACCCGGGAAATTGTCCCCGTCGTTGAATTAGATGGACAACGCGTTGGTCATGGAAAACCCGGCCCGGTTTGGCAACGTATGAATCAATTTTTCCAACAGTATAAACAAAACGTTTCATGACAGAACACAGCAAAGACAACGAGCAGCACGAATCAACGCTGACCTTTCCATGTGAATTTCCAGTCAAGGCGATGGGCAAAAGTGGCGAAAACTTCGACGTCAAAGTGGTCTCTATTATTCGTCAGCATGTCGATGATATTAAAGAAGGCGCCGTAACGACCAATACCAGTAAAGGCGGCAAATACACATCGGTCACCGTAAAAATTACCGCAACCAGCAAACAACAGCTGGATAAAATTTATCAAAGCCTGAACGATGATTCTGATATCGTCATGACCTTATAACCAATGCCGACACGCATAAAAAATCTCGGCTTTCAAGACTATCTACCAACCTGGCAGGCTATGCAGGATTTCACCTTGTCACGGGATCAAAATACACGAGATGAAATCTGGCAAGTGGAGCATTCGCCGGTATTTACACTGGGCTTAAATGGACGCAAAGAACATTTATTGAACACTAAAGACATCCCTGTTATAGAAACTGACCGAGGCGGTCAAGTGACTTACCATGGACCAGGACAATTAGTGCTGTATATTCTGCTGGATATTAAACGACTACAAAAAAGCCCACGGCAATTGGTCAGCATTCTTGAAAATGCCATGATCGTCACACTGGCCCAGTATGGCATTCAAGCCGCTGCAAAAAAAGAAGCGCCCGGCGTTTATGTTAATGAAAAAAAAATTGGCGCTGTCGGTCTTAGAATTAAAAAAGGCTGTTGCTATCATGGACTTAGTCTGAATAATGCCATGGACTTGAGTCCATTCAAGGCCATCAATCCATGTGGTTATTCCGGACTGGAAGTCACTCAACTACGCGATTATAGTGTTAATATCGATACACAAGAACTGGCGTTACCTGTCATTACACAACTCACTAAAATGCTTTACTCATGAGCTATCAAGCCCCTTCTCGACTCACCCCAACAACACATCAACGTAATGCGGATAAATTATCCAAAATTCCGGTCAAGGTTGAAAAAACCGAAACCGTACTCCGCAAACCCGACTGGATCCGCATAAAAGTTCCCTCCGGAAATCAAGTTGCCCGTGTCAAACAGAATTTACGAAGCAATAGTCTGCACAGCGTATGTGAAGAGGCCGCATGTCCAAATTTAGGCGAATGCTTTAGCCAAGGGACGGCTACGTTTATGATTTTAGGTGATTTATGCACTCGCCGCTGTCCATTTTGCGATGTGGCGCATGGCAAACCACAAGCACCCGACAAACAGGAGCCTGTCAACCTCGCCAAGACTATTGAACAAATGGGCTTGCGTTATGTCGTCATCACCTCCGTCAACCGGGACGACTTGAAAGATGGTGGTGCAGGTCATTTTTCCGCGTGTATTCAAGCCATACGGCAGCAAACACCCAAAACCCGAATTGAAATCCTGGTTCCCGATTTCAGGGGACGCCAAGCTGTCGCTATCGAAGCCTTACAAAAACATCCGTGTGATGTCTTCAACCACAACCTTGAAACCGTCCCCCGCTTGTATAAGAAAGCAAGGCCTGGTGCAGATTACGACGAATCGCTGAAGCTGTTACAGCAATTCAAGCAAAAGCAGCCTGACATCCCGACCAAATCCGGTTTGATGGTTGGAATCGGTGAAACTGAATATGAAGTCGTGACCGTCATGGAAGACTTGCTTGCACACAGCTGCTCAATGTTGACGATTGGGCAGTATTTACAGCCAAGTAAAGATCATTTACCCGTACACGAGTACATTCATCCAGACCAATTTCAACGCTATGCCAAACTTGCAAAACAATTAGGATTTCAACAAGTTGCCAGTGCGCCACTTGTTCGCTCGTCTTATCACGCAGATTTACAAGCTCAAGCCGTCGTTTCTGTGAAGTAACTGATGTTACGCAGAATCCTCTTTTCTCGCCAAACGCCATTTGAGAACGCCTGGTTTAGACGCTCTGCTCAGGTCGTATTACATTTTATTTTTGCAAAACCGGATAAATATCAAATTTTAAAATCCTTTTTCGCTTTACCCTGTAACTGAAGTCATTACAGTTACAGGAGAACGA
>CAJXMF010000053.1 GCA_913056195.1 uncultured Methylococcaceae bacterium | reverse complement strand
GGATAAGCGTTTTGAGCAGGTTGATAAGCGGATTGAGCAAACGCGGTTGGAGATGGATAAGCGTTTTGAGCAGGTTGATAAGCGGATTGAGCAAACGCGGTTGGAGATGAATAAGCGTTTCGAGCAAGTTGATAAACGTTTTGAACAGGTTGATAAGCGTTTTGAGCAGGCCAGACAGGATATGAATCAACGCTTTGAGAAAGTCGATTTGCGTTTTGAGCGCGTACATGAGGAAATTTTGCAGATTCATCGGGATTTACGGCAACTGAGCATGTGGTCAATCGGTATTTTTTTAACGATGGCAGGTCTTGCAGTTACCATTTTTCGACTGATTTAGTTTAACCGTTGTCAAAGCTTAAACCATAAAATTTCAAAAAAACGCATTAATGAACCAATCCTTAGATCCTTTACACGTTAACCAACTCAAAAGACGTCGAACCTTCGCTATTATTTCCCATCCTGATGCCGGTAAAACGACGATTACTGAAAAATTACTGTTGTTTGGTGGTGCTATTCAGCTGGCCGGCTCGGTAAAGGGGCGAAAAGCGGCCAGACATGCCACTTCAGACTGGATGGAAATGGAGAAAGAGCGGGGGATTTCTGTCACCACTTCAGTCATGCAGTTTGAGCATAAGGACTGTATCCTGAATCTACTGGATACACCAGGGCACGAAGATTTTTCTGAAGATACCTATCGTACATTGACGGCTGTAGATTCCGCATTGATGGTGATTGATGTTGCTAAAGGGGTTGAAGACAGAACCATTAAGTTGATGGAAGTCTGTCGTCTCAGAACTACACCGATTTTGACCTTTATCAACAAACTGGACAGGGAAGGGCGTGACCCGATTGATCTGTTGGATGAAGTGGAAAGCGTGCTGAATATCGCCTGTGCGCCAATGACCTGGCCTATCGGTATGGGGAAACGCTTCAAAGGCGTTTATCATATTTATAAGGATGAGGTGTTGTTGTTCAGTCCGCATCATGGTGGAAAGATAGCCGAGGCTGACATTATCAAAGGCTTGGATAATCCACAATTGGATGAGGTTTTGGGTGATCAGGCTGAGGAGCTTCGGGAAGACATTGAACTGGTCAGAGGTGCCAGTCATGAATTTGATTTACAGGCTTATCTGGAGGGACAGTTGACGCCGGTCTTTTTTGGGTCGGCGATCAATAACTTTGGCATTATTGAATTGCTGGATGCTTTTGCTGAATATGCGCCATCCCCTAAACCACGTCAGGCAGAACAACGGGAAGTATTGCCAGATGAGCCGAAATTTACGGGTTTTGTGTTTAAAATTCAGGCGAATATGGATCCGGCTCACCGTGACCGAGTGGCATTTATGCGGATTTGCTCCGGCATTTTTGATAAAGGCATGAAGCTATTCCATGTCCGCTCAGGCAAAAAAATCCAGGTCGGTAACGCCATTACCTTTCAGGCCGATAGTCGAAAAAATGTCGATACCGCTTACTCGGGCGATATTATTGGTTTGCACAATCATGGCACGATACAGGTGGGCGATACCTTTACCGAAGGTGAAACACTCAAATTCGGCGGCATTCCGTATTTTGCCCCGGAACTGTTCCGACGTGTGGTGCTGAAAGATCCATTGCGTTCAAAGGCCTTGCAAAAAGGCTTGATTCAATTGACCGAAGAAGGTGCAACGCAATTATTCAGACCGCTTAAAAACAATGATCTGATTCTGGGTGCGGTGGGTGTCTTGCAATTTGATGTGACGGCACACCGTTTGAAAACAGAATATAACGTCGAATGTATTTATGACACGATCAGTATCAATACGGTGCGCTGGGTGACCTCTGATGATGTCACTAAACTGGATGAGTTTAAGAAGAAAGCGTTTGATAATCTGGCAATCGATGGCAGTGGCTTTCTGGTTTATTTGGCCAGCAGTCGGGTTAATTTACAATTAACCGAAGAACGCTGGCCGGAAATCACCTTCAGTGCGACGCGAGAATTGTAGCTTAGGTAATGCGCTGTAAATAAAATATCCATATTGCGCAGGATTTTTGTTCGTATTCAAGGCGTAGAAACAGGCGCATAGTGAGCTATGTAACTGTTTCTGCAAAGCTTCCGTTCCTGCTCACGCCCCTTGCCTACATTCATGCAGGCAACGCGGAAGACGGACAAAAAGACAAGCCGGATGGGGATTTATTTATTGCGAATTACCTTAGCTGTCGGCGGTGATGTTTTTATAGATTTCTGAGAGGGTTGGCGTTTTAATTCCGGCTTGTTCGGCGTAAGCCAATGCTCTCTCCAGCCGGGATTTTGCTCGTCGGCCCAGGCATTTTCGATTTGGACAATCGGCAATGCCTTCGGCCATGCCATCAATCAGTTTTTGTTCATCTAACTTTGCTCCACTCAACCAGGCCAGAATTTGTATGGATTCCTTGGCCACGGCAATAGCCAATGATGGGTGCTTTTCCCATAACTCGCCGACGCTGCAGTTTTCGACCAGGCCGCAAATATTGACCGTTAAAATGTAGAGCGCCTTACGGAGTAATTCATAAAGCAATTCATCCTTGTTTGGTAATTTTTTTGTCGGAATGCCGATTGCATTCAAGGCTTCAATTAAAATATCGGCTTTTGGGCCAAAAACAGGGGTGTACAGTATATTGGTTAACGCTATATTTGGTTTTTTTTCAAACCAGACGACCGCAACAGTGGGATCAGGGATATTGAATTGTTGCCAGTCTCGTGGCAACAATTCGTTCTGAATCAGAGCAATCTTATCGTGCCAGACTGTGGGGAGCTTTTCCAGTACGCGGTGTAGTTCTTGTTCCTGCACGGCAATTAACACCAGGGCAGGATCGGCTATTTCCTGGCTTAATGTCTCGACATTAGTTTGCCGAGTCACCGGAATGACGGGGTAGCCGCAGCGCAGAAAACCACGCGCAAATTCACCACCTAATTCGCCAATACCAATAATGATTACAGGTTTTTTCATATCACCCCCGATTTTAATTCATAGATTTGCTGGCTTATGTCACACAATATCCGACAAGAATACGGCGTTTATGCCATAACCTCAAGCGGCTTGTATCACAGAATTTCGTGAAAAGGATACCCTAAATAAAGTCAAAACCCTTTTTTTTAGGCTGTACTTTTGCAACTTGCTTTTCTTCCAGCCGACCACACTCAAATTGCCAATAGCCCAAGCCGATATTGGTACGATGATTTAAAATAATCGGGAAGTCTTCATTGTTAAAAAACAGGCGTAACAAATCACCCCGTTTTAAAGAAAATGAATCCAAAATAATGTACGTTTTTTCTATATTGTCTTTTTTGATCGCATATAGCAGGGCTTTTTGTGGAGAGACTTCATTTTTATCGGCATCAAAAGGAATATAAGTCGCTGGAAAAACCTGCTGTGAAATGAGTTTAGGTTCAAAGATGAGTTTATTATCTTGTTTTGCCAATTCCAGCCGAGTAACGACGCCGAGAGCTCTTTGTTGGGGCATTGCATCGATACGGCGAAAGCTGACCAGGCTGCCAATAGAAAGTGCATTAGGGCGTTTGAATTCAATACTTAAAGACTTTTCTGAAAATGATTCTGCTTGAATTTCATCTTGCAAGGGGCTTTTGGTCTCAATGAGATTGGATTGAAGTTCATAGGTCGCTTCCAACCCTATCGCAGCCAGACGATCGATTCGATCGCTAAACAAAGGCATATTTTGCAAGGGCTTTCCTTGCCAGCTCTGCACTAACTGATTGAAAAGCGCTGCAGCGAGTTTAGGCTGATGTTCACTGTCTTGTCTGGAGGGGTTATAGCGAAATTCCTGAGGGTCAACCCATTTATCGGCGTGTTGCTGGATTTTGTTTAAACGTGTCAGATCGATAAATAGACGTGCCGATGAATCCGGGGTAGCCTGGCTTTCAAAAAATGGGGGAATATCTTCATCGGTCTGAATCAAGCACTGTTTTGGCATCGCATTAACAGGCTCTTCTTGTAAGCTGATCTGTGAAGTTAATTTCTCAATAAAATGATAACAAAGTGTAAATTCGCGTTGCATCAATGTGGCAGGATCAGCCAGACTCAAGAGTAAGATTTGTTTGTAACAGTCCTCAACAGAGCTTTTATGCAATATGTTACTGGCATCAGGGATTTTGACAGTTTCTTTTTTATGTTTTTTGCTTAATTTGTACAGCGAATGAAGATCAATCCAGACCCATTCCGGAACCGGTTTGTTCATGATGAAATGCGTCAGTGCAATCGTGCTTAATCCCTTTAAAGTACGCTGTAATGCCAAACCTAAATGTTTGCTCTGGAACCAGCTGATATTGCGTTGTGAAAGTTGTTTGACACAAATCCAATAGCCAATACAGAGTTGTTTTTCAAGCGTTGAAAGAACGCCCATGATTTTTTGTTCGTTAAGCGTCTTGGGAAAACCCGTCTGGATTAAACGTGTGCGTAAAAAGTCTTGAATCTGGAGAAAATGTGGCCGGATGATTTCTAATGCTGTCAAACGATCGGTCGCCGGCATTTCCACGGTATTCATATCGGCGAGTTGGTCGAGCAACAGACGTGTAGATAGAGATGGGTTTGCCGCAGGTAGGTCGGCAACCCATTGCCTTAAATTTGATTCTTCATAGGATAGAACCAGTTCTGGAGCTTTTTTTTGTTCAGGGATGACCAGAAAAAAAGAATTTCTCACAGATTTTCCATAGTTAAGTAGATTGTTTGATAAAGTACTATAGCCCTGATAAGTTTAGCGTATTTAATGGCTACAAGCGCAGCAAATTAGTGATTCCTTACACAAAAAATGTGAAATTGCTTTTTGATGCCGTCAGGCGTGTTATGTTTATGTAACCATTTGAACTTTTTTTTGAAATCAGAGTGAGGTATAACAATGCCATTTGTGAGTTTAGCCACCAACAAAACTGTAAGTAAGCAACAAACCGGCCAATTGATGCAGCAGCTTTCCACGCTGATGGCCGAGGAGACCGGAAAATCAGAATCCTATGTCATGGTTGAAATCCGTTCTGGAATAGATATGCAATTTGCCGGGAAAACCGATCCATTAGCTTATTTTGAATGTAAAAGCATTGGCTTGACAGAGGCTCAGGCCAAATCATTATCAACAGCCATAACGCAATTAGTACATTCGGAGTTACAAATCCCCGCTGAACGCATTTATATTGAATTCAGTTCATGCCATGGCGCTTTTTGGGGCTGGAATGGCGGCACCTTTGGGTAACTTGATGAGTGAGGTCGCGTTGCCAAAACGGGTATTTTTGCTCTGCAACGCGACCAGAATGTCAAAGACTCGATGCATTTCTCAATTTGCGTTTGCGCCATTTGCTGATGATAATCAGGCGCCACAAAAAACGCATACCAAAATAGCCGATAAACGCTGACAAGGTTCCCAGAATCAGACAGCCTAATAAAAAAGGCCCGCCGATATCACCTAAACTTGCCCACACGCTTTCAACATCAAATGTCATATCGGCATCGAGCTGTTCTTGTCCTAATGAGAATAATCCAACGATATAAGCAAAATAAAACATGGGCGGCATTGTTAATGGATTGGTGATCCAAACCAAGGCGACCGATATCGGCAAGTTAGCCCCTACGAACAAAGCCACGATGGCGGCGATAACCATTTGACCGGGAGTCGGGATCCAGGCGACAAACAAGCCAACGGCAAACGCCATGGCAACAGAGCGACGATTGAGATGCCAGAGATTCGGTGTGTGCAATCTTTCGCCTAAGAATTGCAGGTTTTTATGCTGCTTTATTTTTTCAGGATCCGGAAAATATTTTTTAATGAAATTTTTGGGCATGATCAACGATAGTATGATGTAAACCGACTGTTATTCTAACAGGTTTTAACGTGGTATCTCTATCGTGCAAACTTTTTTCATAAGGGGTAAGAAACACAACATGACTATGAAACGGGCTGGACGCTGATGCCCTGGTTCGCGCTATTTTTTCTTTTAGGTGATCTGGCCGTTCAGTATTTAAAGGCATTACCGGATACAGGTCAGCTCATTTGGATAGGGGTGTTAGCGCTGTTCGCAAGCGCCATGAGAAGCTGGCACATTCTGGCGTTTTGTTTGGGATTTTGCTGGACGGCTATCTATGCACAATCGATATTGGATGACCGGCTTGCTACGCATCTCAACGGAAAAGTCGTCATTATTAAAGGAATCGTGGCTGATATTCCGCATTACCAAACGCATAAAGTGCGTTTTGATTTCATACCTTTAGTTGATAAGCCAGGGTTGCCCGCCAAAATTCGCCTGAATTGGTATTATCCCGATCAGCCGCTCAAGGCAGGGCAGATATGGCGCTTGGCAGTAAAATTAAAAACACCGCATGGCTATTTTAACCCCGGTGGCTTTGACTATGAAAAATGGCTGTTTAGTCAGCGTATTGGTGCGACAGGCTATGTTAAAAACAAAGTTCGGGCCGACTTGTTATCAACAGACAGGTATTCAATCAATGCGTGGCGGCAATATCTGGCTGACAGGATCGATGGCTGGGTGACGCCGGGATTGGCCCGGGGCGTGATCAAGGCGTTAGCGATTGGCGACCGTTCGGACTTGAGTCCTGAGCAGTGGAAAGTTTTCAGACGTACCGGCACGGCACATCTGATTGCAATCTCCGGCCTGCATATCGGCTTGATAGCGGGCGTGGTGTATTATTTGATTTGGCGTACTCTGGTGTGGATTGGCCTTGTTTCAGTTTCGCCTCAGCGCATTGCGATCATGGCCTCATTGAGTATTGCCTTGATTTACGCTGCATTGGCTGGTTTTTCGTTGCCGACCCAACGCGCATTGATGATGCTGTGTGTCATCATGCTTGCGCAGTATTGGCAGCGGCATATTAAAAAATCACAGATTCTGGCCGTCGCCCTGCTAAGCATTCTGCTGCTTGATCCCTTATCGGTTTTAAGCCCCGGCTTCTGGTTATCATTCCTGGCTGTCATCGTTATTTTAATTGCGTTATCCGGGGATTCACAACAGCGTCATTATTGGGTCGAGGCAGGCAAGATTCATATCGTGACCGCATTGGGATTGCTGCCGGTTTTAGCCTTGTTTTTTGGCTATTTTTCAATGCTGGCACCGGTTGCCAATTTGGTTGCTGTGCCGATTATTACCTTGCTGGTGGTGCCGCTGGTCTTTTGTGCCATGCTGTTGATGTTTTGGTTGCCGGCGTTGGCGAGCATATTATTTACTCTGTTGGCGCACATATTAGCGACCCTCTGGATTTTTTTGGAAAAATTGAGTGCGCTTCAATGGTCTGTCTGGCAAACGATCAGTCTGCCGATAGAGACCTTATTATTGGCCAGCGCAGGTGTGTTTTTGCTGATATTACCGAAAGGTGTTCCTGCTCGTTATTTGGGTGTTTTGATGCTGCTTCCGGTATTCTTTCCACGCACCCAACACATTCCGCCGGGCGAAATTCGACTGACCTTGCTAGATGTCGGGCAGGGCTTGTCCGTGGTAGTGGAAACGGCAAATCATAGCCTGTTGTTTGATGCCGGTGCACGTTTTAGTGAAACATCGGATATGGGGCGGAATGTGGTTTTACCCTTTTTACAGCATCGCCGCATTAAACAGTTGGATACCGTCATCATCAGTCATGGTGATAATGATCATATTGGCGGCATTGATGCTGTTTTAAAGACTTTGCCATTTGGCAGTGTGTTAAGCAGTGTGCCTGAGAAGTTGAAACGCTATCAGGCGCAACCCTGCCAGGTCGGGCAGCGATGGCAGTGGGATGACGTAAAGTTCAGCCTGCTCTCGCCACCATCGGTAGAGACATTGAGCGGGGAAAATAATCGATCCTGTGTGTTGCAGATTAAAACCCGACAGTTTCAGATTTTACTGCCAGGTGACATTGAACGCACAGCAGAACACTGGCTGCTGATGAATTATCAGGATAAATTGCAGGCCGATGTGTTAATTGCCCCACATCATGGCAGTAAAACCTCGTCCAGCGCACCTTTTTTAAAAGCGTTGGGCCTGGATTATGTGTTGATTCCTGCTGGATATATGAACCGTTATGGCTTTCCGCATAAAACTGTCTTGCAGCGTTATCAAGCGTTTAATATTGATTGGATGGTGACAGGCAAGGCCGGCGCGGTTGTCGTCCAAACTAAAGGCAGGCGCATGGAAATCGAATCAAGCCGAAAAAAGGCCGGGCATTACTGGTTGAATTTGTGCAGCACGCTTTAAACGCAAGATTCTATTTATGCAGAACAATTTTCGATAATCCATTTAGCGATAAAAAACAGGGCATTTTGTTGTCTTTATTAAAACAAATCATTATAATGCCCAATTCTTTGATTTCGCGAGCGTGGCGGAACTGGTAGACGCGCTGGATTTAGGTTCCAGTGGGGTAGCCTGTGAGAGTTCGAGTCTCTCCGCTCGCACCATTCGCCTTCTGTTGATGGGTTCAAAATCGTACCGGTCAACTGTTTAAAGGACGTGAAAAACTATAAAGTCCAAAAACGGCTTCTATCTTAAATATATAAACCATTGTTTTTCTTTAATCTGCATTTTATATCCAAATATGGCGCAGCGCTGAACAATCTGCAGCTGAACTTAAGGTCATATCAGATAACTTTCACGTTTCTTTAACGATAGATTTCCACATTTCCCAACATTTGATTATTTGAGGTTAAAAAGCAATGCAAATTTCTGTCGAAAAGACATCAGAATTGAAGCGCAAAATGACAGTGGCCATTCCTGAAGAGGTCATTCAGGAGAAGATGGAGGCGCGTTTTAAAAAGTTAGCCAAAGAAGTCAAATTAGATGGATTTCGTCCAGGAAAAGTACCTGTCAAGGTCGTAAAAAAGCAGTTTTCCGATCGTGTGCGAGGAGAAATTCTCCAGGATTTAATTCAATCAAGTTATTACGATGCATTGAAACAGGAAGCGTTAATTCCGGCAGGATATCCTGAAATAGAACCCACGAATGCCCAGCAAGGTCTGGAATATACAGCAACATTTGAAGTTTATCCTGAAATCTCGCTTGATGGCGCTGCCGGCCTTGAAGTAACACGGCTATCGGCGACTGTCGAGGATGCCGATGTCGATCAAATGATTGAAAAATTGCGGGAGCAAAAAAAGGACTGGCAGTCGGTTGAGCGGGAATCACAACAAGGCGACCGCATTACGATTCATTTTTCGGGTGAGTCTGAAGGTGAAAATTTCACCGATGGAAAAGTCGAGAATTACCCCGTAGAAATCGGTGCTGGACAGATGATTCCGGGATTTGAAGATGAACTGGTCGGCTTGAAAGCGGGTGACAGCAAGTCTTTTGAAATCACCTTCCCTGAAGAATATGGTAATGACAATCTGGCGGGAAAAACTGCAAAATTTGATATTGAAGTCGCCAAGGTGGAAGAGCCTTTTATTCCAGAAGTCGATGTGGAATTCATCAAATCCTATGGCATTGAAAGTGGCGATATGGATGAATTTCGGGCTGATGTCAAAGAAAATCTGGAACGTGAGCTGGAACAGGCTTTGAAAAATAAATTCAAAACAGCCATCATGGATGCCTTGTACGAAAGCGTTCTGGTTACGTTGCCCGATAGCTTGATTGATCAAGAAATTGAAGAAATGAAAAAGCCTTATGCGGCGAATGCCAAACAGCAAGGTATGTCGGTTGAGGATTTGAATTTGCCACGCGACATGTTTGAAGAACAAGCCAAACGCCGGGTTGCATTAGGATTGATTTTAGCTGAAATTATCAAACAAAACGACATTAAAGCCGAAGATGATAGGGTTCGTGCTACCCTTGAAGATATGGCAAGCAGCTATGAGAATCCGGAGCAAGTCATTAACTGGTATTACGAAAACCCGGAACGATTGCAGGAAGTCCAACAAATGGTTCTGGAAGATCAAACGGTCGACTGGTTGGCCAGGCAGGCCAATGTAACTGAAGAAACCGTGCGTTTCAATGATGTGATGAATAAACAACAATAAGGTTAAGGCAGCGTATGTTTGATAAACAAAATGGATTGAATGATAACCTGGCGCCACAGGCGGCGGGTGGGCTTGTCCCCATCGTCATTGAGCAAACCGCTCGGGGAGAGCGTTCTTTTGATATCTATTCCAGATTACTGAAAGAACGGGTTATTTTTTTGGTCGGGCAGGTTGAAGATTACATGGCCAACCTCATCGTTGCCCAATTGTTGTTCTTAGAATCTGAAAACCCGGATAAAGATATCCATTTATATATCAATTCGCCGGGTGGATCCGTGACTGCTGGAATGGCGATTTATGACACCATGCAGTTTATTAAATGTGATGTCAGTACCATGGTGATTGGTCAAGCCGCCAGCATGGGGGCATTTTTGCTGGCTGGCGGCGCAGAAGGCAAGCGTTTTGGATTGCCAAATTCGCGGGTGATGATTCATCAACCGCTGGGCGGTTTTCAGGGACAGGCCAGTGATATCGATATCCATGCGCGCGAAATATTGTCAATTCGTGAACGCCTGAATAAAATCCTGGCACACCATACAGGACAAAGCCTGGAGAAGATTCAACAAGATACCGATCGCGACAATTTTCTGAGTGCTGAGGATGCGGCAGAGTATGGTTTGATTGATAAGGTTTTGACAAATAGATAGCGTCAACCCGTGCAGAAGTTTGATTTTTATAAAATTCAGGCTATCCTGTAGATTGATGTTGAGTAACCTTCCTTTTGGGGATGCAAAGAGGGCGTAAATATGAGTATAGGTAAAAGCAGTGATGATGATGGTAAGCTGCTTTATTGTTCATTTTGTGGCAAAAGCCAGGACGAAGTCAAAAAGCTGATTGCAGGGCCGTCGGTTTATGTTTGCAATGAATGTGTCGATTTGTGTAATGACATTATCCGTGATGAACTGGCTGACAATGAGTCTGAAAATGCCCCGGATCATTTGCCGAAACCCAAAGAGTTAAAGTCTGAGCTGGATAACTATGTTATTGGTCAGGAACAGGCAAAGAAAATTCTGGCTGTTGCCGTCTATAATCACTATAAACGGTTACGCAGTAATTCAACAAAAAATTCAATTGAACTGGCTAAAAGTAATATTTTATTGATTGGGCCGACCGGTTCAGGTAAGACTTTGCTGGCTGAAACACTGGCACGCTTGCTTGATGTTCCGTTTACCATTGCTGATGCGACAACGCTGACTGAAGCCGGTTATGTGGGCGAAGATGTTGAAAACATTATTCAGAAAATTCTACAAAAATGTGATTACGATGTCGAAAAGGCTGAATCAGGTATCGTTTATATCGATGAAATCGACAAGATCACCCGTAAATCAGACAATCCCTCGATTACCCGTGATGTTTCAGGCGAAGGTGTTCAGCAGGCCTTATTAAAACTGATCGAAGGAACTGTCGCGTCAATTCCGCCACAAGGTGGACGCAAGCATCCACAGCAGGAATTTTTGCAGGTCAATACGGCGAATATTCTATTTATTGTGGGGGGAGCCTTTGCCGGTCTGGATCAAGTCATTAAGGCACGATCTGAAAAAGGCGGGATTGGATTTGCTGCCGACGTTAAGTCGAAAGATGACAGTAAAAATGTGGGGGAACTTTTTTCCGAAGTTGAGGCCGAAGACCTAATTAAATATGGGTTGATTCCAGAATTTGTGGGGCGTTTGCCGGTCGTAGCGACGCTGGAAGAGCTGGATGAAGAAGCGCTGATAAAAATATTGACCGAACCTAAAAATGCTTTGGTCAAACAATATCAGCATATGTTTGAAATGGAAGGCGTCGAGCTTGAATTCAGGCGGGAAGCCTTACAGGCGATCGCGCGAAAATCAATGGAACGAAAAACCGGCGCCCGGGGACTGAGAACAATTGTTGAAAATGTGCTTTTGGATGTGATGTATGAACTGCCTTCAAGCACTAATATCAGCAAAGTGGTTATTGATGAAAATGTCATCGCAGGGAAATCAGAACCTATCCTGATTTATGCAAAAGAAACCCGGAAAAAAGCCTCTGAATAAAAGCTTGAAACGCGACTGATGAAAAGGAGCTTTGCTGTCAGGCTTGGCTCCTTTTTTTTGCCACTTGAAATTAGTCTATTTGACCCTATATTTAAGCTATGAGCTGTGTTCGATGCTATCTAAAACCTGATATATCCTAGGAATGGCTTTGTCCTCATTAATTCAAGTGCTATCAGGAAGATCGAACGACGCAATGATGTACCTAATTCCTGAGTAGGAAAAAATATGAATGAAGTAAAAAGAGAAGAGAATATAATCCCGGTTTTGCCTTTGCGGGATGTTGTGGTTTATCCGCATATGGTTATTCCATTATTTGTAGGCCGGGAAAAATCGATTGTTGCCCTTGATTTGGCAATGAAAGAAGATAAACCGATTTTGTTGGTGGCCCAAAAACAAGCTGATATCGATGATCCAAAATTTTCAGATCTATACAGCACAGGCACTCTGGCCAATATTCTGCAATTATTAAAACTGCCGGATGGTACCGTAAAAGTGCTGGTTGAAGGCAGCGAAAGATGTCGTATCAAAGAAGGTGTAGAGCTGGATGATCATATTGCGGCACTCATTGAGCCACTTAATGACAGGCAATCGGTTTCCAGTGCTGAAGCTGAAGTGTTGCAACGCACCGCAATCAACTCATTTGATCAATATGTCAAATTAAACAACAAAATTCCACCTGAAGTCTTGAATTCCCTGGCGGGTATTGAAGACCTGGGTCGTTTGGCGGATACCATTGCCGCGCATATGGTGATGAAAGTGGAAGACAAGCACAAAATTCTCGAGATGGAGGATGTCGTGCAACGGCTTGAAACGTTGATCAGCCAGATGGAAAGCGAAGTTGATTTGCTGGAAATGGAAAAGCGCATTCGTGGACGGGTTAAAAAACAGATGGAAAAAAATCAGCGCGAATATTATCTGAACGAGCAGATGAAAGCGATTCAGAAAGAGCTGGGAGAAATGGATGACGCAAGCAATGAAATTGAGGAATTGGAAAAGAAAATTGCCTCTGCCGGCATGTCAAAAGAAGCGCGTGAAAAAGCCGAAGCGGAATTAAACAAGCTGAAAATGATGTCCCCGATGTCGGCTGAAGCGACTGTCGTACGTAATTATATTGACTGGATGGTGAGTGTGCCATGGAAAAAGAAAACCAAGGTGCGTCATGACTTGAAGCTGGCCGAACAGGTGCTTGAAGAAGAGCATTATGGCTTGGATCGCGTCAAAGAGCGTATTCTGGAATATCTGGCGGTACAGAAACGGGTTAAACAGTTGAAAGGCCCGATTCTATGCCTGGTGGGACCACCCGGTGTTGGAAAAACCTCTTTGGGTAAATCTATTGCCCGGGCGACAAACCGGAAATATGTGCGCATGGCCTTAGGGGGTGTTCGTGACGAAGCTGAAATTCGCGGCCACAGAAGAACCTATATCGGTTCGATGCCGGGCAAGATTTTACAGAATCTGGCAAAAGTCAAAACCCGTAATCCAATGTTCTTGCTCGATGAAATCGACAAGATGGCGGCCGATTTTCGTGGTGATCCGGCTTCAGCCTTGCTGGAAGTACTGGATCCAGAACAAAATCATACCTTTGCCGATCATTATCTGGAGGTGGATTTTGACTTATCCGATGTCATGTTTGTGGCAACGGCAAATACCCTGAACATACCGCCGGCTTTAATGGATCGAATGGAGATAATCCGACTGGCCGGGTATACCGAAGACGAAAAAATCAATATTGCCATGCGCTTTTTGATTCAAAAACAAATCAAAAATAATGGCCTTAAAGATTCGGAAATCGAAATTACCGAAGAAGCGGTGCGTGATATCATTCGCTATTACACACGCGAGGCGGGTGTCAGAGGATTGGAACGTGAAATTTCCAAGATTTGCCGAAAAGTCGTTAAAAACCTGCTGCTGAAGGACAAGAACGGAAAAGAGGTGATTACAGCCGAAAACCTGGATAACTATCTAGGCGTCAGACGTTTCAGTTATGGCGTTGCCGAAGATAAAGACCAGATCGGTCAGGTCACAGGACTGGCGTGGACGGAAGTCGGTGGCGAACTGCTGACGATTGAAGCAGCGCTGATGCCAGGTAAAGGAAAAACCCAGGCGACGGGTAAATTAGGCGATGTCATGAAGGAGTCTATCGAGGCGGCCATGACCGTGGTCAGGAGTCGAGCCCAGGTATTGGGTATTGACGCTGCCGTATTTCAAGAAAACGATTTGCACATCCATGTGCCGGAAGGTGCGACACCTAAGGATGGGCCAAGTGCAGGTATTGGGATGTGCACAGCTATCGTATCGGCCTTGACCAAGATACCGGTGCGGGCAAATGTCGCCATGACCGGCGAAATCACCTTACGCGGTGAAGTGCTGCCGATTGGCGGTTTGAAAGAGAAGCTGCTTGCGGCACACAGAGGCGGCATTACGACGGTTTTGATTCCATCGGAGAATGAAAAAGACCTGGCTGAAATTCCGGAAAATATCAAGCAAACGCTGGATATTCGACCGGTTCATTGGATTGATGAAGTTTTAGATGTTGCACTGCAACATATGCCATCGCCTAAAGCCAAAAAGTCTGCTAAGGCCGAAGCCAAAAAAGGCAAGGAAAAGACCCCGGCAATCATTGCTCATTAAGCTGTTGAAATAAATTAGTTAATCTAAACGAGCGGGGAGTATAGTGTCTATACTCCCTTTTTTTATCATCTTGACAGTACTGATTTCAGTGCTCACGTATTTTACATTTTATTCTACACGCCTTAAAAATAAGGGTGTTCAGCGTTATTGTCCTTGACATGACTTTGTTCCAATTGATATAAATGTCGCTGATTTTGCTAAAAGTAGAACTCAAATCAGGTTAAGGTCATTTGACACTGCGCAATACAAAAGTCTTTGTCCTGCTTCAAAGGACTCAATCAGTACCTATAATTCCTGCGGATTTATTATTTAAGTATTAAATTCGCTACAGAGACGGGAATAAAGGCATTTATGCAGTCTAGCCTTAACAACTCAACACTTCGGTGTAAAACCCAGGCAGTAAACCACTAATTATCCTAAGGGGAAATAAATGAATAAATCGGAACTTATTGACGCAATGGCTGACAAGTCAGAATTAACAAAAGCAGATGCGGGTCGTGCTTTAGATGCTTTTTTACAAGTAGTATCAGAAACTTTAGGTGATTCATCTTTAGATGTTAAAGATAGATCAATAGCTTTAGTGGGTTTTGGAACTTTTTCTGTTAAAGAAAGAGCTGAACGTAAAGGACGGAATCCTAAGACAGGAGAGGAAATTACTATTCCAAAGAGAAAAGTAGCCTCATGTAAATTATCTAAAACAATCTTAAATTAATAGGAACAAAATGAATAAATTAGCATTACCAACTGGCGTAGAAAAAGAAGAAGAACGTGACTCACTTGGTGGAGATACTTTACCAGCAGGCGTGTACAAAGGTGTTGTAGATATGGCATATCTAGATAAAGCCCCTAGTGGAGCTCTTCATGTTGTTTTAGCTATTGCTACTGAAGGTAGAGTAATACGTCAAACAACATATATATCAAACAAAGAAGGTAAATTCACTTATGGTCAAGGCAAAGATATGAAGCCTTTACCTGGATATACACAAATGGATACTTTCTTTAATAGTCTTACTGATAAAGGTATCGGAGAACAAGAAATTGAAGAGAAAACTATTAAAGTATTTGATTTTACTCAACGTAAAGAGGTAAATGCACAAAAAGATGTATTTACTAGCGTTCTTAAATTACCTGT
>CAJXMF010000052.1 GCA_913056195.1 uncultured Methylococcaceae bacterium | reverse complement strand
AGCCTGATAAATCAAGAGCCTATGCCCACAGAAGAATTTACGCTGAGTAGTTACAAAAATGTTAAAATAGGCCGTTTATTCTCGCATTCATGATTTATTGGGATAAGCACTTTTCATGACAAAATATATTTTTATTACGGGGGGCGTCGTCTCGTCACTCGGTAAAGGGATTGCCGCTTCCTCACTGGCGGCAATTCTGGAAGAACGTGGTCTTAAGGTTACAATGACTAAGTTGGATCCTTATATCAATGTTGATCCGGGGACGATGAGTCCGTTTCAGCATGGTGAAGTGTTTGTGACGGAGGATGGGGCAGAAACCGATCTGGATTTGGGGCATTATGAGCGGTTTTTGAAGACCACCATGTCCAAAAAGAACAACTTCACCACCGGGCAGATTTATGAAGAAGTTTTGCGCAAGGAACGCAAGGGCGAGTATTTAGGTGCGACGGTTCAAGTCATTCCGCATATTACTGATGAAATAAAACGCAGGGTTTATGCCAGCGCCGAAGGCATGGATGTCGCGATTATTGAGGTCGGTGGCACAGTAGGGGATATTGAATCATTGCCGTTTCTGGAAACGATACGCCAGATTGGTGTCGATCTTGGTCATGATCGGGCTATTTTTATCCATCTAACGCTTGTTCCCTATATTCGTTCGGCCGGTGAGATCAAAACCAAGCCGACTCAGCATTCAGTTAAAGAACTGCGCACCATCGGTATTCAGCCAGATATTCTGATTTGTCGATCCGAGCAAGCCATTCCTGCCAGCGAGCGCTCTAAAATTGCTCTGTTTACCAATGTCAACGAGCGTGCCGTTATTTCGGCGATTGATGCCGATACCATTTATCGCATTCCCCTATTGCTGAATGAGCAGGGGCTCGATGACATCGTGGTGGAAAAATTACGTCTGGATGTTCCCAAGGCTGATTTGTCTGAATGGCAGCGCGTGGTTGATGCACTGACGCATCCGCTTGATGAGGTCAATATTGCGATTGTGGGCAAATATGTTGATCATGTTGATGCCTATAAATCGTTGAATGAGGCGTTGATTCACGCCGGTATTAATACGCGTCACAAAGTTAATATTCAGTATATCGATTCAGAAGCCATTGAGGAACAAGGTATTGGAGCCTTGAAGGCTGTCGATGCGATTTTGGTGCCGGGCGGCTTTGGCGAGCGTGGCGTGGAAGGTAAAATCGCCAGCGTACGCTATGCACGGGAAAATAATATTCCTTATTTGGGGATTTGTTTGGGCATGCAGTCGGCAGTGATTGAGTTTGCCCGCAATGTGGCAAGGCTCGAGGGGGCGCATAGTACCGAATTTGTTCCGGATGCTTTGCATCCGGTTATCGGCCTGATTACCGAATGGCAAGATCAGCAAGGGCGTGTCGAAGTGCGTACGGAAGACTCCAATCTGGGGGGGACCATGCGTCTGGGTGCACAAAAATGTCGGTTACAGCCGGATTCCCTGGTTCATCAGGTGTATCAAAAAGATGTGATTAATGAGCGTCACCGGCACCGTTATGAGTTCAATAACAATTATCTGGAACAATTGGAACAGGCGGGTTTGCGGTTTTCCGGTAAATCAATCGATGGCCGACTGGTCGAAGTGATTGAAATTCCTGAGCACCCCTGGTTTCTGGCCTGTCAGTTTCATCCAGAGTTTACTTCGACACCGCGTAAAGGCCATCCGTTATTTTCCGGTTTTGTGCAGGCGGCGGCAAAATATCAACAACAAGCGAGTCAATAATGAAATTATGTGGATTTGAAGCAGGCCTTGACCAGCCCTTTTTTCTGATTGCGGGCACCTGCGTGATTGAAAGTGAACAAATGACACTGGATGTTGCTGGTAAGTTGCAAGAAATCACACGAGAGCTGGGCATTAACTTTATTTACAAATCTTCATTTGATAAGGCAAACCGCTCTTCGCATAAGAGTTTTCGTGGGCCAGGGCTTGAAAAAGGCTTGCAGATTCTGGAAAACGTTAAACAGCAATTGCAGGTGCCGGTGTTGACCGATGTGCATGAAGATACCCCCCTCGAAGAAGTCGCCTCGGTAGTGGATGTCTTGCAGACACCGGCGTTTTTATGTCGGCAGACCAATTTTATTCAGGCTGTCGCCAGGCAGGGGAAACCAGTCAATATCAAAAAAGGCCAGTTTATGGCGCCGTGGGATATGAAGCTGGTATCCGATAAGGCTAAAGCCGTGGGGAATGAGCAGATTATGGTCTGTGAACGGGGCGTCAGCTTTGGCTATAATAATCTGGTTTCTGATATGCGTTCTTTAGCGGTCATGCGTGATACCGGCTGTCCTGTCGTTTTCGATGCCACACACTCTGTGCAGCTGCCGGGCGGGCAGGGAACATGTTCAGGCGGTCAACGTGAGCATGTGCCGGTTTTAGCGCGGGCGGCAATGGCGGCGGGTATTTCGGGTATTTTTATGGAAACCCATCCTGAACCTGAAAAGGCACTGAGCGATGGCCCAAATTCCTGGCCGCTGCACAAAATGAAAGAATTACTCAATGTTTTATTAACCATAGATCAGGCTGTCAAAGCCGGCAGTTTGATTGAAACAACTTTATAGAGGCAAAAACAGCATGGCTGAAATCGTAGATGTAAAAGCAAGAGAAGTTTTGGATTCACGGGGTAACCCAACTGTTGAAGCCGAGGTCAGATTGGCTTCAGGTGTTGTGGGATCAGCAATGGTGCCTTCAGGTGCGTCAACCGGGGAGCGTGAAGCGATTGAATTGCGTGATGGGGATAAATCCCGCTATTTGGGTAAGGGCGTATTGAAAGCGGTTGAAAATATCAATACTGAAATCCGTGCAGCTGTTATCGGCATGAATGCGGGTGAGCAACAAGCCCTGGATCAGAAAATGATCGAACTCGATGGCACCGATAACAAAGGTCGGCTGGGTGCAAATGCGATCCTGGGTGTCTCTATGGCAGCAGCACATGCCGCGGCACAGGAAGGTAATCTGCCTTTATATCGTTACCTGAACGCCACAAATGAATTTATTTTGCCGGTACCGATGATGAACATCATCAATGGTGGCTCTCATGCCGATAACAACGTTGATTTGCAGGAATTCATGATTTTGCCGGTTGGCGCGCCGAATTTCCGTGAAGCGATTCGCTATGGTGCGGAAGTTTTCCATAATCTGGCTAAAGTCTTGAAAAGCAAAGGTCTGGCGACAACAGTCGGTGATGAGGGTGGTTTTGCGCCTAACTTGTCATCTAACGAAGAAGCTATTGAAGTCATTTTGGAAGCCATTGAAAAAGCAGGCTACAAAGCGGGTCAGGATATTTACCTGGGAATGGATGCCGCAAGTTCTGAATATTTTAAAGATGGTAAATATGAGTTGGCATCAGAAGGCAGAAGCTTTAATTCAGCAGAAATGACCGAATTTTTCGTCGACTGGGTCAACAAATATCCAATCATTTCAATTGAAGATGGTATGGATGAAAATGACTGGGATGGCTGGAAAAACCACACTGAAAAATTGGGCGACAAAATCCAGTTGGTTGGCGATGACTTGTTCGTGACGAATCCGGCTATTTTGAAAGAGGGTATCGACAAAGGCATTGCAAATTCAATCCTGATCAAGGTGAATCAGATTGGTACATTGACTGAAACATTAGAAGCCATCAGCATGGCAAAAGCGGCAGGATACTCTGCTGTGGTTTCCCATCGATCAGGTGAGACAGAAGATACCACTATCGCTGATTTAGTGGTGGCTACGGGCACCGGTCAGATCAAAACCGGTTCGCTGAGCCGTTCTGACCGTATCGCTAAATATAATCGTCTGATGAAAATTGAAGATGAATTAGGTGAAAAGGCCGTTTATGCCGGTCGCAGCGCATTTAAAATGCTGTAAAACCGCAATACAAAATGGCTGCAATGGCAGCCATTTTTTTTGATCACTATCATTAAAGCCGGGTTTCGCCTTTATCCATCCTGTTGGTGTCAATGGTTTCATGGATACTTTCAGGTCTTAAGCATTCTAATGATAGTGACTTTTTTGATGGAGTCTCATGATCATCAAAGCACTCATCGCTGTCTTAATTCTTGCAATATTGCAATTGCAATATCGTCTTTGGTTTGGGGATGCCAGTATTCCTCAGATTCTGGACTATCAAGCCCGTCTTGCGCAATTACAACAACAATCCCAGTCTGAACAAGAACGCAATCAGGCCTTGTATGCCGAAGTGAAAGACCTACGCAAAGGTAAACAAGCGATTGAAGAACGCGCCCGTTATGAATTGGGGATGATCAAGAAAAACGAAACTTTTTTTCAGGTACTTGAGTGACACACAAAGCAAAAATCTGGGCGGTTGTGCCTGCGGCCGGCGTCGGTAAACGCATGCAGGCTGACAAGCCTAAGCAATATTTAACACTGTCGGGAAAAACCGTCATCGAACATACCTTGCATCGCTTGCTGGATGCATCTGTGTTTTCGGCCGTCGCCGTGGCGATTTCAGAACAAGACCCGTACTGGCCGGAATTGACGGTTTCCAGACACCCTGATGTGATAACCGCGGCGGGGGGTAAAGAACGGGCCGATTCGGTATTGTCGGCATTAAAAGCCCTGACCCAAGCCCATGAACAGGACTGGGTGATGGTGCATGATGCGGCAAGACCCTGCTTGACGACAATGGATATTTTGGCGTTATTGCAGAACCTGGAGCACGATGCGATCGGTGGCATTTTGGCTGTACCGTCACATGATACGCTGAAAAGCGTAGAAGCGGGCGAGATTACAGGCAGTGTTGATCGCAATAAAGTCTGGCGTGCCTTAACCCCGCAGATGTTCCGCTTTGGGTTGTTGCGTGATGCCTTGCAACAGGCTGAAGGCAATGCGGCCGTCACCGATGAGGCAAGTGCCCTGGAGCTGAAAGGTCTCAAACCGAAGATTGTCGCAGGACGTGTCGATAATATTAAAATCACCCGGCCGGAAGATCTGGCACTGGCACAATTTTATATGGAGCAACAATGATTAGAATCGGACAAGGCTATGATGTGCATCGTTTTAAAGAGGATGGTGAGGTCATTTTAGGCGGTGTCAAAATCGACTATGAAAAAGGGCTGGAAGCCCACTCCGATGGCGATGTCGTTTTGCATGCCCTGTCGGATGCCTTGTTAGGCGCCGCAGCCTTAGGCGATATTGGCAAACATTTTCCCGACACCGATCCTGATTTTAAAGGGGCTGATAGTCGGGTTTTGTTGCGTCATGTTTATAGTATTGTAAACGATAAAGGCTATCGACTGGTCAATGCCGATATTACCATCATCGCGCAAGCCCCCAAGATGGCGCCGCATATTGCCGCCATGTGTAAAAATATTGCAGCAGATCTTGGGGTTGATGTCGATCGTATCAATGTCAAAGCCACGACTACCGAAAAGCTGGGTTTTGAAGGCCGCAAAGAAGGCATTGCTGTGCAAGCGGCTGTGTTGATCGAATCGGTGTGAATGAGGCACACATAGATTGGCCCAGAGCCTGGGGTGGCGTATCCGGTTCCGGTCTGATCAAGTCGACAGCGGATGATTTTCAGGTTGTCGAAGAATTGTCTTTTGAGCCTGCCCGCGAAGGTGAGCATGTTTTTCTTTACATTGAAAAACAGGGTGAAAACACCGATTATGTGGCGCGGCTTTTGGCGCGTTTTGCCGGTGTCAGACAGCGTGATATAGGCTATGCCGGACTTAAAGACCGGCACGCCCGCACCCGACAATGGTTCAGCATCTGGCTGCCCGGTAAGCCGGAACCCGATTGGGGACAAATTGAAACCGAGCAGATTAAAGTACTCCAAAGCAGCCGCCACTTACGTAAACTCAAGCGCGGCGCTATTCGCTGTAATCATTTTCAAATTGAACTTCGTGATTGGCATGGTGAAAACAGCCGCCTACAACAACAGTTGCAACAGATTAAAACGGCCGGTTTTCCCAATTATTTTGCCCTGCAGCGATTTGGCCGTGATGGCCAAAATCTCAATAAAGCCCTGGCCATGTTTAACGGCCTGCGCGTCAAACGACAGCAAAGGAGTCTGTATTTATCCGCTGCCCGCTCATGGTTGTTCAACCAGATTTTAGCCGAACGTGTGCGGCAAGGGAATTGGAACCGCCTGATTGAAGGCGACATGTGCCAGCTTGATAATAGTCATAGTCTGTTTGAATACGATGACTCGGATAACACGTTGCAGGAACGATGTCAGGCCGGTGACATTCATCCAACGGCGGTTCTGTTTGGCGAGACTACACGCCATTTTTCGGAAATCAGTCAACGCATATTACGGCAGTATCCCGAAATTACAGACGGCCTATCTGCATTTGGCCTGACGGCCGATTACCGCGCATTGCGTGTCATGCCTCAAAATCTGCATTGGCAACAAACTTCGGTATCACAATGGCGGTTGAATTTCAGTTTACCGGCCGGCGCTTATGCAACAGCATTGATACGGGAGTTGATAACAATCGAGCCTTTGTAAAAACACATTTTGCCTGTCTCGGTATATTTTGAGATTATAGCCTTCAACCAATATTGGCAGAGGAGGGTGTGTGATGAAAACACAGGTCTTGTTTCTGGTTTTTGTGGCGATATTGATAACGGTGTTTATTCGTTTAAATCCGCCACATCGTTCCACCACTTCTGAATATGATATTTATCAGTATGTCAAAGACTGTAAAACAGAGCTGGGAATCCAGCGCGATTTACCTGTTGTCTCCTGTCTGGACGGTAAAAAAATTCCCATTTATGTCGATAATCAGGAAATAAACAGTCACAATTGGTCAACACTATCGCAAGGCAAACACTGCGATAATCCTCATTGGTTAGGGGGTGATATCGGCTGCTGGACGTATTCCCATCTACAAGTGATTCCACTGGATAATGATAATGTGATGGTCGTGAATTGTCGGCAAAAAGGCAGTCAGGATAACAAAACCTGGTATCGCGATACACAAAGTAATTTAGGAAAAGACCAAAACCAGCGCAAACAGGCGTTTTTGCAAGCGAAAACAGCTGCAGGAAAACAACGGCTTTATTATCTATACAATACCTTTAATGACCTAGGTATTATTTTTCGTAATACCCGCACCGGCAAGGCCTGCTATTTAACCCAGTATGGCGAACAATTTACCGGCTTCATTCCTCCGTTGGATAAGCCGCTTCCGGCTAAATCGGACTATTTGAAAAATTATAACCCCGAGCATGCCCGGCCACCCGAAGGCTTCCCTGAAGAACTCTGGTATCGAGACGCGAACCAGGCTTTCCGTTCGCCACAGCAAACTGCTCAGGCGGGATGTATCAACTGTCATAATGCACATGGCTTTAAATACAGCCCTTACATTAATTCCAGTCATGGCTTGCCAAGTATTTACACCATGAAAGATCTGCCCATTCTGTTAGTCGGTAAGCCTTTTATCAATCATTTTCGAAAGGAAGGATTTTTGCAGTTAGATACCACGCCGGTCAATGGCGAAAAACAGGTCTGTACGCGTTGCCATAAAATAACAACAGCGGGAACCTGTGGTTATCTGTTTGAGTTTGCAACAGGCCATCCGAATATGAAGCTGCATAAGTGGTTGACTACAAATAAAAAAGAAAATTGGATGCCGCCTGTTGACATGGGCGTTCAGTCGATTTATAAACATAAGAAAAAGATGAGTTGCTGTTGTAAAAACCCAAATGCAAAAGGCTGCTTAACACGGCAATTTGGTCCAACTGAAGTCGATCTCGCTGAAGGATTTTTAGAAGGCCGGGGCTGGGTCAAATCAGAAGGCCCAGGAAATTGTGACAACTCATACAATCTCCTATTCCCTTTGGGAGAAGGCCGAGATGGGGGTATTAAATAATAGGGGCCTGAATATTGACTACAAAAGAAGGTGTTCGAAAACTCAATGTTGTATCAATCTGATGAAGGAAAAAATTTTTAAAAGAGTGAACTTTTTATATGTTTAGCACTCTCTCTGCTGGAGTGCTAACAATATGAATAAAAAATATCAACGGAGGGCAATATGAGTAATGAATTAACACTATCGGCCAATTTATCAGTTGGCACATTTGATACCTATATCAAAGCCATAGCTCAGCAGCCTAGATTGTCAAATGAGGAAGAACATAGATTAGCGGTGCGTTTTCATGAGGAAGGCGATATAGAAGCGGCCCGTCAATTAGTTTTATCTAATTTACGCTTTGTCGTCCATATTGCTAAAGGCTATAGTGGCTATGGTCTGCCATTACCGGACCTGGTTCAGGAAGGTAATATTGGCTTAATGAAGGCGGTAAAACGTTTCGATCCAAATATGGGCGTGCGTTTGGTATCTTTTGCCGTGCATTGGATAAAAGCTGAAATCCATGAGTTTGTGCTTAAAAACTGGCGCATCGTAAAGATTGCGACCACCAAAGCACAGCGTAAATTGTTTTTTAATTTGCGTAAATCCAAGAAAAACCTGGCATGGCTGACTAAAAATGAAGCCGAGCATATCGCAGACGAACTCTCTGTCGATGTCAAAACAGTGTATGAGATGGAAACCCGGTTAGATGGGCATGACATGGCATTTGATCAGCCTGGCGATGATGCATCCGATGAAACAAACTTTGCACCGGTTAATTACTTGGAGCAGCGTAATGCAGATCCAGCTGTGATTCTGGAAAAAGGTGACTGGCAAGAGCACGAAGAAGACGTGCTGTTAAAAGCAATGGCAAACCTGGATGAACGCAGCCAGGATATTCTGAACAGTCGCTGGTTGTCCAATGAAAAAGCAACCTTGCATGAGTTGGCCGAACGCTACCATGTTTCAGCTGAACGTATACGGCAGCTGGAAAAGAATGCGATGAATAAAATAAAAAAAGCGGTTGTTTTGGCGGCTTAAAAAACGCTTGAAAGGACGCGAAATACCTGTATAATACGCGGTCTCTGCCGAGGTGGCGAAACTGGTAGACGCGCTGGATTCAAAATCCAGTTTCTTCGGAAGTGCCGGTTCGATTCCGGCCCTCGGTACCAAACGTAAGTTTTAGAAAGTCCTAAAACGTCCTGAAAGCCTTGAATCTCAACGGTTCAGGGCTTTTTTATGCCTAACGAAATCCCATAAAATCCTTTTGTATACCCCATAACGGGGGGTACATTTGGCGGTATCGTTTTTTAGAGCATGGGCAGATGCTTCCCAAAATGATCTTAGTCCAGCTTTGATTTTCTAGTTACTCCAGGCATTAGACAGAGTTTCAGCCTGCTTAAGCACAAGCTCTACGGCTTCCGCCGCCTTGTCGGGTGGATATTTGTAGCGCTGCAATGTGCGCCGAACCAGAATCTTCAACTTGGCTCTCACACTATCGCGAACCTGCCAGTCAACGGTTGTTGATTTGCGCAGCTTGTCGGTAATCTCAATGGCGATTTTCTTCAGAATTTCATCGCCGAGCTCGCGAACCGCACTTTCGTTATTGGCCAGGGCGTCATAAAAGGCAATTTCATCCGGGTTGAGCCCCAACTCTGCCTCGCGCGCCATCTCCGCCTGAAACTCCTTGGCCATCTGAATAAGCTCTTCGATGACCTGCGCAGTCTCAATGGCGCGGTTGTTATATTGGCGCAAGGTTTCCTGCAAGCGTTCAGCATATTTTTTTTCTTGCACAACATTGTTGCGGGTCTTGGCCTTGATGTCGTCCTTGAGCAGTTTTTCCAATAATTCGACTGCCAAATTTTGGTGCGGCATCTGCCGGACATCATCCAGAAATTCATCAGAGAGCAGGCCGATATTGGGTTTATCCAGACCACACAGGCTGAATACATCCGCCACGCCCTCGGCGATCACCGCGTTATCCAGTATCTGTTTGAGTGCAGAGTTTTTTTCTTCCTGCGTGCGTTTCTTATCAACCGTGGTGAACTTGGCGATAGCGGCTTTCACGGCGGCGTAAAAGGCGATTTCCTTATGCAGTCCTTTGGCTTCATCCAACGTACTGCAAAGTGAATATGCCTTGGTGGCGGCCAGTACCAGGTCGAGAAAACGCTTCTTGCCATCGTCTATTCCCAGCACATGGTTGGCGGCGGGAACCAGTAGCTTGTGTGCCTCGGTCTCGAAGCTGGAAATATCCAGACCATCCGATTGCGGCGTTTTGGCAAACAGGCCGCGAATGGCATCGAGTTTTTCCAGCACAATGGCGAACGCCTCTTCGGCACGCAGGGCCGGCTCGCCTCTGCCTTTTGAATCGGTATAAATCTTCAGTGCCTGTTTCAGTTCATTGGCAATGCCGATGTAGTCCACCACCAGTCCGCCAGGCTTGTTCTTGAATACCCGGTTCACCCGGGCAATGGCCTGCATCAGGTTATGCCCTTTCATCGGTTTATCGATATACATGGTATGGCAGCAAGGCGCATCAAAACCGGTCAGCCACATATCCCTGACAATCACCAGCTTTAATGGATCGTTTTCATCCTTAAAGCGTTTCTCCAGTCGTTTCTTGGTTTTCTTGTTATAGATGTGAGGTTGCAGCAATGGCTTGTCAGAGGCGGCCCCAGTCATGACGATTTTGATCGCGCCTTTCTCAGGATCGGGGTCGTGCCACTCGGGGCGCAAGGCGACGATCTCATTGTAGAGCTGGGCGCAAATATCACGGCTCATGCCGACAATCATCGCCTTGCCATCCATGATGGCGGTACGCGCCTCGAAATGCTCGACCAGATCGGCCGCTACCTGTTGCAATCGAGGCGTCGCGCCGACCAGCTTTTCAAGCCGGCTCCATTCCCCCTTGGTTTTTTCGCGCTGAGCGAGATCCTCTTCATCCTCGACCACCTCATCAATCTGATCGGAGAGTGCCTCGATCTCAGCAACGTTCAAGTCCAGCTTGGCAAGGCGGGATTCGTAGTAAATGGGTACGGTTGCGCCATCATCCACGGCGTCCTGAATATCGTAGATGGAGACATAGCCACCAAATACCGCCCGGGTATCCTTGTCCTCCTGCGATATAGGTGTGCCGGTAAAGCCAATAAAGGATGCATGAGGCAAGGCATCGCGCATATGTTTGGCGTAGCCGAATTTGTACTGGCCATCGGCGCTCAACACCGCCTTCAAGCCATACTGGCTTCGATGTGCCTCATCAGAGATCACCACGATATTGTGGCGATCATTGAGTACCGGGTGGCTGTTCTCATCATCCAAAAGCGCAAATTTTTGTACCGTGGTAAAGATAATACCGCCCGACTCGCGCTCGGCCAGTAACTGGCGCAGTTCGTCCCGGTCATTAGCCTGTACCGGCGTCTGTTTCAACAGCTCGACAGCATTACTGAAGGTGGCAAATAACTGTCCATTCAGGTCATTGCGGTCCGTCACCACGACCAGGGTCGGGTTGTTCATCTCTGGCTGCTGTAACAGCTTTCCGGCATAGCAGCACATGGAGATGCTCTTGCCGGACCCTTGCGTATGCCAGACCACACCGGCTTTTTTACTGCCAGGCACCACCTCGTCAGCATAGGTCGCGCGTTTTTCTGCGACCTCTGCAATCTCTTGTGCGGCAATCACCGTCGCTTTTACCGCTTCGCGCACGGCATGGAACTGATGGTAACCGGCGATCTTTTTGATAATTTTTTCACCATCGGTTTCAAACAGCACAAAATAGCGGATGTAATCGAGAAACAGTTCCCGGTCGAAGAAGCCACGCACCAGCGTTTCCAGTTGCCACTCCAGCAGCGGTTTGTCATCCTCATGCTTGATGGTGCGCCAGGGCATAAAGCGTTCCTGGTTGGCGGTGAGCGAGCCAACCCGCGCTGTGTAACCATCACTGACCACCAGCGCTTCATTGAAGATAAACAGATCGCTGATTTCATCCTTGTAGGTCTGCAACTGATTAAACGCATCCCAGATGTCGGCATTCTCATCACTGGGGCTTTTCAGTTCCAGTACCGCAAAGGGCAGACCGTTGATAAAACAGATCACATCAGGGCGGCGAGGCTGCTTGGTGCCGCTGACGGTAAACTGATTGATGGCGACAAAGCGGTTATTGGTCAGCTGATCAAAATCGACCAGGAAGGCATGGTCGTTGATGATGCCCTCACCTAAATCCTCTCCCAAAGGGAGAGGACTTTTCTCCCCTCGCCCTTTGGGAGAGGGGTTGGGGGAGAGGGATGCTTTGTACTCGACAGGCACGCCTTCCAGTAGTAGGCGATGAAAGGCCCGGTTGTTGGTGACCGGATCCAGGCTTTCAGCCTGGGAGAGCTTGGAGACCACCTGATCGAAGCACTCATGCGGCAGGTGCGGGTTGATATGGGTAAACGCCACTTCCAGATCGTGTTTGAGCATGACCTGTGTATAATCATCACGCTGAGGGTCCGTGCCGTCCGGTGCAATGTCAGGTCCGTACAGCACATCCCAGCCGCCTTCGCGGAACCAGTCCAGACAGCGATTTTCTAGTTCTTCTTCATTCATCATCTGTAATTTCCCAATGCCCGTCTTTGTCCGAACCTATTCGCCGCAGTTTTTCTGCTTGGCGTAATTTGGCAATGGCGCGTCCAATGGTGCGAAGATCCTTGCCGATGCGTTCAGCCATTTCCTGGCGGGTAATCGCCGGGTTTTCTTCAACCAAGCGTAAAACAGCCTGTGGCGTTTTGAGCGCGGCGAGGTTTACAGGGGCATCAATAGAGGCGTTTACAAGGGCGTTTTGCGCCAAGGTTTGCTGAATCACCGACAGCATGAAGTGAATAAAAGGCGTACTCTCAGCCAACTTGTCCGCCTCTTCCAGCGCCCGGTAATAGTTTTCCTGATTATCTTTAATCACGCTCTCCAGCGGCAGAGCAAGAAACAATGGCCGCCATTTCGACAAAATCAGGGTTTGCCATAAACGCCCTAATCGACCGTTACCATCCATAAACGGGTGAATAAATTCAAACTCATAGTGGAATACACTGCTAACAATTAATGGATGGACTTTGGCACTTGCTATCCATTGCATTAAATCCGCCATCAAGCCCGATACCCGATGGGCAGGTGGGGCAATATGATGCACCTCCTCACCTTTATGGATACCGACAGCCTGAGTGCGAAAAGCACCGGCATGAGCGAGCAGATCAGACATCATTAAAGCGTGTGCTTCTAATAAATGGTCTAGCTGATCGGGTTTCAGATAGGGTAAAGCCTCATAGGCCTTAATCGCCCCTTTCACTTCCGCCAGTTCCCGAACAGAGCCCAACACCGGCTTGCCATCCAGAACCGCCGTGACCTGTTCCTCGGTGAAGGTAATACCTTCAATGGCCAATGTGCCGGTGATGGTTTTTATGCGATTTTGTTTGCGTAACTGAGGCGACGCACTGAAAGCATCCGCCTTAAGCACGCCGACTTGCTCGCTAATAGCGGCAACCAGATTCAGGATTTCCGGGGTAATGGAAAAGGGGGGGGAATAACTCATCAGATTGCCTCACCAGGAAGAACAGTGTTTTTTAAGTTGGTCTTGGTTCATTTCTCAGCGTCCTTTTTTTACAACAATTTTTCACTTCACGCTCAAAGTCAGATTCTATTTTTTGCTGCTTATTGAATTTCTCATATTCAGCAAAGATATCGGTAATCTGTTGATAAATTCGCCGCTCACCGGCGCGGATCGAGCGCACCCGCTCCAGTAACTTTTTGAAGTAATCTTTGCCAAAGAAGCGCCCGTTTTTCAGCCGCTCATCATCCATGGCGAAACCCTTGATGATGTACTCCTTGATCAGCCGGGTCGCCCAGATGCGAAACTGGGTGGCCTGGCTGGAATCGACCCGGTAACCGACCGAAATAATGGCGTCGAGATTGTCGTGCTTGGTTTTGTAGGTCTGACCATGCTCGGCCATGTTTTCCAAAATGGAACATATGGTGTTCTCGTCCAATTCCCCGGATTTAAAAATAGTGCTTAAATGCTTGGTGATGGCTGGCCGTTTGGTGCCGAACAGCGCCGCCATCTGTGCTTGGGAGCGCCAGACGGTTTCCTGATTCAGTGATACTTCAAGCTGAACCTGACCATCGGCAGATTGGTAGATTTCGATGCTTTGGGTCATGGCTGGCCCTCACCTAAATCCTCTCCCAAAGGGAGAGGACTTGACGGGTGCACTCGCCTTGACAGGTTACTGGCGCTTAGCCCCTCTCCCTTTGGGAGAGGGCTGGGGTGAGGGTGAATTTCACCGGCTAGGAGTTTGGGGAGTAGCTCATCACGGGTTTCGGCAAGGGTGTTATTCTCGATTAAGTTATTTTCAATCTTTCCTAGAATAGGCCCCGCAGATTTATAGAACAGTTTAACTACATCCTCATTTGGCTTACAAAAATTCAAACGCTCCATGTCTTTTCTTGTAACGTGACCTAATCCTGTGGTTTGTTTGTTCTTCGCAATTTCGATAAATCCTGGTTTAAGAAATTTCAAAAGCCAATAGGTGAAGCAGCGCTCCTCCTCTGTTTTATTCACGACTTTGAAAATGTGCTGATTTAACAATGCTTTACCACCAGTCCATATGAAGGTATCAATTGAGGTTTCTGGACTGCCAGACCATGAGAATAAAATATCCCTTGTATCTAACTTAAATTTGTCACCCAGTTCAGTGTTAGTGAACTTCGTATTGTCTGTAATACCATTTTTTAGTTCTGCGATTTTAATGACCGGCTTTGCATCTGGATCTTTGCTGAAATGTATGTTTTTGTATGCAGCACCATTTATAAATTCAGCGCTATTTATTACCGGCTCATATATCCACCCCTCCGGAATCTCCCCCAACTCCGACTCCACCATCGCCGATGGAAACAGCGCGGCGGTTTGGGCCAGTTCAGCGTAGGCCTCCGGTTGTTCGGCTTGCAGTTGTTTGAGGGCGGTTTCGTCTTTGCCGCTGATGGCGCTCATAGCGGCCAGGGTGACGCTTGGATGCTCATTGTTCCCCTCTCCCTCTGGGAGAGGGGTTAGGGGTGAGGGCGGGTTGGTCACAGTGTTATAAATCATTTCCATCACCGCTTCAGTTTCCTGTAAAACCTGATTGTTCCAGAAACGTATAACCCGTATCCCCTGTTGATTTAACCATGAAGTTCTCTGAGTGTCTTTCTGTTTATAATCTGCCTCGCTGTGTTGTGAACCATCCAGCTCAATCGCCAGTTTTAAATCATGGCAATAAAAATCGAGAATGTATTTCCCGACAGGGTGTTGCCTTCTGAACTTGGCATTATTGACCTGTCTGCCACGCAGGAGCTTCCATAGCAGTTGTTCGGCATCTGTGGCTGATTGGCGTAGATTTCTGGCGTTGGTAAGGAGGTTTTTTGGGGTTTTCTTGTGGTGGTTTTTGGTGTCCTCAGCTCCGGCTCCCTCCCCCCCGGCCCCTCTCCCAGAGGGAGAGGGGAGTTTGGCTTTCGCTGCCATCTTGGCTTTGACCGGTTCAAAATCCACAAACCAGCTTTTGAAAATGGCTTGGGCGATTTGTTCGAGGGTTTGGTTGGTTTGGGTGTTATTTTCAATCTTCTCGAAAAATTGAAAGTATATTTCTCCAACCTTTTCTTGGTATTCCAAATCATCTGGGATCGTCAGGAATAGATTCTTGAAGTCACCTTTTTTGAAATGGGGGATCAAAGTCCCAACATGCATATTCAGAATCTGGTTTTGTGTGGCTTGCGACCTTAGAAGCGCAAATAAAAATTTAGGGTGTATCTTTGTTTCGTCAGCCCTAATTGCAACCATGTCTTGTGCAATACAGAAAGGTACAGGATTCGGGGTCCATGCCACTCTTCCTGGAGAACCTTTGCAAACAAAAATAATATCACCTGGCTCAGGATGTCCCCTAAACCAATTTTTGTATGTTTCGTCTGAAACGAATCTTATTTTTTCGTAAACTGGATAAAGGCATTCGTTCTTAATACAGTTCGTTGCGATTAGAGGCATTCCATCTTCCTCGACCGGACAGGTCCTACCTCTATTATCAACAATGTTCTTTAATAACTCGGAAAATGGGTATTCCTTAAATTCCATAACCCAACCCCGCCAAGTTCTTCTTGATCTCACCCTCCAGCCGATCCGACTCTTCAAACTGCGCTTTCAGCTGAGCGGTCAACCGTGTCATCTTCTCGGCAAAGGGCTCGCTGTCTTCGTCCTGTTCGGCTGCGCCCACATAACGCCCGGGCGTGAGCACATAGTCATGTTTTTTTATGTCGTCCAGGCTGGCGGAGTAGCAGAAACCGGGGATATTTTTATAACCCTCACCTAAATCCTCTCCCAGAGGGAGAGGACTTGATTGCTCCCCTCTCCCTTTGGGAGAGGGGCTGGGGGTGAGGGTCTGCCAGGCATGGAAGGTGTCGGCGATTTTGGCGATATCCTGTTCGGTAAAGTCCCGTAATACCCGGTCTTTCATGTATCCCAGGTTGCGGGCATCGATGAACAGGGTTTTGCCGTGCCGGTCGGTTTTTCCCTCACCTAAATCCTCTCCCAAAGGGAGAAGACTTGATTGCTC
>CAJXMF010000051.1 GCA_913056195.1 uncultured Methylococcaceae bacterium | reverse complement strand
TCCTTATAAATCAATAGCCTATGCCTTCAGCCCCAAACATGCTGAGTAGTTACAATGTTTAACGGACATTTCTCCCAAACTCCGTTTGGGAATGCCTGGTTTTGAAGCTCCGCTTCGCATCGTTTGATTTGTCATAGCACAGCCGGCGCTGTGAAGGCATGCGTTCCCACAGAATTTGGGAGCAAGAGATAGTGGCGCCCATGCCAATCGCGGCTAAAGCCGCTCCTACGATGCTCAAATCACCTTATGCCCTGTAGGAGTCACTTTAGTCACGATCAAATCAAAAATATTGGGTGCGACACAACACATCAAACCGCGTAACATCAGTTACCCTACAACAGCTTACCGATTCACCGCTTCCTCATTGTCCTGACTGGCATCCATACGCCAAAGTTTCTCCAATTGATAAAACTCACGTGCCTGCGTTGTCATCACATGCAGAATAACATCACCTAAATCCAACAATACCCAATCGGAGCCTTGATCACCCTCAAAGCCCGGGTGACTGACACCGAGTTTCTTCACTTTTTCGGACACGTAACTGCATAAGGCGCGCGCATGACGCTCAGATGTTGCTGTGACAATCACCATATAATCGGTCACCGTGGTTTTATCACGCACATCGAGCACGCTAATGTTTTCACCTTTATGTTCGTCAATAACATCGGTAACGGTTTTCAATAATTGTTCGGTTTGCATTCAAAGACCTGTCTGTTGATAAAGATTATGTTGATAAATTGCCTGGATCACCTCATCCGGCATTAGAAATTTTGGCTCACACCCTGCCGCAATCAGTTGGCGGATTTTTGATGATGATATCGCAAGTGGCGTCACATTGTGAAAATAGAGTGCGCCCTTTCTCGTGCTGCGCAGACGATCGGCATCATCAGTTATTTTAGAGGCCAATGCTGACGATAGCCTTCCTGTTTGGTAACCCGGTCGGGTCATGACAACGACATGCGCAAACAGGAATAAATCAGCCCATCGATGCCAGCTTTCAATCCCTTCAAATGCATCGGCACCCATAAAAAGGACGATGGCTTGCTCTGGAAATTCATCCCGCAATGAAGCCAGTGTATCCACCATATACGATGGCCCTGACCGGTCAAGCTCCCGGCGATCGGCAATCCAGCCCGGTAAATCAGCTATCGCCAGCTGTAACATTTGCAGACGCAGCTCGGCAGACACGGCCGGCGCTTCGCGATGGGCGGGAATACGGCACGGAATCAAGCGAATTTCATGCAGTCGAAAAAATTCCTTGACCTCAAACGCCGTTCGCAAATGTCCATAATGAACCGGATTGAAGGTTCCGCCATAAACGCCCAACATTATTAACGAATATGGCCATCGCCCAGCACCACATATTTCAGTGTCGTCAGTCCGTTCAAGCCAACCGGCCCACGGGCGTGGAGCTTGTTGGTACTGATACCAATTTCCGCGCCCAGGCCATATTCATAGCCATCGGCAAATCGGGTGGACGCATTCACCATGACGGAACTGGAATCGACTTCCCTTAAAAAGCGACGTGCCAGCGTATAATTTTCGGTGACAATACTTTCGGTGTGCCCTGAGCTGTATTGATTAATATGTGCAATGGCCTCATCAATGCCTGAAACAATCCGAATCGACAAGATCGGCGCCAGATATTCGGTCTTCCAATCATCTTCTGTCGCTCGAATACAATCCGGCACCAACGAACAGGTTTTAAGGCAGCCGCGCAGCTCGACACCTTTCTCCCGATACTGCTCAGCCAGTGATGGCAAAAGGCGAGCGGCAATGGTTTCGGCCACCAGCAAGGTCTCCATCGCATTACAAACCCCATAACGCTGTGTTTTTGAATTCAATGCAATCCTGATTGCCTTATCCATATCCGCATCATTATCAATGTAAACATGACAAATGCCATCCAGATGCTTGATGACGGCAATGGTCGCATCACGGGAAATCCGTTCAATCAGCCCCTTACCGCCCCGCGGCACGATGACATCGACATATTGATCCATCGTAATCAAAGCGCCCACCGCTGCCCGGTCTGTGGTTTCAACCACCTGCACCGCCGCTTCCGGCAAACCAGCCTGCTTCAAACCTTCGGTAACACAGGCGGCGATGGCCTGATTTGAATGAATCGCTTCAGAACCTCCGCGTAAAATACAGCTATTCCCTGATTTGAGACACAAAGCGGCCGCGTCAACAGTCACATTAGGCCGCGACTCGTAAATAATGCCGATAACCCCCAATGGCACCCGCATTTGTCCGACCTGAATCCCGCTGGGACGATAATTCAAATCGGTCAAGCTGCCAACCGGGTCAGCCAGCGCCGCCACCTGCTTCAGGCCATCAATCATGCTATCGATGGTGCTATCCTTAAGTTCCAGACGATCTAACAAGGCACTATCCAAACCATTGTTTTTGCCATTTTCAAGGTCTTTCCGATTCTCAGCCTGCAAGATTTCACGATTGGCCTGTAAGGCTTCGGCTATGTTAATCAGCGCCTGATTTTTCTGACCGGTCTCTGCCCGGCTCATTTCTCGACTGGCCTGACGTGCATTACGCCCTAATTGCGCCATATATGTTTCGATATCCATCCATCCCCCCGGCTTGACTGAAAAGCCTTGTATTATACCTATTCTGCCGCTTATCAATCTATTTTCAACATGACTTCACAGTCTCTTTATCACTTTCGAGGCGCATTTCCTTTTCCCTCATGATGCCCATTGGTCTATTTTGTGATGTAGTTCAAGGTTTTTCCATATTTTTCCGCCATACTTCATATCAAACATTCGGTTTTTCATGTTTTTCTCCCACGTTAGTGATGTAGCACTCCGTAAAGCTGTATCGGCCGATACAGCTTTTTTTTGCCTGCCAACCAGACAAAACCTTTTCAGCCCGATAAAATAAAAGTTTTATTCTCATTAGCGGTTTACCGTGCTCAACATCATCTGGCTGTTTTTTTTCTTTGCTGCTTTTGCTTCGGCGCTGTATAACGTTTTATGGCTCGGCGACACAGACGTTTTCAGCCACATCATGTCGGCGCTGTTTTCCTCGTCTAAAACGGCTTTTGAAATTTCTATCGGCTTAACCGGCGTTCTGGCATTATGGCTTGGCATCATGAAAATCGCCGAACGCAGCGGTTTTGTACAGCTATTAACGCGCTTTTTAACGCCCTTGTTTCAACGTCTGATGCCGGATGTTCCAGCCAATCACCCGGCTCTGGGCGCGATGGTGTTAAATATTTCGGCTAATGCCCTAGGCCTGGATAA
This sequence comes from uncultured Methylococcaceae bacterium, assembly GCA_913056195.1. Classification (GTDB taxonomy): domain Bacteria; phylum Pseudomonadota; class Gammaproteobacteria; order Methylococcales; family Methylomonadaceae; genus Methylomarinum. Next base: position 13,367 of record CAJXMF010000051.1, on the reverse strand, counting down.
CGCCGCCACGCCGCTCGGCATCAAAGCCATGCAGGCCTTACAGAGTTTAAATCCCGATAAAGAAACCGCCAGTAACGCCCAAATTTTATTTTTAGTCATCAATACCTCGGCCGTCACCTTGTTCCCAATTACTATTTTTACCTACCGGGCAGAATTAGGCGCAAGCAACCCGACCGATGTTTTTATCCCCATTTTAATGGCCACCTATATGTCAACGCTGACAGGCATTTTAGCGGTTGCCCATGTGCAAAAAATAAATCTGCTGGATAAGGTTATTTTGGCCTATTTTTCGTTTTTCACCCTGATCCTTGCGCTGATATTGGGTTATTTCTCAACCCTGACCAAGACCGAGATGCTGCAACAATCCGCGCTTATCAGTCATATTATTTTATTTTCATTGATCATAATATTCCTGTCGGGAGCCGTTTATCGTCGCGTCAACGCTTATGACGCGTTTATTGAAGGCGCCAAAGAAGGCTTTAGCACGGCCATCACCATCATTCCTTATCTGGTCGCCATGCTGGTTGCGATTGGCGTATTTCGTGCCAGTGGCGCATTACATTTGATTGAGCAGGGTGTTCGTGACCTGGTTCTGTTGACAGGTCTGGATGACCGTTTTATTGATGCCCTGCCAACGGCCCTGATGAAACCTTTCAGCGGCAGCGGTGCCCGCGCCATGATGATTGACACCATGAAAACACATGGCGCCGATTCGTTTGCAGGGCATATGGCCTGTATCGTCCAAGGCAGTACCGAGACAACCTTTTATGTGCTGGCCGTTTATTTCGGTGCCGTTGGCATCAAAAATATCCGGCATGCGGCCGCTTGTGGGATAATAGCGGATTTTGCCGGTATTTTAGCCGCCATCCTGGTTACTTACTGGTTTTTCGGATAAAAAACGCATGCAGATTCATCTAAAAACATTGGGCTGCCGCCTTAACGAAGCAGAACTTGAAAACTGGGCGCAAGGCTTTCAGCAGGCAGGCCACTCGATCTGTCGTGATATTCATCAGGCAGACTTAATCATCCTCAACTCCTGCGCCGTCACCCAGGAAGCGGTCAGAAAGTCGCGGCAACAGATTCGACGCATTCATCGCGATAATCCCGAAGCCAAACTGGTCGTCAGCGGTTGTTATGTCAGTTTAAACGAAGAAGAAGCCGCGCAATTATTAGGCGTCGATTTAATCATCAGTAACAAAGACAAAAATCAACTGGTTGACATCGTTCTGAATCAGCTCAATATCACCGCCATGCCGCAACTGGCCACAGAGCCGGGCGAAACCGCGCTGTTCAACCGAGGCCGTCAACGCGCCTTTGTGAAAGTTCAGGATGGCTGTCGTTATCGCTGTACATTTTGTATCGTTACGGTGGCGCGCGGCAAGGAAAAAAGCCGACCACTTAATGAGATTATTGAAGAAATCAACCGCCTGCATGCCCAAGGCATTCAAGAGGTCATTTTGACCGGCGTCCATCTCGGCGGCTTTGGCAGCGACATCAACAGTGACTTAAGTGCATTGATTAAAACCATTCTGGCAGAAACCGATATCCCCCGCTTACGCTTAGGTTCACTGGAACCCTGGGAATTACCGGAAACCTTCTTCGACTTGTTTTCAAACGCCCGCTTGATGCCACATTTGCATCTGCCACTACAAAGCGGTGCCGACAGCGTGTTGCGACGTATGGCCCGACGCTGTAAAACAGCCGAATTTCAACAGATGGTGACTCAGGCACGGCATAATAACCCTTTGTTTAATATCACAACCGATATTATCGTCGGTTTTCCTGGCGAAACTGAACAAGAATGGCAACAAAGCCTCGAATTTATCGAACAATCCGGCTTTGGCCACATTCATATCTTCACCTATTCGACCAGACAAGGCACGAAAGCGGCCACTATGCCTGAACCTGTACCCAATGCGATAAAAAAACAACGCAGCCAACATCTGCACCAAAGCGCTGAGAAGATGAAACAGGATTTTATGCAACAGAACTTTGGCAAAACCTGGCCGGTACTCTGGGAAGGACAACGCGAGATGCTGGACAACGGCCAACAGCGTGTTTTCGGTTATACCTCTAATTATCTACGTGTCGCCTGCGATATTAAGCCAAATCGTCATATCGAAAACCAGATCATTTCAGCGACATTGGTCTCGACTGAAAAAGATTACTGCCTCACTGAACTGCAGTCTTCCTGATTCTCATAAAAAAGGCTGGTTTTTACGCCAGCCTTAAAAACAGTGCGATGATTCGCATCAATATGGATTAACCGGAGAGGCACCTTTTTCATCAAAGTCCTCATCAAAAAAATCCTCATCTTCTATCTTGCCATCGTTCACCAGATATTTACGCCGCGATAAATAGGCATTACGGTAAAATGTATAACGATCTATCGCGGCTTCATTAGCAATTTTTTCCATATTCAAATAATCGGCGCGCATATCAACCGCATTCAGCGCAAACAACCCTGTCGAAACAGGGAAGCCCAGATATGAAATGGGACTCATTGCCGCATCGCCGGCCAAGCCTCCAGCACCGCGTGGTGTGCTCGGCCCGAAAAAAGGCAAAACCAGATAAGGCCCCATTGGCACGCCCCAGACACCCAGAGTCTGACCAAAATCTTCATTATGCTTGTTTAAGTCGATTCTCTCGGCAACATCAATAAAACCAGCCAGGCCGACGGTGGAATTCAATAAAAAGCGCCCGGCATCGGCTGCACCTTGGGTAAATTTACCCTGTAAAAAGTCATTGATAGTGACACCAATGTCATCAATATTGCTAAAAAAATTGGTCACGCCCTCATCGGCAAATGTTGGCATAACCCAGCGATAACCTTTTGCGACCGGCTTCATTGCATATTCATCAAGCTTATCATTAAATGTTTGTACTTTACGATTCCAGCCCTCCCAAGGATCAATTGAATTAGTGGTGCTGGTTTCACCGGTTGTCGCACAGCCCGTTAAAATCAGGAGGGGTAACACTGTAATCTTTAACCCGGTTTTGCTCATCTGCGTTGCTCCATCATCAAAAGTCAAATTATTCGTTTATAATTATTGCCTAAAATTATGACTTCAATCCAAATTCGGCTATTATTTTTTGAAATCATCTTGATTTCGCGTACCATATCACACTTTTCATTTCCCCTCACCACACCATGGAAGTTGAGCATTACCCTTTAGGAAATCGTTTCCGCGGTTATCTGCCCGTCGTTGTCGATATTGAAACCGCAGGCTTCAATGCCAGAAAAAATCCGTTGCTGGAAATTGCCGCGATTATCGTTGAGCCTGATGCTGAAGGCTTATTACAAATCACCGAAAAGCATAACTACAACATCATCCCCTTTGAAAAATCAGAACTGGATGAAGCGGCCTTAAAATTCAATGGCATTGACCCATATCATCCATTTCGAATGGCAATCGATGAAGCCGACGCCTTAAAAAAAATGTTTGCGCCGATTAAAAAGGCAGTCAAGCGCAATCACTGCAGCCGCGCTATTCTGGTCGGTCATAATCCGGCTTTTGATATTGATTTTTTAAACGCGGCCATTACCCGCAGCAAAATAAAACGTAGCCCCTTTCACCCGTTCAGCACGTTTGACACCGCCACACTCGGCGGCCTGGTTTATGGCCAGACCGTTCTGGCTAAAGTAGCTGAGGCTGCAGGCATTAAATGGGACAATGAAAAAGCACATTCAGCTTTATACGACGCTGAAAAAACCGCAGAGCTGTTCTGTATGATGGTCAACCGCTGGAAAACACTGGAAGCGCTGGAAAAAATGACCTGACCATTTTTCCAGCTTTTATTCGATTAACTTTCCGCAACGGCATCGACACTGGCCAGCGCTTTCTGCAAGTCGCCCTTGTTATACATATCAATGATAATATCGCAGCCACCAACCAGCTCGCCATTGATGTAAAGTTGTGGATAAGTCGGCCAGTTTGAATATTCCTTCAAGGCTTCACGCAATTCCGGGTCTTCAAAAATATTGAAATAGGCATAGCTTGCATGACTCGCCTCCAGCAGTTGTATCGCTTGTCCTGAAAAACCACATTGCGGAAAATCCGGCGTACCTTTCATAAATAATACAACCGGATTTTTCAATATTTCTTCAATTCTGTTTTTTACTTCTATATCCATTTTTATGTCCTGATCAGTCAAAATACCCAGTAATATTATCAGGATTCAAACGCTGTTGAAAGCGTCACGTTTAAAACATTTAATTGCCATGTTCGACTATCAAAATTATAATTAAGAGTTTTTCAAATGGCTACTCATAGATTATGACAACGCACATCATGCCAACCTATGGACGTTTACCCGTCTGTTTTGAAAAAGGTGAAGGTGTCTGGCTCTGGGATACGGATAATCAACGTTACCTGGATGCGTTATCGGGCATTGCCGTGTGCAATCTCGGCCACGCCCACCCGGCTGTCAGCGAGGCCATTTGTGCGCAAAGCCGGAAACTTGTGCATACCTCAAACCTGTATACGATTCCATTGCAAGCGCAACTGGCCGATAAACTCACGGCGTTGAGCGGCATGGACAATGTTTTTTTCTGTAATTCCGGCACCGAAGCCAACGAAGCCGCCTTAAAAATCGCCCGTCAGTGGGGACATCAGAACAAGATACAAAACCCCGTTGTCATCAGCTTTGAGAAGAGCTTTCATGGCCGCACCTTTGGTGCCATGAGTGCAACGGGTAATGCAAACATTCAAAACGGTTTCGACCCACTGCTACCCGGCTTTATTCATATCTCCTATAATGATATTGAAGCCTTGACAGAGACTATTGAGAACACGCGCGATGTCGTAGCCGTTCTGGTCGAGCCGGTTCAAGGCGAAGGTGGCGTCAACATTCCAGACGCAGACTTTTTAAACCAGATTCGTAACCTCTGCGACCAGCATAATGTATTGATGATGCTGGACGAAGTACAAACAGGCATCGGGCGAACCGGCCGCTTGTTTGCCTTTCAGCATAACAACATCACCCCTGACGTTTGTACCCTGGCTAAAGCCCTGGGCAACGGTGTACCGATTGGGGCCTGTCTTGCACAAGGCAAAGCCGCGCAGATGCTTAAAGCTGGCCAACATGGCTCTACCTTTGGCGGCAACCCATTGGTTTGCAGTGCCGCGTTAGCGGTTATCGACACCCTGACACACTCTGATCTGATCGAGCAAGCCGAGCGAAAAGGTCACGATATTTGCCAGCAACTCCAGCAAAAAACAGCCCACAGTGAGCGCATCGTCAATATGCGTCATAAAGGCCTGATGATTGGCATTGAACTTGCCGATCCTTGCTCCGATTTAGTGGCACAAGCCCTGAAACAAAAACTGCTAATCAATGTTACAGCCGAAAAAACCATCCGTCTGTTACCGCCATTGATTATAGACGACAACCACATTGCACAATTAACCGACACCTTGTCGGCACTGATTACAGCTTAAAAGACATAGGCGTTTACCGCATGCAACCGAGACACTTTATCAGTCTGCTGGATTTTACTCCGGATGAATTACATACCCTGATCCACAGAGCGATAGAACTAAAAAACAACCGCGACCCCGCGTTCCAACCCTTAAAAGGTCAGGTGCTGGCCATGATTTTTGAAAAATCATCCACCCGCACCCGTATTTCATTTGAATCCGGCATGACGCATTTTGGCGGCAACGCGATTTTTCTATCGCCTAGAGATACCCAACTCGGTCGGGGCGAGCCCCTCGCCGATAGCGCCCGCGTTATTTCCAGCATGGTTGATGGCATCATGCTGCGAACCCACAAACATGAAACCGTCGAAATTTTCGCTCAGTATTCTCAAGTGCCCGTCATCAATGGCCTGACAGATTTATTACATCCCTGTCAACTGCTGGCCGATATGCAAACCTACTTTGAAATCCGCGGCGACATACAAGGCAAAACCATCGCCTGGATAGGTGATGGCAATAATATGTGCCATTCTTACATCAATGCGGCCAGACAATTTGACTTTAATTTACATATTGCCTGCCCTGAAGACTATCAGCCTGAGCCGTCTATTGTGAACAATGCGGCTGATAAGCTGCGCTTTTTCCCCAGTCCAGAAGCGGCAGCCGACAATGCCGATCTGATTGTCACCGATGTCTGGACCAGCATGGGCCAGGAGCAGGAACAACAAAAACGCGAACAAGCATTCAAGGGCTTTCAGGTTGATAGCCAGGTAATGAAGGCCGCCAAAGCGGATGCCTTGTTCATGCATTGTCTACCGGCTCATCGGGGCGAAGAAGTCAGCAGCGATGTCATTGATGGGCCGCAAAGCGTGGTTTTTCAGGAAGCCGAAAACAGACTCCATGCCCAGAAAGCCTTGCTGGAATTTCTGATGCATCCGAACCCATAAATCACCCGGCCCGGCAAATGGATTTTAGCGCGGGTCTTGGATATACTTTAAGAGCACCGTCATGAAGAAACTCAAAACTTATTAGCCACAGTGAGCCGCACGTGAAAAAATTATTGACCCTACTGATAGCATTGTCCGCTTTTACAACCGCCAGCGTAGAAGCCAAAACAGTTTACGTGACTGACAATATTAAATTCACGCTGCGCAGCGGTGAAAATAATCGCAGCAAAATTCTAAAAATGCTGCCGAGCGGCACACCCTTAACACTTTTTCAACAAAAAAGCTCCGGGTACAGTAAAGTTCGTACGTCGTCTGGTGTAGAAGGCTACATATTGACACGACATACACAGGAAAAGCCCATCAGTCGCTGGTATTTAAAAAAAGCCAATGAACAACTGGCCACCTTAAAAAGCGAGAACGAACGCATTAAAAAAGAACTGGAACAGCTAAAAAGCAATACCAGTTCAACACAAAGCAGCTTGCAACAGATCACAACAGAACGCGATCAGCTGCGCACTGAACTCAACGAACTCAAACAAACCGCGGCCAACGCCGTCCAACTGAAACACCAACGCGATCAATTACAAGAACGTGTCATTACGGTCGAACGCGAATTACAACAGCTTAAGCGTGAAAATCAGGCCTTACAGGACAGCGCCAATCAGGACTGGTTCTTATACGGTGGATTACTGGCACTGTTTGGTGTTATTCTGGGCTTTATTTTGCCAAAATTGAGTTGGCGCCGTAAGGTCAGTAACTGGGATAGCTTCTAAGTCCCATACCTTTTTTTATTTCACTCTATTTCACAGGAATCGCTGATATGGCAAACACTGGTGACCCGAAAACTCGCCCTTTTTCCTCGCAAGTCGTCGATGGCATGGAACGTGCGCCCAGCCGCGCCATGCTGCATGCGGTCGGTTTCAAAGACGAAGATTTCCAAAAACCGCAAATCGGCATTGCGTCCACCTGGAGCATGGTGACTCCCTGCAATATGCATATAAACGATTTATCGAAATATGCCGAACAAGGTGTCAATGTCGCGGGTGGCAAAGGCGTGATCTATAACACGATCACGATTTCCGACGGTATTTCCATGGGCACCGAAGGGATGAAATATTCGCTGGTTTCACGCGAAGTCATCGCCGATTCGATTGAAACAGTCACCGGCTGCCAGGGCTTCGATGGCGTCGTCGCTATTGGCGGCTGTGATAAAAACATGCCCGGCTGCATGATTGCCCTGGCACGGCTGAATCGCCCCGGCATTTTCGTTTATGGCGGCACCATCTTGCCCGGCTGTCACAAAAACCTTAAACTTGATGTGGTCTCTGTATTTGAAGCCGTCGGTGCCCGTGCGAACACTCAAATTGATGATGCCGAACTGCACGAAATCGAAGAACGTGCTATTCCCGGAGCCGGCTCCTGCGGCGGCATGTACACGGCGAATACCATGGCATCTGCGATTGAAGCCATGGGCATGAGCTTACCCGGAAGCTCGGCGCAGGCCGCCGTGTCCGAAGAAAAACGCCTGGATTGTGAGCGTGCGGGTGAAGCGGTGCTGGAATTGCTGAAAAATGACATCAAGCCCCGCGACATCATGACCAAAGAGGCGTTTGAGAATGCCATCACCGTCATCATTGCACTCGGCGGCTCCACCAATTCTGTATTGCATTTACTGGCCATGGCACATACCTGTCATGTTGATTTGTCGCTGGATGACTTTACCCGTATCGGCCAACGTGTGCCCATGCTGGCCGATCTAAAACCAAGCGGCCGTTACCAAATGGCCGAACTGATCGAAATTGGCGGCATTTTGCCTTTGATGAAAATGTTATTGGACGCCGGTCTGTTACACGGCGACTGCCTGACCGTAACGGGCAAAACGCTGGCTGAAAACCTGGCTGATGTCGAACCTTACCCCGATAATCAGGATATAATCCGCCCTTTGGACAATCCAATCAAAAAAGACAGTCATCTGGCCATTCTATACGGCAATCTCGCCACCGAGGGCGCAGTTGCCAAGATCACCGGCAAGGAAGGACTGGTTTTCACCGGCTCTGCCAAAGTTTTTGATGCCGAAGAAGAGGCCCTGCAGAGCATATTGAATGGCGATATCGTCAAGGGCGATGTTATTGTCATTCGCTATGAAGGCCCTAAAGGTGGCCCCGGCATGCGAGAAATGTTATCACCGACCTCAGCCATCATGGGTAAGGGACTGGGTAAAGACGTGGCCTTGATTACCGATGGCCGCTTTTCCGGCGGCACGCATGGCTTTGTTGTCGGCCATATCACACCAGAAGCACAGGTTGGCGGCACATTGGCCATCGTCAAAAATGGCGATAAAATCACCATCGATGCTGAAAACAAAACCTTGACCCTGCATGTCAATGAACATGAAATTGCCCAGCGTCTGGATAAATGGCAGCAACCCGCACCACGTTATACCCGCGGAGTACTGGCTAAATATGCCAATCAGGTCAGCTCTGCCTCTAAAGGCGCGGTGACCGATAATTTTGAATAAACCAACCTCAGATGCCGCCTGAAAAGGCGGCGTCATCTTTCCTGTGACCTCCATTACCTCATCTTCCGACAACCATTTTGTCCGCTGGTTTAGAGACTCCTCGCCCTATATTCATGCGCATCGCAATCGTACTTTTGTCATTTTTTTCAGCGGCGAAGCCGTCAATGAAAAACTGGACAATCTGGTTCATGATTTTGCCTTGCTCAAAAGCTTAGGCATTCGTCTGGTACTGGTGCATGGCATTCGACCTCAAATTGATCGATATTTAAAAGAACACTCTATTCAACCCCGCTATCATCATAATCTCAGGATTACCGATGAAAAAACGCTGCCTTTTGTCAAACAAGCCGCAGGACTGGTACAACTTGAAATCTCTGCTCTTTTATCCATGGGCGTGGCGAACTCGCCAATGGCTGGCGCTAAAATTCGGGTCATTTCTGGAAACTATGTTACAGCACAACCGCTAGGCATCATCGATGGCATTGATTATTGCCATACCGGCCGGGTACGGCGTATTGATCATCATGCTATCCACCAGCAACTCGATCAAAACAATATTGTATTGATCTCACCCATCGGTTTTTCACCCACCGGCGAAGTCTTTAATTTAACCGCAGAACAGGTCGCAACCGAAGTTGCCATCGCCCTGAATGCTGAAAAATTGATTTTGCTGACCGAGCATGATTGTTTAAGCAAAAACCATCAGATCATCCGGCAAATGACAACACGGGAGGCGAAATCCTTACTGGCGCAAACAAACGCCCTGCCCCAGGCTATCTTACACTCTCTGCAAGCAGCGATTAAAGGCTGTCAACACGGTGTGGAACGGGTGCATTTAATCAATTACCATACCGATGGCGCATTATTGTTGGAATTATTCAGTCGCGACGGTATTGGCACCCTGGTCAGCGCAAGCCGGTTTGAAGAAATCCGGCAAGCGACGCTGGAAGATATTGGCGGTATTCTGGAATTGATCAAACCCCTGGAAGAACGTGGCATTCTGGTCAAACGCTCACGCGAAAAACTGGAAATGGACATTGGTGATTATATTGTCATCGAACGAGACGGCCTGATTATTGGCTGTATCGCCCTGCATTGCGTGGATCAGTACGCGGCTGAAATCGCCTGCCTCGCCGTTCATCCAGATTACCGCGGAAGTCATCGCGGCCAATATTTACTGGATTTTTTGGTCAAAAAAGCCGGCAAAAAAAAGATACGGAAACTGTATGCCTTATCCTCGCAAACCATGCATTGGTTTATCGAACGCGGCTTCAAGCCTGTCAACATTGCCGAACTGCCCCCAGCGCTGAAAAGCGCCTATAATAAGGCTAGAAATTCCAAAGTCTTGTGCAAGGATCTTTCTTCATGCTGACTATTCTACAAATAAGCGACCTTCATCTTCTCTCAGACCCTGAGGGAACATTAATGGGCGTAAACACTGAAAATAATTTCAAACGCGTCCTTGAGCATGCTTTTACGCAGCACGCCGGTATCGACTTGATTTTATTGACAGGCGACCTGGCACAAGACCCCACTGAAACAACTTATCAGCGCATTTATTCGATTCTAGCAGACTATACAACGCCCGCCTTGTGTCTACCCGGCAATCACGACGATGCCCTATTGCTGCGGCGCATTCTCAATCAAACATCGGTATCCAGCGAAAAAATATGGCGCACGGATCATTGGCAACTGATTTGCCTCGATAGTCAGATTCCAGGCAGCCCGGCAGGACGACTCACCACCAAAGAACTGGATTTTTTGCAACAACAGCTCAATGCCGCCCCCCGGCATCCCACCTTGATTGCCGTCCATCACCATTGCTTGCCGACCGAATGTGCCTGGATGGATACGATGATGATTGAAAACAATGACGCTTTTTTAGCACGACTGACGCAACATCCGCACGTCAAGCTGGTACTGTGCGGCCATATTCATCAAATCATGAATAAACGTCATCGAGATATTGCCATCCTGGGGACACCGGCCAGTTGTTTTCAATTTAAAGCCCATAGCCCACAATTTGCGATTGATGCATTGCCACCGGGTTATCGCCTGCTGAATTTACACGCCGACGGTCATTTTGACACTCAGGTTTATTGGCTGGATCAGCAAGACCCCGGACTTGATTTCAGCCTGACCGGTTACTGATCAATAAAGCCTGAACGGCTATGATTCTGACCTCTTCGGGTTTTGTCCCGATAAAAACCCGGAGGCACTAATCGGAACGCCTTCAGCCATCAGCATGGCGCCAAGCTCGGTCATTGCCTTTTGATACACCTTACGTTTAAAATACACCACATCGTTGAGTGGATGCCAGTACTCAACCCATTTCCAACCGTCAAATTCCTGTTTGTTACCGCAATCAAATCGCACCCTGGATTCATCACCGACCAAACGCAAAATAAACCATATCTGTTTCTGGCCAATGCACAACGGCATCGAATGTTTGCGAATATAGCGTTCCGGCAATTTATAACGCAGCCAATAACGGGTTCGCCCAATCAGTTGCACATCCTCTCGTTTCAGTCCTGTTTCCTCGTAAAGCTCACGATACATGGCTGTTTCCGGATCTTCATCCCCATCGATCCCACCTTGCGGAAATTGCCACGAACTGGCACCTTTTCGTTTTGCCCAGAAAACACGACCTTCATCATTACAAAGGATAATACCGACATTGGGTCGATATCCTTTTGAATCAATCATGTTAAAAAAACCTGTCTTCAAACTGTCTGTTGTCTCTATTCGGTCAATGCTAAAATAGAGCGAACCAACAGTGATTAAAAATTAACATCATTGTTCCATAAATATACGATGGATGCCATAGCCGCCGTCTTTTTCTTCTTAAAAAACAGGTTTAATAGTGAGTTTAGCGATTTTTGATTTGGATAACACTCTGATTGCCGGAGACAGTGATTTTCTTTGGGGTCAATTTTTAGTGGATCAAGGGATTGTGGACAAGGATTATTACGAACAGAGTAATACCCGATTTTACGAAGACTATAAACAGGGAAAGCTGGATATTATCGCTTTTTTGGAATTTTCCCTGGCACCCTTGGCACGACATGATGCTCAACAATTATTCGCCTGGCGACAACAGTTTGTGGAAGAAAAAATTAAACCAATTCTACTGGAAAAAGCACAAGCGCTGGTGGACAAACACCGCCAACAAGGCGATACCTTGCTCGTGATCACAGCAACGAATCGTTTCGTCACCGAACCTATCGTTAAATGTTACGGTATTGATAACCTGATAGCGACCACACCAGAATTTGTCAAGGGTCAATACACCGGACGATTCCTGGGGACGCCATGTTTTCAGGAAGGCAAAGTGCATTTGCTCACTGAATGGCTTGAAAAACAGAATGAAACGCTGGAAAACAGTTGTTTTTACAGCGACTCCCATAATGATTTACCGCTATTGAACAAGGTTGATAAAGCCATTGCAGTTGATCCCGACGATATTTTGAAATCAACTGCCGAGCAGAAAGGCTGGCCGATTATCAGTCTGCGTTAAAGCGCATTCGGATCAGGCTACTGATCTAATACCCGATACAGCACCTCTTTTACCGTTTGAGGCTCGAATGGTTTATCAAAGATTGCCGACACACCTGCTTTTTGAATATTACTGAGGCGAGCCTCGTCATGCTCACTGGTGACCATTAAAATCGGAATAAATGCATTATTTAGCTCTTCCCGGATGTATTGTGTCAACTGCTGACCATCCATTTCCGGCATATTGTAATCGGTTACAATCAAATCAAAGGCTTCTGCCTCACCTTGAAACAAGGCCACCCCCTCAGCACCGTCTTTGGCTGTTGCAATCTGGGTAATCCCCATATTATTCAACACTCGACAAATATGCTTACGCGCCATCGCACTGTCATCGACAACCAGCACTTTCAGTTTTTCAATATCATAATATTCCAGTTCAAGCTCTTCCGGGTCAATATATTCGATTGTCGTGCGCAACGCCTGTTTTAAATCTTCATGCGTGAATGGTTTTGGCAAAATGGCCACGACCCCGGCTTGCCGCACGATATCGAGAATTTCAGGATTCGATTCACTGGATACCAGCATAAACGGAATATCTCTAAAGGCCTCATCCTTTTTAAGCTCGACAATCAAATCTGTCGCCATCATATCGGGTAGATACATCGCACTGATAATCAGATCCGGCACATAATTTGCCAGGCTTTCCTTGGCTTCAGCTGCATTTGAAGCGCCTTCTATATTCACCACACCTTCAGCCTGTAAATGATTGATTATGACTTTTAACTGTGTTGTGGAAGGTTCGATGATCAAAATGGATAAATCGGCGATTTGAATTTTTTGCATAGGCTTAAAACAGAGTCAATAGCGCCTGCCCTGATCCATACAAGCTCAAGGCAACCGCATTCGGGTTTCATAAATTAAGTGTAACTACCCAGCGTAAATTATTCTGTGGGCATAGGCTGTTGATTTATCAGGCTTCTGCAACAG
>CAJXMF010000050.1 GCA_913056195.1 uncultured Methylococcaceae bacterium | reverse complement strand
GTCCTTATAAATCAATAGCCTATGCCTTCAGCCCCAAACTCGCTGAGTAGTTACACTAAAAACTAAACTTCAATAAACTCGACAGCAAAACCTTTACCAGCTTCTACTCTGACAACTACCGCCTTTTGTACCGGCGCATCTTCGAATTCCAAGGTATTCACCTCAACGATATCACCGACTTTGACAGCATCTTCATTGCCACCACTGAACAAAAAAAGTCCGCTTTCTGAAAAATCACGCATGTTAACAATAACAGGCACACCCGGTGGCGTTAAAACCCGAATGCGTGCAGCATGTTTTATCCGAGTATGACGTCGTTTATCAGGCTCATTCATGTTTATTCCAAAGTTATTTTTAAGCTTTAATGCGAATTAAGAGCTGTCGTTATAGACATTTGATATTAAAGGCTAGGATTAAAAATCTGGGTTTGCTCTTAATTCATATTTGAATCCGCGTGGATGCGCTGCCCTTATCCACCGTACACTGGCCAACCTTTAATGCAATATCCCTCTATTCTCGTTGCCAAACTCGGTTTGGGAACGCTTGGTTTAGAAGCTCTGCTTCTCAAATGCGATAAGCAATTTATTGGCATCACTTTTCTCTAGCTCTGCCTGCCATTGCCGCAAAACACCGATAAACGGTTGCAGATGGGAATTATCCGGTAATTCATTCACTCCTGCCTGCTCTAATGCTGCAATCACCTGCACCAGAGTCAATTTATGAACATCAACAGCCGGTTGATAAACGGGAAGGTCATTATCATTCTCGGCCATGACGCTAACCAATAAACCGTTTTGTTTCAACTGATTTATGCTTTGCTGTATGACTAATAACGGAAGTTGTAATTGAATTGACAAGCGTTCCTCATCCAAGGCTGGCTCCGTATTGCAAAAACGCCGAACCACTTCATGCATGATCGACAAGGCCACGGCTTTTTGCATAAATGAACTTAATTCAGCAAAACGCTGATTATGACAATAGCTGGCATAGTTTTGGATATAAAAAGCCAATTCGCAGCCCAACAACACAATTGACCAGGCCAGTTGCAACCAGATCAAAAACAATGGCAACGCGGCAAAACTGCCATAAATCGCATTGTAACTGGTTAAGGCAAATTGCAGGCTGATATAAAGCCACTGCATCCATTGAAAAAGAACCCCGGTGATCACCCCGGCAATAATCCCGGCCCGAAAACTTATTTTTCGGTTGGGCATAAAAATCAAAATAAAGCTGAACAGCACCATCATGATCAGCCACGGCAAAAATCCCAGCAAATACAATACGACTTGCGCGCCTAGATCAGGCAGATGAATAACGCCAATCAGCCAGGTGACCTGGGTTTTGATAAAAACCGTCAAACTTCCTGACATGACCAGTAAAACCGGTGCTAACAGCATCATAGACAGATAATCACTGAGTTTACGCACCAGAGTCCGATTTTTGGGAATCTTCCAGATATAATTGAACGACTCCTCAATATTGCCGATGACTTTAATGACCGTCCAGAATAAAACAACCACGCCAACACCCGCCACCAGGCCACCTTGCGTATTTTTAAGCATATTTTCTGCAAAACTGATAACTTGCAGCATCATTTCATCTTGTCCTGCGCTTTGCTCAAGTAAACGTTGCTTTAATAGTTTCTCAAAACCAAAGCCTTTGGCGATACCAAACAACAAGGCAATAACAGGCACAATTGAGAGCAATGAATACAAGGTCAGGGCCGAAGCTCTTAATGCACATAAATCCTTGCTAAAACCTTGCAGCGCGAGCAAAACAATGCGCACGCTTCTTAAACAAAAGGCTTGCACCGGACTCAACTTATTATGGTCAGCAATCCACCAGATCCGGTCGCTAAAAAAATGAATAATTTTTGTACTCACGATTGCAATTTAATTCCCAAAAAATACAACCTTATGTTCGATGATATGCGCGTCTATTGTCAATTCAGGACGATAAATCATATTTCCTTAATTTCTCGACCAGTGTGGTTCGCCTAATATTCAATAATTTAGCGGCATGCGCAACGACACCATCGCATTCATCCAGTGCCTGTTTGATAAGATCGCTTTCCAGATTATTCAAGTATTCTTTCAAATCCATGCCACTATCCGGAAGTTGTGTCACCGGCTTGATCGATTCACCAATTGACGATTTTTCTAAATCCTCCTGGACTTCAGGCGCAGCAGATTCAGTCGCAAAATCCAGATTAATATCCAGATCATCAGGGATACTGTAGACTTGAAATTTTTCCGGTAAATCGTCGGCTGAAACGACTTTGTCTGGAAAAATAATGGCCAACCTTTCCAGCAAGTTAGCCAATTCCCTGACATTCCCAGGCCAGTCATGCTGCATCAATAAGGCCACAGCATCGCTTGTCAGGCGTAAATTGCCTTGTTGATGCTTTTGCATGCGGGCAATCAGATCATTCACCAACCATGGAATATCTTCCGCACGTTCCCGTAATGCCGGGACTTCAACAGGAAAAACGTTCAAACGATAAAAAAGGTCTTCACGAAAATGTTTTTCACGAATTGCATCGTCCAGATTACGATGAGTGGCCGCAATAATCCGCACATTACAATGAATGGTTTTATTACTTCCGACCCGCTCGAACGTCCTCTCCTGCAGTACCCGCAACAACTTCACCTGCATAGGCATCGGCATATCGCCAATCTCGTCTAAAAACAACGTACCGCCTTCGGCCAGTTCAAAGCGGCCTTGTCTGGCCGTCAAGGCACCGGTAAACGCGCCCTTTTCATGCCCGAACAGTTCACTTTCCAGCAGCTCACCGGGTATTGCTCCACAATTAACTGGTACAAACGGTTTATTCCGACGTGGTGACGATTTATGCACGGCTTGCGCCACCACCTCCTTTCCGGTACCGGATTCACCCAGAATTAAAACCGTCGCATCCGATGGCGCGACCTGTTCAATCAACGATCGAGTCAATTGAATCGCGGGACTATTGCCCGCCAGCCCTTTGTTATCCCGTCGGTCTTTCTGACCCATAAAAACGGGTTCCGACTTAGGTTTTGGCAAGCGCTGCAAAAGTCGATTGAAATCCGAGTAGCGTGTAGGCCAGGTTAATACCTCAAATACTTTTTGCTCATCAGATACAGAAATGCTGTTATCCGCTCGCTTTTCGACCACTAAAATCAACGGTATTTGTCCCTTGCATTGTCTTAACCTGTCGATGGCATTGTCCATTCCACTGCGCGAGCTGAGTAAAAAAACCGCACTCGCATCCTGCTTTGAGAATGTCGTCTCAGCAATCTGCTCGAGTGATAACACATGATAATTCAGTGACATAAAATCCATAATCGTCTGTACCTGAGGCAGCAGGTCTTGATTATCATTTATCAATATAAAATTCGGCGTTGCCATAAATACCGTTTAAATGAGGGTTACTGAAAAAACGTCTCTTCTAAAAATAGCGAAAATATTAGATTTGGCAAGCACCAAGGGCATTTTATTAGCTGAATCTGAACTTGCGACAAGTCAAATCCATGTCCTGGCAACGAGCACAACCTTGCAAAAATATAAATCAGTATAATATTTTACAAATCAATCGATTATTAAAACAAATTCATATGAATTATAGCTCTATTTTCAAGCAATACTTGACAAAAATTTCTCAGTATAGAAACTAGACACTGTTTTCAACTACTCTACGACATCGCATTGGACGATCTTTCGCTTACTGTCTTATTCAGTATCCTGGCGTTTTTATTGTTTCTCTCTGCTTTTTTTTCAGGCTCTGAAACCGCATTAATGACGTTGAACCGTTATCGGTTACAACACCTGGTCAAAAAAGGCCACCGTGGCGCCATTAAAGCCTATCGATTACTCAAGCGACCTGACCGACTCATCGGCCTGATTCTGCTCGGGAATAACTTTGTCAACATTCTGGCATCCTCGTTAGCGACCATCATCGCCATTCGCATCGGCGGCGAGCAAGCCATCGCAGCGGCGGCAGGTATTTTAACGCTGGTTGTGCTGATTTTTTCAGAGGTTACCCCTAAAACGCTGGCGGCACTCAAACCTGAAGTTCTCGCCTTCCCCGCCGCCTGGATTTATACGCCCTTACTAAAGCTGTTTTACCCCATCGTATGGCTGGTCAATCTGATTGCCAACATGCTGTTACGAATTTTTGGTGTACGCGTCAAAAAAGACACCGTTGAAACACTGAACAAAGACGAATTAAAAAGCATTGTCGCCGAAGCAGATAATATTATGCCCAGCCGCTACCGTAATATGCTGTTAGGCATTCTCGACATGGAATCGGCATCGGTCGAGGACATTATGACGCCGCGCAACGAAATTGTCGGCATCAATATTGAAAACCCGATAGAAGATATTATCGAACAATTGCAACACAGCGATCATACGCGCTTGCCAGTCTATAAACAAAGCATTGACCGGGTCATCGGTTTTCTGCATTTGCGCAAAATTCTAAGTGTTATCTGTCGCGATGATTTTGATAAGGAATACATTATCAAAAACATGCAAAAACCGTTTTTTATCCCTGAAAACACGCCTTTGCACAAACAAATACAGTGCTTCAAAACCGAAAAACTGCGTATTGGTCTGGTAGTCGATGAATATGGCGATGTGCAGGGATTGATCACACTTGATGACCTATTACAGGAAATCGTCGGCGAACTAATTATCGAAGAACCTAATGTCAAAATGCAAAGCGACGGCAGCTTCCTCGTCGATGGCAGTATCACCGTGCGTGAATTGAACCGCATCATGAATCTCGATTTACCGACCGAAGGCCCTAAAACCCTGAATGGCTTGATCATTGAATATATGGAAACAATTCCAGATGCCGGCACCAGCATCAAGCTTCATGACTACCCACTGGAAATTCTTAAACGTGAAAAAAACACCATAAAACTCGTCAAATTTCACCCCAAAAAATAAACATGAGCTGTTCCTGTTTTTTCACCTTATGCCCCGTAGGAGTAACCTTAGATCAAAACACGTAACATCAGTTATTTTGCCAGCAATCAATTAACAACGGTTGTAACGCGTTTTGATAGTTATCGCTATCGACCCACCCATCCTACTGACAATTTCTAATGCAAATCAATACGCTAAACTGAATATATATTTTTGCCCGATACAAAATGTAATTTACTCAGTATTTTTTTGAATTATGGCTATACTTTCAATTCAAGGAATTTTATTAAATCCTGTGTTATTAAAAACAAGGTCTTGTAAAGTAATGGCACGATGACTTTACAAACCGTAAGCCTCCATGATTTTTACTGACCGGTTACCTTTAAAATACGATGGCAAAATTTACTGTTTACTTTAAAGACAAAGCTTTGGACTCTGGTATTTTTGACGCGGGCATTGTCCACATCGGTCGTGACGAAACCAATGAAATAACGGTCGATAGCCTTTCAGTCGCCCCTATTCACGCTGTTGTCGTCATCAAGGAAAATGGCAGTATCATCAAGCAACTGAGTTCGGATCATGCCTTGATCATCAATGGTGAACAAACCGAGGAACATGTTCTCAGCAATAATGACCGTATCGAACTCGACAAACATTATATCCTTTATAATACGACCGAAACCCTGACAAACGCCTTTACCCCCAACTCTGATAAAGCCGAAAACACCTTAAACAAACAATTAAGTGAAAATGCGCAATTACCCGAAGCCAGTCTGCAGATTTTAACCGGGCCGCATATTGGTCGTATCATCGCCTTAAAAAAAGCCATGACGCGCATCGGTAATTCAAATGCCGGCATTGCCGTTATTTCGCGTCGCAAGGATGGCTTTCATGTCTCGGCGCTGGAAAACCCGGAAAAACTGGAAGTATCCAATCAACCGGTTGGCGAAAATTCTGTTAAGCTGTCGGATAACGATATCATTACCATCAATGATGTCTCCATGCAGTTTTTTAGCCACACCTGAAAACATGGACAAAACTGAAGATAAACGACATTTTCATCGCGTTCTCTATACCACAGAGGCTACCCTGGAAGGCTCTGGAATCAGTATGCCCTGCCGAGTGGTCGATATTTCATTGAAAGGCTGCCTCCTGCATTTTGATGCACCCTGGTCGGCACCAAGCGAAGACAGCTTATTCACATTGACCCTCACACTTTCCGACAATGTTCATATTCGTATGGTCTTAAGCGTCAGCCATGTCATTGACCGGGAAGTCGGTTTCAAATGCGAACACATTGATATTGACAGTATTTCTGAATTACGCAGGCTTGTTGAACTGAACTTAGGCGACAGCATGCTGCTGGAACGAGACCTGCTGGCGCTTTCCGGCCTGGACAATGCGTAATCTAAAAAAATCATAAATCCTTCAACACGGCCAGCGCCTCCTGAATATCATTCACCGGAAATAATTCCAGCGCATGGTGACCTTGTTTCGGCTTGTTCGCAGCCGGAATAATGGCGCGTTTAAAGCCATGTTTAGCCGCTTCATTCAAACGTGGCAGCCCATTGGCAACCGGCCTGATCTCACCATTCAAACCGATCTCGCCAAAGAAAATAACATCATACGGCACAATAAAGTTTTTCAGGCTGGATACCACGCCAACCGCAACCGCCAGATCTGAACTGGTTTCGCTCACCTTAATCCCCCCCACGACATTGGTGTAAATCTCGTCATTGCTGGTCATAACGCCGCCATGCCGGGACAAAACAGCCAATATCATAGCCAACCGGTTTTGATCTAACCCCACCGCCAAACGTCGTGGATTACCGTATTGACTCTCGGTGACCAAGGCCTGAATTTCGACCAGCAACGGCCGCGTCCCTTCCCACAACACCGTCACAATACTGCCCGGGGCCGGTTTTTCTGCCCGGCTTAAAAACATGGCAGACGGGTTTTTCACTTCAACCAGCCCACGACTCTCCATGGCGAAAAAACCTAATTCGCCAACGCTGCCGAAACGATTTTTATCCGACCGCAAAACACGAAAGCGACTGTCATTGGTCGAGGTCAAAACCAACTGTGCATCGACGATATGACTAAGCGTCATCGGGCCGGCTAATGATTGGTCTTTAGTGACATGGCCCACCATGAAAATACTGACTTGATGGCGTTTAGCATATTGCGTCAAATAACTGGCCGATTCCCGCACCTGTGACACCGAGCCGGGTGCCGAATCACAATCATTCGAATACATCACCTGAATCGAATCAATAATAACGACCGCCGGTTTCTCCTGCTCCAACACCTGGCAAATCTGTTGCACTGAGGTTTCGGCCAGCATTTTGATACGCTCGGTTTTCAACTTCAGCCGCTGCGCACGCGCCGCAATCTGTTGTAACGACTCTTCGCCGGAAACATAAAGCACCGGGATTCCTGCCGACGCCATCTGGGCAATCGCTTGCAGCAAGATGGTGCTTTTGCCCGCACCGGGCGCACCGCCAATTAACGCCACACTGCCCTTGACGATGCCGCCGCCGAGAACACGATCGAATTCAGCCAACCCTGTCGAAATGCGCTGTGCCTGCTCAAGATCGACATCGGCTAATAATTGCACATCAGAGTTTGCACCCGCATAGCCCGTATTCTGCCGCACCGGCTTCTTATCACGCCCTAGATGCAGTTCTTTAATCGTATTCCATTCCCCGCACGCCGTGCACTGCCCCGCCCAACGCGGAAAATCAGCACCGCACTCGGTGCAGACAAAAGCAGTTTTTTGTTTTTTAGCCATTATTGCTCAATCATCTCGACGCGGGGAGTGATCCCGCATAATACCGTATAAGGAATCGTCCCTGCATACCGGGCAATCATTTCCACCGGTAACCCTTCGCCCCACAAGACAGCTGTATCACCTATTTTCGCCTCAGGCAAGGCACTCAAATCCACTGCCAACATATCCATCGACACCCGGCCAATTAACGGCACCACCTGACCATTGATCAAAACCGGCGTTCCATTCCGTGCATAACGCGGATAACCATCCCCGTAACCGATAGAGACAATGCCCACGCGCGTGTCTTGCCGGCAACGCCACAGGCCACCATAGCCTACCGTTTCACCCTGCGGCACCGTCTTCACTGAAATCAGCCGTGATTTCAACGTCATGACCGCTTTCAAGCCTAAATCTGCTGCGGTTTGATTTGGAAACGGCGACACCCCATACACCATCAATCCCGGCCTGACCCAATCGGTCACCGCACCGGGACATGCTAAAACAGCCGCCGAATTGGCAATACTTTTAGCGCCGATATGTTGACGGGTTAACGCCTCAAAACGTTGTAACTGCTGCGTGCTTTGCCGACAATCCACCTCATCGGCACTGGCAAGATGCGTCATCACGCCAAAAGGCTGCTGAACCTGCTCGCTGTTTTGCAACAATGCATAAACAGCCGCCCATTCCGTCGGCAAAAACCCCAACCGACTCATGCCGCTATCCATCTTCAACCACACCGCTATTTTTTGTGGAAGCGAAGCGTTTAATAATAATTGGATTTGTTCATGCTGATGCACAACGGCCGTCAATTGATAGTCGGCATAACACATCAACTCATCATGCCCCATAAAACCTTGCAGTACCGTAATGGGCGCGGTAATCCCCTGCTTTCGCAACGCCACCGCCTCATCCGTTCTCGCCACAGCCAGGCTATCGACAGCCACCGCCAACATCCGCGCCACCCGCGACATACCATGCCCATACGCATTCGCCTTAATCACCGCCATGATGTTGGCATCGGGCGCATGCCGCCTGACAATGGAAATATTATGCTGCAACGCGGCTTGATTGATCAGCGCATAAGCGACCGACATTATTCATAATCCTCATGGCCATACGCATCGCCCACAAAATTTTCAAAGCGCGTATATTGTCCCAAAAATGTCAACCGAGTCGTACCAAGCGGCCCATTCCGTTGCTTGCCTATAATAACTTCGGCGATACCTTTATCCGGGCTGTCTTCGTTATACACCTCATCCCGATAAACAAACACGATTAAATCGGCATCCTGCTCGATCGCACCCGATTCACGCAAATCCGACATCACCGGCCGTTTATTCGGACGCTGCTCAAGGTTTCGGTTGAGCTGCGATAAGGCAATAACCGGCACATTCAATTCCTTGGCCAACGCTTTCAAGCCGCGTGAAATATCCGAAATCTGCTGCACCCGGTTTTCGCCACTGCCCGGTGATTGCATCAATTGCAAATAGTCGAGCACAATCAAACCCAGTTGCCCATGCTCACGCATCAATCGACGCGAACGCGAACGCACTTCAGTCGGCGTCAACGCCGGCGTATCATCAATAAACAATTTGGTTTCAGCCAATAAATTGATGGCCGATGTCAAGCGCGGCCATTCATCCTCTTCCAGCTTGCCTGTTCTGACTTTATGCTGATCAATCCGGCCTAATGACGACATCATTCGCATCGCCAAAGACTCGCCCGGCATTTCCATACTGAATACCGCCACCGGCTTGTTTTCCTGAATGGCGACATTTTCAGCGATATTCATCGCAATCGTTGTTTTACCCATCGACGGGCGCCCGGCCACGATAATTAAATCCGCCGGTTGCAACCCCGATGTCATTTCATCAAAATCGGTAAAGCCGGTACTGGCACCGGTAATAGTGCCCTCCATTTCGAACAGGGTTTCAATTTTATCGACAGCTTCGGCCAACAGGCCTTTAATCGGCTTAAACCCCCCTTGGCCACGCTGACGCTGTTCGGCGATTTTAAACACATCGCGTTCTGCATTCTCAAGAATTTCAGCGGTTTCCCGACCCTCCGGATTGAACGCCGAATCGGATATTTCGGTACCAACATGAATCAGTTGCCTGAGGATCGAGCGATCCCGAACAATATCCGCATAGGCGACAATATTAGCGGCGCTTGGTGTATCTTTGGCCAGTGTTCCCAAATATGCCAGGCCACCGACCTGCTCCAGCTCGCCGTTTCGCTCTAACGCCTCAGATAAAGTGACAACATCAAAGGGCTCCTGCTTCTCGGCCAGTTCGGCGATAGCATGAAAAATAAGCCGATGATCCTTACGATAAAAATCCTCTTCCATGATGCGATCGGCCACCTGATCCCAGGTTTGATTATCCAGCATCAATCCGCCTAATACAGATTGTTCAGCCTGAATTGAATGGGGTGGCACCTTTAATGCCGAAACGGCATAATCTTCCTCTTGGAAGGAAAAATCTTCGTCCATAACGCCTTTATGATTACTGTCTAAAAGTGCTTATTATACGATGCCTGACGATTTTTGACTGGAAAGCTCAACACCTAACAAGGAAAGCCCGATGACCATCCCTCGTTCCCACGCTCCCGCGTCACAGCCATTAAGTTAAGGAAAAAATTGTTAGCTCATTCCCAAGCTCCAGCTTGGGAATGCATGCCTGTCAGCTCTGCTTACGGGCTGTCACAGCGGAGCTGTTGGCGCATGTGTTGCCACAGAATTTGGGAACAAGAGATCCGTTATTCCCGTGGCAAGGCCGCCACCAAGGATAACCTTCAATCGTGGCTAAAGCCGTTCCTACACACCTCATGCCCCGTAGGAGTGACTTTAGTCACGATCAAATAACCCCAACCATTAAAATAGTTGATCCGACACAATACATCAAACCGCGTAATATCAGTTTATAAGCATAGCGGACTTGTGTTTTATGCGTTTGGCTGTGGAATTTACGGGCTAACAAAGATTTTTTTGCAGCCAGCGCACTAAGGCGTCGGCGACGCTTTGCGAGGCTTGGTTGAAGGCTTCAACGGCGCCGCGCGCATTAATGCTGGCGACGGGCTGCTGCTGTTGGATATGTTTTACGCTGATGACTTGCCGCGTTTTGGGATCGAGCAGGCGAAATTCCATGGTGATCCTGACTTCGGAATGGGATTGATCCGAAATAAGCTGCCTGAATTCCAGCAGTTCGCTTTCAAGCAAATAATCGGCTTTAGACACCGATGCGTCACTGACAACGGCTTTAAACAGACCGACGCTTTGCAGGGTTTGCTGGAACAGCTTGGCCAATAATCTGACGGGCGCATCATTCCAGCGACTATACAAATAATGATTGAGTTGGTTCGGGCCATCCGAATAGATGATGTCCTGAGTGGTGTAAGGTAATAAGGCGCTGATCGCCGCCAGGCGAATAATTTTAGTGTTTGCCTGACAACGTTTGGCAGCCGCATGTAATCCAGTTACCTGATAGCCAAGTGTATAGGTCTGCACAGGGGGTATGGATTCCACCATACAACCATTCAACAACAATGTCGTCGCAAAAATACCCCGTACTAATATTTGTCTCATTGTTCTTCACCCGGCCCAGGTTTGACTTGAGCGCGCTTAAAAAGCAAATCCTGCGGACTGTCTTCAAATGACTTCAGCGTACGTTGTAAGTCGCCGGTTAAAAAGGTCATTTGTGTCACGAGCTGATTAAAACCTGTCAAACTGGTTGTCAGTTCATTGGATAATTCCTGTCCTAAATCGCCATAACCGGCATTCAGTTTGTCCGACATCGCCTTGACACTCGCAGCGGCAGTCGCCACTTTATCAAAGGATACGGTCACATGTTGTTCCATTTTAATACCTTGTTTAAGCAGTTTTTTGATCGCCGGCAGTTGTTGCCTGACGTCTTTGATCAAGCCATTCGTTTCATCCAGCGTTTGTTCAAGGTTTTTAAGGTTTTTATCGCTCAACAGGCGCACAAATTTATCCATCGCCATCACCGCCTTCCCGGTCATGTCGGTAACCGACTCGTCAATACGGGCAAAAATAGATGGCCGTGCGGGAATCACGGCAATATGGTCTTTATCGCTATGCAGTAGCGGTGAATCTTTTTTGCCGCCACTCAATTCGATATAGGCCAGGCCGGTGAGTCCAAATAGTTTAAGTGTAGCCGTCGTATCCTGTTTGATCGGTACGCCTTGCTTGATTTTTAACACTAATTCAACTTGTTCGGGGTTATCTTTACGCAAACTGATTGTAGCGACAGTGCCAATATTGACACCGCGATATTTGACAGCCGCATCGGTACTTAAACCGGCGACCGACTCGGTCATATAAACCTTATAGTAGGTATAGTCCTGTTCCGTGCCGTATTTGGCCAGCCAATATATAAAATAGATCAGCCCGCTTGCCAGCAGAACGACAAACAAACCGACGACGGTATAATTTATTCTAGTTTCCATGACGACTCCGAATATGCCCGCGTTCCCCTTTGAAAAAGGCATCGATAATTGGGTGTTGGCTTTTCATCACCGTATCTAAATCGCCTTCTGCCACCACTTTTTTATCGCCCAATACTGCAAAGCGATCCACAATCGTCCAAATTGAATCCAGATCATGGGTCACCATGACAACTGTCAGACCCAGTATATCGCGTAATTCCATAATCAGTTTATCAAAACCTTCTGCGCTGACAGGATCCAAACCTGAGGTGGGCTCATCCAGAAACAATAGTTCAGGGTCCATAGCCAAGGCTCTGGCGAGCCCCGCGCGTTTAATCATGCCGCCACTTAATTCGGCTGGATATAAATCTGCAGCGTGTTCGGGCAAGCCAACCATATTGAGCTTTATGTGGACAATATCGGCAATCACATCTGACGATAAGTCGGTATATTCTTGTAGCATGACGGCAATATTTTCAGCCACGGTCAATGATGAATAGAGTGCGCCCGATTGAAACAGAATGCCCCAGCGACGGCGTAATTGTTCGGCCTGAAATGGGCTTAATGCCATGACATCATAGTCCAGCACCCTAATTGACCCGGCATGTGGACGTAATAATAAAATAAACTCGCGCAGCAAGGTCGATTTGCCTGAACCACTGCCACCCAGCAAGCCATAAATTTCACCCGCATTGACGGTTAAAGACACCCCATCATGTACGACATTATCGCCAAACCGGGTCACAATATCACGCGCTTTAATGACGACAGTCATCAGATACCCAGGCCGGTTAAAATCACGGAAAAAACAGCATCGCAGGCAATCACCAGAAAAATGGCATAGACCACACTGATGGTGGTGTAACGACCGATACTTTCGGTATCCCTGGCCACCTGAAAACCATTAAAACAGCCGACAACGGCAATCAGCCAGGCAAAAAACGGCCCTTTGCCAATACCAATCCAGACATGTTTAACCGCCAATACATTCTGCAAACGGTGAAGGAATTCATGAAATGATATGTTTAAATGCAAATTCGAAATCAGCATACCGCCTGCAATACCAATGATATCGGCAAAAAAAATCAACAGCGGTAATGCCAACATCAAGGCAATCATACGCGGCAAAACCAAAAAGCGATGCGGATCAAATCCCATGGTACGCATGGCGTCAATTTCTTCGGTCAGTTTCATGACACCCAATTGTGCGGTGTAAGACGATCCGGTTCGGCCCGCGACAACAATTGCCGTTATCAACGGCGCTAATTCGCGGGTGATGGAGATGCCAATCATATCGACGATAAAAATATTGGCACCAAATTTTTCCAATTGCACCGCGCCTTGATAAGCGATGACAACACCAATCAGAAAGCTGGTCAACGCAATAATCGGCAACGCCTTGAAGCCGGCATCATCGATATTTTTGATAATGGCTTTAATTCGAAATGCGCCAGGATGACGCAAAGAATAGAGAAAATGGACAAAATTCTCGCCGATAAAGGCTAAAAAATTCGCTAACGTGTACCACACGCCAACATAGCGTTTGCCAATGTCATCTAAAATAGAAACAATAGCTGATCGTTGGGCCGGTCTTTCTGATGACGCCCCAGCCATTCTGTATTTCTGCAGCAAATCATACAAGCGTGCAAAATCCTGGCTCTGGCCTCTGAACTCGACTGTGCAACCCTGGTTTTGCAGCTGTTCCAATGCCTGTATATGCAGCAACATGCCTGCCGTATCAATCCAGCCAATCTCGGAAACATCCCACTGCAAAGCGACGTTATGCAAGGCGCGGATACATTTTTGTAACGATGGCTTTAACGCGCCAAGCAAATCAGCATGCCAATCACCACGACTGGCTAAAACCGCCGCCTCTGAAGAGGTTTTAACACACGCCAGATGGGGTAATAACGTCCTTGTTTCTGTCATTTAATCGGCAGATGTCTCTTTATGCGCGTCTTTCGCGAGTTTTAAATAGTAATCATGTAACATTTTTAGTTCTTTTTCTTCTAATATTTCGAGGTCAATCAGATCATTTTTCGCCCCTTCCTGCGCACGAATGAGCTCATCAAGCTTAATATGCAATGCTTTACTGTCTCTGTTTTGCGTATGCTGGATCAAAAAAACCATCAAAAATGTAACAATTGTTGTCGCCGTGTTGATAATCAATTGCCAGGTATCTGAAAAACCAAATACTGGACCACTCAACATCCACAGCAGAATAATCCCTAATGCACTATTAAAGGCAATAGGCCGACCGGCCATGTCCGATGCAAGCCGGCAAAAATGATCAAATCGGTCATTCCATTTTTCATGATTACCAAAAAAGAAATTCAGAACAAGCTGATAAGACTCGGACTGTAATATTTTATCTTTTTCCGCCATTTCAACCCCTTTTTGACTTCATTAAAAAATGCCTTAACTGTATACCTCTCAAGCAAAAATTACAATTCGCCCTCAGGGAGACGGAAAGAAATAATCATCCACACTTGATTTTTTAAACGATGCCCATAAAAATATTTTGTAAACGCAAACGATTACGGTTAATATTCCCTTCACAAAAATAGTATTGATTCAATACAATTAACAGTCAAAAAATCAATGGTGACGACGATGGATATAGCTCATTCGAGCGAAAGCCGCCGGAATTTCGCTTCTGTTGTGTTTTATGCACTGACGCTGTTTATGAGTGCATCTTTAATGTTTATTTTGCAGCCCATGTTCGGCAAGCGGCTACTCCCTGCACTAGGCGGTGCCGCATCCGTCTGGAATACCTGTATGGTGTTTTACCAGACACTGCTTTTTATTGGCTATTTATACGCTCATTACCTGACGCGCCATCTCAACCCGAAGCAACAAATTTGCGTACACGGCGCGTTATTGCTGTTGAGTTTACTCTTTATACCCATCGGCATTGCGCAAACTGAAGCACCACCAACCGACAGCACGCCTGTATTCTGGCTATTATCCGTCTTATTCGGCAGTATCGGACTGCCATTTTTCATTCTATCGACCACCTCGCCGCTGATTCAAAAATGGTTTTCAAATCTCGGTCACACCCAGAGCCGTGATCCTTATTTTCTGTCTATCGCCAGTAACAGCGGTAGTTTATTGGCTTTACTCAGTTATCCGCTTATCTTTGAATCACAGCTCGGCCTTTCTGAGCAACAACATTTGTGGAGCATTGGCTTTGTGTTGTTATTGGTTTTGGTGTTACTTTGTATGGCTGTTTATAAACAGAGTCGACATGATGCCGCTCCGGCTTATAGCACCACCTCTCATCTACTCTCAAAACCGAGCCTGATCCAACAACTGCATTGGCTGATGCTAGCGTTGGTACCTTCCAGCCTGCTGATCGGAACAACACACTATCTCAGTACAGACATCGCCTCTGTGCCCCTGTTGTGGATTATTCCGCTTGCACTCTATCTCTTGTCTTTTATTCTGGTATTTTCCCGCTATAACGATAGCCTTCACCCTTGGATCTCGCGGCTGCAACCGTGGATCGTTGCGCCCTTTCTAATTTATTATTTTTCTGACCAAAAACTGGCCGATTACAGCCTGGAACTGGCATTACACCTGCTCGTCTTTTTTATCTGCATCATGTTCTGTCATGGCGAATTAGCACGCCGCAGACCACAACCTGAATATTTGACCCAATATTATCTAATCATGTCCTTAGGTGGAATGTTAGGGGGTGTTTTTAATAATTTTGTAGTGCCTTTTGTGTTTGACGATTTATATGAATATCCATTGATGATTATCGCGGCACTGATGTTAAATACCGTAACCAAAAAACACTATGCCCCCATTCCGAAAAACATCCGCCTGGTTTCATTGCTGATTTATTTAGCGTTTTTTGGCGCCATTGTTTATCAATACCATCAGGATATTGCCAACAACACACTCATTGCCCTCATTGTCATCGCGGTTGTCAGCAACTATTTCATGTTTCATAAAAACATGCTGTCCCTGTTTTTATACAGCAGCCTGCTGGTTTCCTGTACCACTTCATTCAGACAACAAAATGAGCAAACCTTAATGAAAACACGTAATTTTTATGGCGTGTTGAGTGTGACGCAAATCACTTTGCCAGACCACGATAACGGACTGGAAAATGAGGTTCTGCATGCCATGTATAGCGGAACCACACAACATGGTGCGCAACTGGTTAATAAGGACACCCAATGTACCCCGGTCAGTTACTATAGTGCCCAAGGGCCAATTGGCCAGGTATTTCAAGCTTATCAAGGTAGCAGTACAGACTGGAATATCGGCATCGTAGGACTGGGCAGTGGCGCACTGGGCAGCTATGCGACACCGAATCAGCATTGGTATTTTTATGAATTAAATCCGGCCGTTATCCGCATGGCGACCACGCCCGCCTATTTCAGTTATCTGCATGATTGCATGTCGCAGTATGAGATCTATCCAGGTGATGCCCGTTTAACGCTGGACAAACAACCTAACCAGCATTTTGATTTACTGGTCATTGACGCCTTTACCTCAGACGCCATTCCCACCCATTTATTGACGCGGGAAGCCCTTGAGCTTTATCTGGCACATTTAACTGAAAACGGCATCCTGGCTTTCCATATTTCCAACCATTATCTTGATCTCGAACCCGTTCTGGCTGACCATGCCCATCAGTTAGGACTTTATGGCTTGATTCAAAAACACCGTCCTCAAAGAAAATCGCAGATTTTCGCCTCTGACTGGGTTCTACTATCCCAAAACAGGGCTATTTTCACTCCTTTACTGACGCAAACCCAACACCAGTGGCGACAATTGGCGACCGATACGGCGTTAAATCAGAGCTGGACAGATGACTTCACCAGCCTGATCAGTGTTTGGAAACATTAAGGCAATTCGCAATAAATAACTGATGTTACGTAGAACCTTCTTTTACCTGACTAAACGCTGATTGAGAACGCTGGGTTAGGTTTACTGTCATTAAATGCGAATTTCCTTGTTT
>CAJXMF010000049.1 GCA_913056195.1 uncultured Methylococcaceae bacterium | reverse complement strand
AACGGTTCATGTCGTGGCTCGCTTCGCGATCACGACATAACCTAATTCGTTATGCATTTTCTCTATCCTTGAGAATATCAGACCCCGGTAAAACAAAGAATAGAGAATAGAATGTCCAGCTACGCATTACATAAGAATGTTTTGTTAGTAACTTGTAAATATCTGTTTCTAATACTTCATTAATACTCCTATGATGATCTTCAATTATTACAATCTTAGGCTTATATGTCGCAAAATCAAGAGATTTTAGCACCTTGAAATCCATACCTTCAACATCAATCGAAAGCACATCGATTTGTTTGCCCCTGTATGGACTATCATCAATTATTTCATTGATTGTTTTTGTCTCAACAGTTTTCTTGTCAAAAATCTCGTCATTTGTTTCTACTGCAAAATCTCTATTAATTGTAGATCCAAGACCGTACTTGCTAAACCTAAAAAGGGTTACTTCTTCTCTTCTATCTGAAACTGGACAAACAATATTGCAATCCCCTGGCCTTACCATTTTGAAAGTACTAATTTTATCGGCTTCCATATCAACGTTTATACCACGCCAGCCTCTTTTATATAGCATATATGTGTTTGAATATTTTTTGGGATGATAGCAACCAATATCTACAAAAAAACCATCATTTGCTCCCTTTTTCAATAGTTCTTTCAGAACAATATCTTCTCCAAATTGAGAATAGTGAAATCTCAAAAAATCTGTGAGAAATGCTTTTCTTAGTAACTTAATTCTGTGCCATATTATTTTGAAATTGAGCCAATCGGAAAGAGACGTCCTGGTTCTGTTCTGTTGTGTCATAATTGGTGTGACTCCTGTATTGTCAAGTTATAAATGATGGTACTGTGTTTTTTGTGGCATAACGACCAAGCTCACCGGCGGCAATGGAGCGCAGCGGAATTGCCGTCCGGTGCAGCGCCTTGTTAGCGGTTAATTGACACATTGCTTGATATACTTTCCGAACAATTTTTGGAATTTTGAAACTCTATCCAGCATCCATGCATGATAATTCTCCCATTGATCTTGGCTGGACAAGTTGCCATTGGATATAAGTTTGATTCTGCTTGCTTTCTTTTCTGGCAGTTCTTCCCATTCAAGCTCTTCAGCTAATTCGGCTTCAATTTTTTCCTTTTGTGAATGTAGCGCATTAAACAATTGCTTGGAATCTGGTATGTAAATTTCACAAGCCATTTGTTCAGATTGACTATTGACCGTTAAAGCAATGTGAGCATTTGAAAAGCCAAAGCTTATGTCATACCAGTGCTGAGGATAGGCTTTACGAAGCTTAATTTTTCCATTGTGCTCTTGAGCAAACTCTTTGAACTTAGTCCAAAACTCCAATTGTAATAGTTTGGTATCAGATAGTTCGCTTTGAGTTGTGGCTTTTTTTACAGCCTTAGCCCAATCATTTGGTTTGGCAATAACTTGAAATTTTGGGGCGTAGGGCGAATTTGAAATTTTCCATACTTCCATTTGAATTGCGAAAATATTGATATTTGAATCTGTATGCTCATTAAGCCAATCAATTGCCTGTTTATGCTCATCTCGAACACTCTTGACAATCCATACAATAATTTCTGCATCAAATCCTGATGCATAAGTAATGATTTTACCCAAGTGATCATGATCGGTTGATTCGAGCTGATTCTCGATGACAATTTTTCTTCCTGTGTTCTCTTCCTCTGCCAATATATCAACATTGAAGTTACCTACACTCGCTTCGGTTTGTATAAGTGATATGTCAATCCCTATCTCATCACTTAACAATTCCAGGTTTTCGGGCTTTGCAAGCCAGTTTGTGAAGTCCAAGGCTTCATGCTTCCAGACTTCTCTCAAATCAACTTTTTCAAGTTTAGATAATTGCACGCTTTCTCCTTTTGACCGCTAACAAGTTGTTATCCAGATCGCCATTTCTCATACACCAGACAAAACGCCTTTTACAAACATTTTTTATACCTCGTTTTCCTAAACAGAATAACAAGCATCAGCATCATGATTAACCACCTGCGCAACCCAACAAAACAGCACTATGACAATGCTCTGTCAGGTTACGAGATGCGTGTTTAAAGCTGATTAACCTGCGGCTAAGCCGGCAATGTTGTAGCCACAGTCGACATAGGTGATTTCACCGGTGACGCCGCTGGCAAGGTCTGAGCACATGAAAGCGGCAACGTTGCCGACTTCTTCGATGCTGACATTGCGGCGTAACGGCGCAGTGTCTGAGGCTTTGCTCAGCATGGATTTGAAATTGTTAATGCCGGCGGAGGCGAGGGTTTTGATCGGGCCGGCTGATACGGCATTGACGCGGGTGCCTTCGGGGCCTAACGCGGCGGCCATGTAGCGCACGTTGGCTTCGAGGCTGGCTTTGGCAACGCCCATGACATTGTAATTAGGAATCGCCCGAACAGCACCTAGATAGGATAGGGTGAGCAGTGCGCCGTTGCGGCCTTTCATCATGTCGCGGCCGGCTTTGGCCAGTGCAGTGAAACTGTAAGAGCTGATGTCATGCGCGACAGCAAAGTTTTCGCGGGTAGTGGCGTCAACATAATCGCCATCCAGCGCTTCACGCGGGGCGAAGGCGACCGAATGTACGATACAGTCCAGGCCGTCCCAGTGTTTGCCCAGTTCACTGAAGACATTGATGATTTGTTCATCGCGGCTGACATCCAGCTCGACAGTGATGTTGGAATCACATTTTGCCGCCATGTCTTCAACGCGGCTTTTCAGCTTTTCATTTTGATAGGTAAAGGCCAGTTCGGCGCCTTCCCGATGCATCGCTTGTGCAATTCCCCAGGCGATAGAACGGTTGCTCGCCAGGCCGACAATCAAGACCTTTTTGCCTTGCATAAAACCCATTAGAGTCTCCCAATGTAATTGTTGTTAGAATAGGACGTTCAGTATCTATGACCCATCAAATGATGTCCAGTTTTTTGTCGGTAAAAATGCGTATACAGGCCTGGTTTTTTTATAGCATCTTGTTTTTTTTAACAGGCTGCGAGATGGCGCCGTTAAATAACCCTTATCGCGAGGTGCCGCCGGGTGTGTCGGTGTTGTATTCCTCGTTTGCGGAGCGGCCGAAACATTTGGATCCGGCCAAGGCCTACAGCTCTAATGAATATACTTTTATCGCTCAGATTTATGAGCCGCCCCTGCAATATCATTATTTAAAACGTCCCTATCAATTGATTCCGTTGACGGCGACGGAGATGCCGACGGTGACGTATTATAATCAGCAGGGTCAAGTGATTGATGGCAAGGATGCGGGGCAGGTGGCCTACAGTGATTATCTGATTCGTATTAAGCCGGGGATTCAGTTTCAGCCACATCCGGCGTTTAGTCGCGATGAACAGGGGCGTTTTTTATATCACCATTTAAATGCAGAGCAACTGGATGCGACTGATGCGCTGGACGATTTTGAACAGCGGGGCAGTCGCGAGCTGGTGGCAGAAGATTATGTCTATCAAATAAAACGTTTGGCCTATCCGAAGATTCAATCGCCCATCGCCGGGGTGATGCGAAATTATATTGCCGGTTTTGCCGCGTTTGCCAATGCGATGAAAGATCAGCCGATTACCACATTGAAGGCGATGCCGTTGGAAGGGGTTAAGGCGACAGGGCGTTATCAGTATCGGATTCGCATCAAGGGTAAATATCCGCAGTTTAAATTCTGGTTGGCGATGCCGTTTTTTGCGCCCATGCCGTGGGAGGCGGATGCTTTCTATGCGCAACCCGGCTTGATTGATAAAAATATTACGCTGGATTGGTATCCGGTGGGTACAGGGCCTTATTATCTCACCGAAAATAACCCGAACCGGCGTATGGTTCTGACGAAAAATCCGCACTTTCATGATGAGTTTTATCCACGGACGGGCGAGGCTGGCGATAAACAAAACGGCTTACTGGCAGATGCGGGTAAAAAACTGCCGTTTATCGACCGGGTGGTGTATGTGTTGGAAAAAGAAAATATCCCTTATTGGAACAAGTTTCTGCAAGGCTATTACGATGCTTCCGGCATTGCCTCGGACAGTTTTGATCAGGCGGTGCAATTTACCGGTGCAGGCGATGCCAGGCTGACGCCGATGATGCGGGAAAAGGGCATTCAATTGCAAACGGCGGTGACGACCTCGGTGTTTTATCTGGGTTTTAATATGCTGGACAAGGTGGTCGGGGGCTATTCCGAGCAAAAACAAAAACTGCGCCAGGCGATTTCCATCGCGCTGAATTATGAGGAATATATCGCGATTTTTATGAATGGCCGCGGTATGCCGGCACAAGGGGTGTTGCCGCCCGGCATTTATGGCTATCAGGATGGCCGCGCCGGGATCGACCCGTTTGTCTATGACTGGGTGGCGGGTAAACCCAAACGTAAGTCCATTGCCGTGGCCAAGCGGTTAATGGCAGAAGCGGGCTATCCAAACGGCATTGATCCTGCTACTGGCGAGGCCTTGACGCTTTATTTCGATACCGCGTCGGCCAGTGTTGATGAACGGTCGCGGATGAATTGGTTTCGCAAACAATTCGCCAGGCTGGGGATTAAATTGATTATTCGGGCGACCGATTACAACCGCTTTCAGCAGAAAATGCGCCAGGGTTCCGGGCAATTGTTTACCTGGGGCTGGAATGCCGATTACCCTGACCCTGAAAATTTCTTTTTCTTGTTGTATGGCCCGAACAGCAAGGTTAAAAATGGCGGTGAAAATGCAGTGAATTATGAAAACCCCGAATATGATCGTTTGTTTGAAATCATGCGGAACATGGACAATGGGCCGGAAAGGCTGGCCATTATTCAGCAGATGCAGCATATTTTAAGGCGCGATGCACCCTGGGTGTTTGGCGTAAATCCAAAAAGCTTCAGTCTGTTTCATAGCTGGTATAAAAACATCAAGCCTAATTTGATGGCCAATAACCGGCTGAAATATACCCGTATCGAACCGGATTTACGCACACAAAAACGTTACCAATGGAATCAGCCGGTATTCT
The DNA here is from genome assembly GCA_913056195.1 of uncultured Methylococcaceae bacterium. Taxonomy (GTDB): domain Bacteria; phylum Pseudomonadota; class Gammaproteobacteria; order Methylococcales; family Methylomonadaceae; genus Methylomarinum. The sequence continues at coordinate 14,559 of CAJXMF010000049.1, read as the reverse complement.
GGCCATTGCTGCTTATTGCCGCAGTATTGGCGATCGCCGTGTATCCCGCGGTACGCGCTTACCGGCGCCGCTTGCAGGAGACCATTATATGATTCAATATATTATTCGCCGTGTGGCCTATGCCATTCCATTATTGCTGGCGGTCAACATTCTGACCTTTATCCTGTTTTTTGTGGTGAACAGTCCCGATGATATGGCCCGTATGCAACTGGGGCAAAAACATGTGACCGAACAAGCCATCAATAATTGGAAACATCAGCATGGCTATGATTTGCCGTTACTCTGGAATGCTGAAAAGAGCGGTCTGGAAAAACTGCGACAGACCATTTTTTACCAGAAATCCATCGGCCTGTTTTTATTTGATTTTGGTATCTCGGACAGCGGGCGCAATATTGGTCATGATATTTCAGAACGTATGTGGCCTTCGCTGGCTCTGGCGTTGCCTTCCTTGATTGTGGGGTTGCTGGTCAATATCACGGTAGCCTTGATGATGGTGTTATTCAGAAACAGTTATCTGGAATTTGGCACGATTGTGTTATGTGTCATTCTGATGTCGATTTCATCCTTGTTCTATATTATCGGCGGCCAGTTTGTTTTCGGCAAACTGCTCAAGCTGGTGCCGATTTCCGGTTATGACAGCGGCTTATCGGCCATAAAATTTCTGCTGTTACCGATCATCATCAGCGTGATCTCAGGGCTTGGCTCGGGAGCACGCTGGTATCGAACCTTGTTTCTGGAAGAAGTGGAAAAAGATTATGTGCGCACCGCCCGCGCCAAGGGCCTGAGCGAGGTGCAGGTCTTGTTCCGTCATGTGTTGAGAAATGCCATGATTCCAATTTTAACGGGCGTCGTGGTGGTATTGCCTTTACTATTCATGGGGAGCCTGATTATGGAATCATTTTTCAGCATACCGGGGTTGGGCAGTTACACCATTGATGCGATCAATCGGCAGGATTTTGCCATTGTGCGCTCGATGGTGTTTTTAGGTTCGGTGTTGTATATCTTAGGGTTACTGATGACTGATATTTCCTATACCCTGGTGGATCCTAGAGTGAGGTTGTCTTGACGATGGTTATATTATGGACGGATGGCTTGATCTTTACGCTGGTATTGGCGATAGCTATCAGTGTGGGCATGATGCTGCGCAAACCCCATTTTAAGCGGCCGCTGGCGAAAATAACGCAAAGCAAGACCAGCATGGTGTCGCTGGTGATTCTGCTCTGTTTTGCCGGTGTCGGTCTGCTGGATTCAGTTCATTATAAAGACAGCAGGACAGGGGAAATCATCAGCCTGCTGGATCATGTTGCAAAGCCACTGACCGAGCAGACGGAAAGAACCTATTCGGCACCCTTTTCGGCCTATTTATACAGCAAGGAAATGATTATCCACGACGATGGCCGGGAGAAGTGGGATTATCCGCGCTTGAAATATGGTGCCGCCCATCTTGACAATCCCGCGCAGCAAAAATGGCCGGATATTCTGAGCAAAGCCGCCATAGGTTTAGGTAAAGGTGTGTTGTTAGCGTTATTGCTTTATCTTGTTTTCTGGATGATACGCGGCAGAAAATCGGCTGAACCCTATCGACCTGCCAGCAAAGCGGCCTTATTGACCCTGTTTGCAATCATCAGCCTGTTTTACATGCTGGCCTATCTGTCACATTGGTATCATGTGCTGGGTACCGATAAAGTGGGCGAAGATGTGTTTTATCAAACCCTGAAGAGCATCCGTACCGGCCTTGTCATCGGTACGCTGACGACCTTGATGATGTTGCCGCTGGCCATCGGTTTTGGCATTATGGCCGGCTTTTTTCGAGGCTGGGTGGATGATGTCATTCAGTTTATCTATACCACCTTAAATTCAATCCCCGGCGTGTTGTTGATCGCCGCCTCCATTTTGATGGTGCAGGTGTATATGGCCAATCACCCCGAACAATTTGCCAGTGTCCTGATACGTGCCGATATGCGGCTGTTGTTTTTGTGCCTGATTTTAGGCGTCACCAGTTGGACGGGCTTATGCCGAATGCTGCGCGCCGAAACCCTTAAAGTGCGGGAAATGGAATTTGTACAGGCCGCCGAATCGTTAGGCGTTACCCGGCCGACGATTTTAATCCGGCATATTTTGCCGAATGTGATGCATATCGTGCTGATTTCGGTGGTACTGGATTTTAGCTCCCTGGTGTTGGCCGAAGCGGTATTGTCCTATATCAACATCGGTGTTGACCCTACCACCTACAGCTGGGGAAATATGATCAATGGTGCCCGACTGGAGATGGCGCGTGATCCAGTGGTCTGGTGGCCATTGTCGGCGGCATTTTTGTTTATGTTTACACTGGTGCTGGCGGCCAATTTATTTGCCGATACTGTGCGCAATGCCTTTGATCCACGGAGGGCGGAACATGGCTGAGCCATTATTACAGGTCAAAAATCTAAGCGTTTCCTTTCAGCAAGACACGGTCGTCGATGCGATTGATTTTGATATTTATGGTGGCGAAAGCTTCGCCCTGGTGGGCGAGTCCGGTTCGGGAAAATCTATTACCGCATTATCTGTGCTGCGGCTTTTGCCCAATAATGCCAACATTCAGGCTGATAGCATTGCCTTAAAGGGTCAGAATATGCTGACGATTCCGGAAATTGACTTTTGCCGTTGGCGCGGTCGCCGTATCGGGTTGATTTTTCAGGATCCTATGTCGTCGTTAAATCCCGTCATGACGATTGGTGCGCAAATTGCCGAAGTGATTCGCCTGCATTTCACGCTCAAGCCGGCAGACATTGAGCAGCGGGTACTGGAATTATTGCAACAGGTCGAAATTCCGGCCCCCGAACGACGCATGCAGGAATACCCGCATCAGCTTTCCGGCGGTCTGCGGCAGCGGGTGATGATTGCCATAGCACTGGCCGGACGTCCTGAACTGCTGATTGCCGATGAACCGACGACCGCGCTGGACGTGACGATTCAGGCGCAAGTGTTGGCCTTGCTGAAAAAAATCCAGCAACAAACCGGCATGGCCTTGTGGCTGATCAGTCATGATTTGGCGTTGGTTTCCAATATGGCCGACCGAATCGCCGTGATGGAAAAGGGCGTGATTGTCGAAACGGCGCCCAGCACTGCGTTTTTTAAACAGCCCAAACATCCCTATAGCCGCAAATTATTGGCGGCATTGCCTGATATACGGCATTGCCTGGGTAAAACAGCGACACCTTCGACACCGTTATTGCAGGTCAATGACTTTAAGGTCTGGTATCCCATTCATAAAGGATTATTCAAGCGCGTGGTCGATCATGTGCGTGCCGTCGATGGCGTCAGTTTTTCGTTACAACAGGGAAAAACGCTGGCGTTAGTCGGTGAATCGGGGTGCGGCAAAACCACCTTGGGCAAGGCCTTATTAAACCTGGTGCCGGCGACGGGCGGGCGGGTCTGGTTTGACGGGGTTGACCTGGGGCAGCTCAGTGATGAAGCGCTGCGAAGAAAACGTGCCGAAATACAAATGATTTTTCAGGACCCGTTTGCGGCGATGAATCCGCGCATGTTGATTGCCGATATCATCGCCGAAGGCCTGCAAGCGCTGCGCCCGGAAATCAGTGCGGAACAACGGCGGCAAAAGGTCTTGCACTTGTTGGAACAGGTTGAGCTTCCGGCATCAAGCGCCATACGTTATCCGCATGAGTTTTCCGGTGGCCAGCGCCAACGTATCTGCATCGCCAGGGCATTAGCGGTCAGCCCTAAGTTAATCATCTGTGACGAACCGACCAGTGCCCTGGATGTGTCGGTACAGGCGCAAATTCTGCGCTTATTGCAGGATTTGCAACAACAGCAGCGCTTGAGCTATTTATTTATCACCCATGATTTGGCCGTGGTGGGTGAAATTGCCGATGAGGTCGCGGTGATCTATCAGGGTAAAATTGTCGAAATGGGCGCGGCCAGACAGGTGCTGACAGCGCCGCAACATCCTTATACCCAAACATTATTGAAGGCCGTGCCGGAGTTGAAAGTAACATGAGACTATTAATGATTTTGGGACTGGGCATTTTATTATCGGGATGCCAGTCAACAGGAGAAGGCTATATGCAGCAGCAACAATTATTAACCTTGATTCGACAGGACAAAGCGCCTGTTATTGTCGATGTTCGTTCCGGGTTTGAATACAGGTCCGGCCATGTTCCGGGGGCGATTCATGTGCCATTCTGGTCGGTGTTGACGACAGACAAACTCGATACTATCGATAAAAACCAGCGCATAGTGGTGTATTGCGAACATGGCCCGCGGGCGGGTATGGCCAAATTCGGCTTATGGATGACAGGCTTTGAGCATATAGATTATCTGGCAGGCCACATGATGGCTTGGAAGAAAGCGGGTTTGCCAATGGAGAAGGAAAAGTCAGCACGGTAGGCTGTGTCCCCAACTTCTGTGGGAATACATGCCGTTATATGACAACCTAACGATGCGAAGCGGAGCTTCTAAACCAAGCATTCCCACGCAGGAGCGTGGGAACGAGAAATAGGGCTTACTGTGCCTTGATCTTGTCGATAACAAAATCGACGATTTGATCCAGCGGGATATTCTGGTTTTCTGAATCCGTTCGGGCTCGGTATTCGGCCATGCCGGAATCCAGGCCGCGATCGCCGATGACGATACGATGCGGTATGCCGATCAGTTCCATATCGGAAAACATGAAGCCGGCACGGACTTTTCGGTCATCAAATAACACCTCAATACCGGCCGCCTGCAAGCGCTGATAGATATCTTCGGCAACATCGCGCAGTCGGTCGGATTTATGCATATTCAACGGACATAATGCGACTTGAAACGGGGCCAGCTCCTGCGGCCAGATAATGCCATTGTCGTCATGGCCTTGTTCGATTGCCGCCGCCACTACGCGGGAGATGCCGATGCCATAACAACCCATAATCATGATCTGGTTTTTGCCGGCTTCATTGGTGACCGATGCATTCATCGGCTTACTGTATTTGTCACCAAGCTGAAAAATGTGGCCGACTTCGATGCCGCGAGCAATGGTCAGGTGGCCTTTGCCGTCCGGGCTGGGGTCACCTTCGACGACCAGACGCAGGTCCTGAGTTTCCGGTAATGGCAGATCGCGTTCCCAGTTGACATCTTGATAATGGAAGCCGTCTTCGTTGGCGCCGCAAATAAAATCGGCCATCGGGGCCACGCTGTGGTCGGGAATGATTTTGATAGTTAGTCCTAATGGCCCTATAGAACCCGTCTTGCAACCGATGGTTTGCTGGATGTCGTCATCACTGGCAAATTCCAAAGGCGATAACACGCCGTCGAGTTTTTCCGCCTTTAATGGATTGAGCTCATGATCACCGCGTAACAGCAAAGCAACCAGATCGTCGTTTTCGCCTTTGACAATCAAGGTTTTCAGACACTGTTGTGGGGATGTTTTAAAAAAGGCGCAGACCTCTTCAATGCTGTGTTGATTCGGTGTGGCGACTTTTTCCAGCGGTTTTGACGGCGCAGGCCGGGGTGTCTCCGGTTTCAGGGCTTCTGCTTTTTCCACATTGGCGGCATAATCACTCAGGTCGGAGAAGGCGATGGCGTCTTCTCCCGAGTCGGCTAACACATGGAATTCATGCGAAACAGCGCCGCCTATGGAACCTGAGTCGGCCATAACAGCACGAAATTGGAGGCCAAAACGACTGAATATGGCGCTGTAGGCCTGATACATTTTCTCGTAAGTGTCTTGCAAGGAGGCCTGGTCTAAATGGAAGGAATAGGCATCTTTCATGATAAATTCGCGCGAGCGCATCACGCCAAAGCGCGGACGAATTTCATCACGGATTTTGGTTTGAATCTGATAATAGGTGATCGGCAGTTGTTTGTAGCTTTTCAGCTCGTTACGCGCCAAATCGGTGATGATTTCTTCATGTGTCGGGCCTAAACAGAAGTCGCGTTCGTGGCGGTCTTTCAGCCGTGCCAGTTCCGGGCCGTATTGCTCCCAGCGGCCGGTTTCCTGCCAGAGTTCAGCCGGTTGAAGCAACGGCATCAAGACTTCCAGCGCGCCGGTTTTTTCCATTTCTTCGCGGGTGATGCGTTCTACCTTGCGTAAAACGCGCAATCCTAACGGCAGCCAGGTATAAAGTCCGGCGGACAGTTTTCGGATCAGGCCGGCGCGAATCATCAGTTTATGGCTGACGATTTCAGCATCGGAAGGCACTTCTTTAACAGTATTGAGTGGGAATTGAGATGTACGCATTGATTAAATGAATCCAGTTAAAAGGCAATATTTAAAACACTATTCTAAACCCAAATAGCCTCTTATGTTACGCGGTTTGATAATTTTTCACGCCATGTTGTGTCATACCCACTATTTTTAATGATTGGGTGTTGTAGGAGCGGCTTTAGCCGCGATTGGCAGGCTTAACGCCATAAAATCGTTTGTTGTATCGCCCATTCTGTGGAGACTCAAGAGAATAAATCAAATCCTAACTGATGTTACGCAGAACCTTCTTTTGCTTTCCTGTCATAACCATGTCAATCCCAAACTTAATCTATTTTTACTATGCATATTCCACATGAAATTCTTCTATCTGAAATTATAATTCAGCAGACTAAACGCTATTTGAGAACGCTGGGTTAGGTTTACTGCCATTAAGTTAACAGATAACCCATGTTTCAAAACGGAGATCCCAGGAACGAGAAAAGCCTTGTAAAGGGTAGGGTGGATGCGCTACCCTACGCTTATCCTACCGTACAAGACTATGCCCCTCTGCATTTCCAAGCTCCGGCTTGGGAATGCATGCCTGTCAGCTCTGCTTACAGGCCGTCGCAGCGGAGCTATTGATTAAGTGAGTAATTCGACCAGGATTTGCTGGTAGATTTGACTTAAGGTTTCCAAATCCTCCAGATTGACATGTTCATTGACTTTATGAATGCTGTCGTTAATCGGGCCGAGTTCTAAAACCTGGGCGCCGGTTGGGGCAATAAAGCGGCCATCGGATGTGCCGCCGCCGGTATCGTCAATCGGCGCGTAACCGGTGATTTTTTTTATGGCCTTATGGGTGGCATTAATCAAGGTGCGCTCGGTGGTCAAAAATGGATTGCCGGACAAGCGCCATTCGATGTGGTAGTCCAGATCAAAGGTATCGAGCAGGGCATGGGTGCGTTGTTTAATGGTCTGTTCATCCAGTTCGGTGGAAAAACGCAGATTAAATTGTGCCTCCAAATGACCTGGAATGATGTTTTCTGCACCGGTGCCGGCCTGAATATTGGAGACCTGGAAGCTGGTCGGCGGAAAAAAATCATTGCCTTGATCCCAGACTTCTTCGACCAAGGCTTTTAATGCCGGGGCAAAACGGTGAATGGGATTGTCGGCAATATCAGGGTAGGCGACATGACCCTGAATGCCTTTGACCGTCATTTTGGCGCACAGTGAGCCGCGACGACCGACACGAATGACATCGGCCAGTTTTTGATGACTGGACGGCTCGCCCACCAGACACCAGTCGATTTTCTCGCCCCGTTTTTCCAGCACATCGACGACTTTGACGACGCCGTGGGTGGCGACGCCTTCTTCATCACTGGTCAGCATTAAGGCAATCGAACCTTTGTGATCGGGGTGTTGCTGTATAAAACGTTCCACTGCGGTGATAAAGCAGGCGATGCTGCCTTTCATATCGGCAGTCCCTCGGCCGTATAGCTTGCCGTCGCGCAGGGTTGGCTCGAACGGAGGCGATTGCCAGTCTACCAGAGGGCCTGGCGGGACGACGTCGGTATGGCCTAAAAAGCAAAACAAGGGCGCCTTGTCACCGCGTTTGAGCCAGATGTTGCGGGTGTCTGCAAAATCCAGATGTTCGCAGTTGAATCCCAAGGCTGTCAGACGCTGGCTGATCATCGCCTGACAGCCGGCGTCTTCGGGCGTGACCGATTCACGGCGGATCAGGTCAATTAATAAATTTAGTGTGTCACTCATAACAGTTGTTGATAGTGTTCTTCTTTGAAGCCGATTAAAAGCTGATCGCCCGTATCCAGAATGGGGCGTTTGATTAGCGTGGGTGTCTCCAGCATAAGTTGTAAGGCTTTGTCGCGATTCAGGTCGGCTTTCTGTTCATCACTTAACTGACGCCAACTGGTACTGCGTTTGTTGAGCATGTTTTTCCAGCCTGATCGCTGTTCAAACGATTCCAGTAAGGCCATGTCCAGACCATCGCTTCGATAATCATGAAACACATAAGGCTGCTCGTGTTGCGCCAGCCATTGGCGGGCTTTTTTGACGGTATCGCAGTTTTTTATTCCGTAGAGTTTAAGCATGATTACAGTTGGCTGGTCAAGAGTTCGTCAATGCCGGGAAGCGTTTTATCCTGTTTGCAGCGGCTTTTATACAACCCGATAAATTCCATAAACGCTTGTTCTAAATCAGACAGGATCTCTTCTTCGTTTTCTCGTTCATCAACACTGATGTCGGGTGAGTCGAGATATTCTTTTTGTAAGGCAATTTCGCTGTTCAAGGACAAAATAGCGTAGATGATGGCATTGCTTGAAATGTGTTCAGTCATGATGGGTTATTGATAGATGTGGCTGCGATGACCAATTTTTAAAATAAGGATTTGATGATTGTTCCAATCGACATCGAATAGTACTCTATATTTTCCAATGCGCAATCTATATTCAGCAACAGGATGATTTGAAAGATGTTTGATGTGTAAAAGGCTTTTAGTTGGAATTTGTTTGATATCTTTTGTAACGTTTTTGGCGTAGATTAGTTCAAACATTCACATCTTTCCAGAAGTCATTATGCGACAGTGAATCGCCTTGTTTGATTTGCTCGCGCCTTTCATTTAATTCTTTTTTCAGAGATTGATATTTTTTCTGTTCAAGTAGCAAATTGACAAAATAGACGACTTTTTCTTTATCAGCAGTTTCTAAATTTTCAATGATATCTTTTGTCGACACTGTCATATTTCACCTCTTTGTGTGTAACACATGCCTGGATAAACAGGCATGTGCTATTGATGATTATTAGTCGCGCAACAACTCGTTAATACCGGTTTTACTACGGGTTTTTTCATCCACCTGTTTGATGATAACGGCGCAATACAGGCTGTGAGAGCCGTCTTTGGCAGGCAGTGATCCGGGTACGACGACCGAACCTGCAGGAACGCGGCCATAGATGATTTCGCCCGTCACACGGTTGAAGATTTTAGTGCTTTGGCCAATGAAAACCCCCATGGAGATAACCGAGCCTTCTTCAACCACAACGCCTTCAACAATTTCAGAACGCGCGCCGATAAAACAGTTGTCTTCGATGATGGTTGGGCCCGCTTGCAGCGGTTCTAAAACGCCACCGATACCGACGCCGCCGGATAGATGCACATTTTTACCGATTTGGGCACAAGAGCCGACCGTGACCCAGGTATCAACCATAGTGCCGCTATCGACATAAGCACCAATATTGACATAAGACGGCATCAGTACCGCACCTGGCGCAATATAAGAGCCATGACGGGCGTTGGCATTGGGTACGACGCGGACCCCGGCTTTAGCAAAATCATCGGGCGTGTAAGTGGCGAATTTGGTTTCAACCTTATCGTAATAACGATTAACGCCGCCATCCATCACCCGGTTTTCATTGACACGGAAAGACAATAAAACAGCTTTTTTAAGCCATTGATTGACTCTCCATTCACCGTTGACTTTTTCAGCCACGCGCGCAGAACCGTTATCGAGCTGATTAATGGCTTCTTCAACGGCGTCCTTGATTTCAGGTGTTACCGACGTGGGTGTAATGTTGGCACGGTTTTCAAATGCTTCGTTAATAATGTTTTCTAGTTGTGACATAGCTTCTCATTTAGCGTGTTAATAAAATTTTTAATCCGGTGCGCGGCGTCAATACATTCTTCCAGGCTGGAAACCAGTGCAATGCGTACATGGTTTTGTCCTGGATTCAGTCCATCCGCCTGGCGCGACAGAAAACTGCCCGGCAAAACCGTGATATTCTGACGGGCAAACAGCTGTCTGGCAAATTCTGTATCGTCAATCGGTGTTTTTAGCCAGATATAAAAACTGGCGGGCGGTCGTCTTAATTTGCAGACGGGCGACAGGATGTCGATAAATGCGGTAAATTTTTCACGGTATTGTTGGCGGTTATCCATCACATGCCGTTCATCGCGCCAGGCGGCGATACTGGCTTTTTGGGTGGGCAGCGGCATGGCGCAGCCCTGATACGTTCGGTATTGGAAATAAGACTTTAGAATGTCAGCATCACCGGCTACAAAGCCGGAACGCAAGCCCGGCGCATTCGAGCGTTTGGACAGGCTGTGAAAAACCAAGCAGCGTTTGAAGTCAGTATTGCCTGCCTGCCAGGCCGCTTGCAGCAAACCGGGTGGCGGGGTGTCTTCATCCTGATAGATTTCGCTGTAGCATTCATCTGAGGCAATCACAAAATCATAGCGTTCAGCCTGTTCGATCAGATAAATCAAGGTATCCAAATCAATCACGGCGCCGGTCGGATTGCCGGGGGAGCAGATATACAGTAATTGACAGCGCCGCCAGACCGCTTCGGGAATCTGTTTGAAATCCGGCATATAGCCGTTTTGTTCCAGGGTATTTAAATAATACGGCTCAGCGCCGGCCAATAAGGCTGCACCTTCATAGATCTGATAAAACGGGTTAGGCATCAACACCAAGGGTGCCGTGCTGCGGTCAATGATGCACTGAGCAAATGAGAATAAGGCTTCGCGGGTGCCGCTGACGGGAAAAACCTGGCTGTCGGCATCAATGTTTCCGGCTGGAATTTGAAACCGTTGACTCAGCCAGTCAGCCGTCGTCTGACGAAGTTCAGGCAAGCCTTTGGTTGTGGGATATTGTCCCAGGCCATTGAGATGTTGCAATAACGCTTCGGAAATTAGGTGGGGTGTCGGGTGCCTGGGCTCGCCGATCGACAGCGCGATATGGGGTTTATCGGCTGGAGGCATAATGCCGTGTTTGAGACGATTGAGTTTCTCAAATGGATAAGGATGTAAGTGATTTAAATCAGGATTCATTATTTTCGACATTTAGGGTGAAGTCCAGCGGCTTTAGCCTGACGCCATAATTCCAGTGCTCTGGGAAGTTGCGCTTCAAGATTTTGGATACGGGATTCCGGTGCCGGATGCGTGGATAAAATTTCAGGCGGTCTGCCGCCGTTGCTCTGTGCCGCCATTTTGCGCCAGAGGGTAATGCTTTCTCTAGGGTTAAAACCGGCTTTAGCCATCAGTTCCAGGCCAATGGCATCGGCCTCAGATTCCTGAGCGCGGCTGTAAGGCAATAAAATACCATATTGAGCACCGACACCGAGCAGCCCCATGGCCGTGTGGCCTAATGCGCTTTGCGGTTGGGCGACTGCCTGAATCAGTTGCATCCCGCTATTGACAGCCATTTTCTCAGATAGTCTTTCGTTGCTGTGCCGCGCCAGAACATGACCAATTTCATGACCGACAACAGCGGCGATTTGGTCGGCATTATCGACAAATTTTATCAAGCCGCTATGAATACCAATTTTATTGCCGGGCAGGGCGAAGGCGTTCAACGTGTTATCTTTAAACACAACCACTTCCCATTGGCCGCCGACAACGCGGGTTAAGGCCTTGGCGACACAGTTTGCAAAGGCGATATAACGGCGATTTTTGCTGAGTGGTTTTGTTTGTTTGAGCTGTTCAAAGGCCTGCAAGCCCATTTGATTAACCTCGGCATCCGGCATAAATACCAGTTGGCTGCGTCCGGTCGGGCTGGTTGCGCATGCGGAAACAAGCAAGATGGAAAACACAAGAGCTAAGTATTTCATAGGGCTGCCAATCAGTGATTATCAGCCCGTTATTCTATCCTAACGGGTCGGGTTTAGACAAAATCCTGGCTATCGTCATTCTCGATCACCGTTTTTGGCATTTGGCTTTGCTCTGTATTGATATTGATGTCAGGGTAAGTTTTGTAGCGTCAATCGCGCGTGTTGTTAAACGTTATTCTTGAACAGGTTCAGCCGCAGATTCTTGTTCCGAGGTTAAGGCCCGCATAAAGGCAACCAGGTCGGCTTTTTCCTGTGCGCTCAGGTGCAAGGGATAGATGGCGCTGTCCAGATACGGATTTTTATGGCCACCTTTATCATAATAGTCAACCACCTCTTCAAGTGTTTTTATACTGCCGTCGTGCATATATGGTGCAGTCAGCGCAATATTACGCAGCGTTGGTGTTTTAAATTTGCCAATATCCTGAAGCGCATGTGTCACATTAAACCGACCTAACTCGGCGCGTTGTTCGGCTGTCAATGGAAAATCATCAGGGTTTTGGCCTTGTTTAATTGCAGCAATAAAATTGGGCAGAATGGCTTCCATTTTTTCAAAACCCTGGCCGAGATTGTAAAAGCGATTGTCGGTAAACAGTGCATCATTCATGGAGATTTCATGGCAGTTGGCACAGTTGCCTTTGCGTCTGAAAATCAGCAGACCACGGGCGGCGCTTTTAGACAGTTTGGAACGATCGCGGCCAAAATAATATTGGTCAAAAGCAGAGTTGCCGGCAATAAGTGTGCGTTCATAAGCAGCGATGACCTTAGCCAGGTGCTCTGCCCGGATATCGTCTTTATCGATGTTGAAGACCTGGCTGAAACGATGCACATAATCCGGGTTCTGCTGAATGATCTGTTCAATGTATTCGGGTGATTCAAGACCATGTTCTACAGGATTTAATAATGGCCCGAGCGCTTGTTGTTCCAACGAATTTGCACGGCCATCATGGAAAAACTGTTTGAAAAACGCCACGTTGAGTAATGTCGGCGCATTACGGTTGCCGATTTGGCCATAAATCCCTTTGGCTGTTGCGCGTTGGTCGGTGAAGGCTTTTTCAGGCGCATGACAACTGGCACAGCTTATCGTGTTATTGGCGCTGAAATGCGTGTCATTAAACACGTCTTTGCCCAGCTGGATAAGCGCCTTGTCTTGCGGGACAGCAATGGCGGGTAACCCCAGTCGTTCATCGGCTAAAACAGTGCTTGCATAAAGCAAGAATACAATCAATAAAATCGGCATCGGTTTCTCCTGTCTTAAAAAAACCGGCAACCCATAACTTAAGTTGCCGGTGTCAGGTACCCGAAGGTATATACCAAAGGGGGAGGATGGTATAAGGGTTATTCTTGTTCAGGCATATCCTGAACAATCATGATGTACGGTTTGCCTAATGGCATTTTGTCATCCGGTTTTTGGAAATAGACCACCTTGCCATAGGTTTCATTGACTGCAGGTGATATTTTAGCCGTTTCTTCAGGCGTTAAATCCGGGAATGTTGCATGCGCGCGAGGAATCTCAACCTGGTGATAATGCCAATATTTTTTCTCTTCTTCCGGTAATTGATTATATTGTTCGGTTGTGATGATGTATTCAAAACCGATGGGTTTATCCTGGTCTTTCATGCCGGAATGAAACATCAAGCAAATCAGTGTATTATCATCATAGGCCTTACAATGATGATGGACGACAGTTTGCAGTTTTGGATCGTGGATGTCATTAGTATCCGGTCTTAAATGACGAATCGCTTGAATATGCAAATCATTAAAGCCTAAATGATTAGGATATTCTTTTTGTCTGGGGTTTAATGTTTCGTTGTAAACTTTAACAGGTGCGGCACTGCTCATTTTGCTATCGGTTGCTTGAACAGAGGCGCAGCCAAACAAAGCAGATGACAAGGCAGAAAAAAGTAAGGTTTTTGTTTTCATGGTAAAAGCTCCAAATCAGTATTATTAAATCACTGTATTAGAATATTCTAATTTTTAAACAAAGTAAAGCCCTGGGTTATTTTTTTATGAAAATTTTTATGGTGTTAGCCTTTTTAATCAGTTCTGTTTGTGTTGCCGATGAGGCGGAATACGTGCATTTTCCGACTCAGGATGGTGGGGTCGTCTATGCAGATTATTATCTGAAAGGTAAACCGGCAATTGTGTTGGCACATGGCGCAATCTTCAATCGGAAGCGTTGGGCGCCGTTGATTGAAGCGTTGCAGCAACAGAATATTTCCGTGTTAGCGATAGATTTTCGAGGCTATGGCGATTCGAAAGCCGATAACTTGTTTGATAAACCCAAGGATATATTGGCAGCCGTCGCTTATTTAAAGCGACAGGTGCATTATCCGGTGATGGTGTTAGGTGCGAGTATGGGCGGCGCGGCCGCAGGGGAGGCGGCGGTAAAGGCATCAGCAGGCGATATACAAAAACTCATTTTGTTATCACCTGCGCCTTTTTCGGGAATTGAGCAGTTAAAAACCGATCTGTTGGTGATTGCCAGCGAAAAGGAACCTATGATTGCTATGATTAAAAGGCTCTATAAACAAGCGTCGGAGCCGAAGAAACTTGTATTGTTAAAAGGTCGGGCACATGCCCAGCATATATTCAAAACGAATGAAAAAGAACATTTGATTCAGACGATTATTGATTTTGTTCACGACGATCGTTAAGCAAAACGGAATATGGATGAGAAGACGTTGCACGATATTCTTTCGCAGCATGTAGCTCACCGTTTAATAATAACCTGAATCAGTGACTTTAAAGTAAAAGATAATGCCATACACCCCTGATTTGAA
>CAJXMF010000048.1 GCA_913056195.1 uncultured Methylococcaceae bacterium | reverse complement strand
TCCTTATAAATCAATAGCCTATGCCTTCAGCCCCAAACTCGCTGAGTAGTTACCAGAACATAAAGATAACTCAATGTAAGCGCATATAAAAAGTAAATCGATTCTCTTTTGGCAACTCAACAACCTCAAAATCTTTTTCATTTATACCGTGCTGAATAAACCAATCACTCGATATATTTCCCCACCCATTCACCGCTAACCGATTTTCTTCGTATTTGATTTCTTCAACAAAACTACCCTTTGGCAATTTATCTAAAACAGGCAACATCTTAGCCAATAACCTATCCACATCCAAACTCGATAATTGCTCCATTGCCGAAAAAAAAGCATAAAAATGCGAGATGGCCAATTGTTTATGTAACAAAGGCTTTGCTTTTGCCATAATCTGTTGTGCTTGTTGTTGCTTTAGCTGCTTATTCTCCGAAAAATAATCATCCCATAAAAACCAATCGGCTAATGCCGCAAAAATAATTAAAACCGATACAGCAACCGTAACAAAATACCTTACATTCAGAGGAAAACGCTTATTGTCAAAAGCATAAACAGATCGATTAGCCAGCCAGGCAGTAACAGATGATTCTATTGCCGCGTCACTAAAATCACTCACCAATACAGCCTGGGGAATTCCACTTAAACCTTTATCCGTTAAAATCTCATCAAAATCGGCCTGCCTTAACGCAAAAATATAGGACTCGGCATTCTTCCTCCCCAAACAACACAACATATCATCCAAAGCAAAAGGAAAAAGCCCTGCCGCAGAAGCCAATACAAATTCCTTTTGTAGACGCTGCTTAATCGTAAACTGAAAGCGACGCCTAAAAGGAATATCAGAATCTAACAATAAAATAAAAGGCTGTTCTGATTTTAAATGCTCACAAGCCTGAATCGAAAAAGAACCATCCCACGCATGCCGGATTGTATAAAAAAACAAACCGCTATCTTTAGAATAATAAATTAATTGCCTGGGAATAAAAAATCGCATAATCCTAAAACTATAGATATCGAACAACAAAAGTCATCACAACTGCCGTAGGAGTGGCTTCAGTTATGAAATCGCGGCTGTAGCCGCTCCTACGGTACAGCGCATTTACTGCTTACCCCACTGCAACAATTCTTTAGTCTTAGAAAACAGTGCCTTATGCTTAAAATCCTTTAGCAAATTCTTTTCGCTTTCCATCAATGCTTTACTCACTAAAGCGGCTCCTTCCTTATCCAAAACTAACCGTGGAGTAATTAACATAATCAACTCTGTGACATCCTCTGTTACATCCTTATTCCTAAAAAGATTACCTAAATAAGGAACATCCCCAAAAAAGGGAACTTTTTTAATCACTTCATTTTTCTTCCGGCGAATTAAACCGCCTAAAAATAAAGTTTGGCCATCCTCAAAGACCAACTCCGTTGTTAAATCCCTTTTTGAAAACTTAGGCTGTCCAGCCGCATCGTTCCCGGTAAAACTTTTATCATTCAAAGTAATCGCAAGCTGAATAACGCCTTCCATGCTAATTTTAGGCGTCACTTCAAGCTTTAAAGACACATCTTCCCGATTAAAATTAGTTTGCGTAACAGGCCCCCCAGAATTTGACTGCGCATCAGTTTTTGATGCGGGAACGGCAATATTACCCCCCACATTAATAGAAGCAGTGGAACCATTCTTAACTAATAAATGAGGATTCGACAGCACCTTAAAATCTGTTGTATCAGCCAACAACTTCAGCCGCACAAACTTATTTGAATTTAATGCCACAGCCCCCAAAGACAAACCTCCTGTCGCGCCGGCAATAGCAGAATTACTGAGCATATCCAATGTTGCATCGGTCGCTACAGAACCAGTCGTCTTATTTAAAAACCATTCCACCCCATAACCAGCATGATCCTTCAAGGTAACCTCGGCGACGACCATATCAATATGCACAGCCGGAATACGAAAATCTAAACTATGCAACAAACGTTTGATTACAACATACTCCTCAGCGGTCGCCATAAAAAACAAACTATTCGTTAACTTATCAGCCACCACAGTAATAGGCTGCGTATTCTTGGCAAGAGGTTCCAGCAAACTATTCACCGTACCTAAAACCTCTGTCGCATTCTGATTAGATAACGGATACTGAAACATCTCCCTTTCATGTTTCCCGGCAACATCTACACGCGCTAAATAATCAAGGACTAATTTTTTGGCTTCTTCATCCGCTGCAACAATCACCAACCGAAAGTGATCAGGCAACTCCTCAACTTCCAATCTTTTTTTTGGATGCTGTGCTTTAGAACCTAACGTGTGCTCAAACTTTTCGACCAACACTTTCAGCGCAGAAGCCTTTAAATAACGCGCCCCATAGATCAACAAATGTTTACCTTCAAAATAAGGCACATCCAGGGATTTATATAGCCGCTTAAATGCATCAACCTCAGCCTGAGAGCCTTTAAGAAAAACCATATTCTGATCATCAAGCACAATCGCATTCTGCTTCTCCGATAACAACAACCGGCCTGCTGTCAAAAAATCCTGGGCATTTATATAACGGCACTTAAATATCCCTATCGTATCGCCTACACCATCATAAGCCGGCAAGGTAATCGTTTTATTATCAACCGAGGTAATCGCATAAACCCCCTCATTAAATTTTATCGCCACGCCATGAAACTTCAAAAAAGCCTCAAAAACCTTCATAAGTTCTTTGCGATTAACCTTGCCCCGAAACACAAAATTGACTTTCTTACTCTTAAAATCATCAAGATAGGTATAAGGTACTTTTAAATATTCATCAAAAAATAAATTGATAAGTTCGCGCAGTTCGATATCTTTAAAATCAAATTCAACCGCTTTTTTATGCTGTGACGGTTTATTTAATTGAGTTGCTGGGCTGACACCAGACTTAGAAGACAAAGCCATTTCACTCAACAATCCCTGTTTTCCATGAGGTAAGGATTTTGCTAACGGCTTTTTAAACTGACGACTGGCGAGAGCGCTCCTGTTATAATTCTCTGCATCCTCCAATTTACCATTCTCAGCAGCACTAAAAAAATCATCCAATATATCAGTCGCATGCGATACCTTATCTGACTCCATTAAACTACAAGATGATAACCCTCCAAGCATCAAACCAAGCCAAAAAATTCTCAACAAAATCATCTCACACAATCTTAATCTAAAAAAGGGAACCCGATAGAATCAAAGCGCTTACGCCGCCTGGCTCTTGTCGTATCGATAGCAATACGTTTATGTACGCCAGAAAAGTCTAAAATATACTCACCATCAGATACACCCACTAACTTGCCACCATTTAACTTTTTCCCAACTTTATAAAACCCTTGAGACGTTAAAACACCTTCCAATCCCGGCAATCGAACAATACCGGTTACCTTAATAGATTTTGATAAATTATTCTCTGAATGCTGCCTGCTTTTATCATTCGACAACGGTCTTTTTTTCTGCCAGAGTTTACCTTGCACATCAAAAATATTACGCGAAGGCGGCAATAATTCAGGCCCGGACACTTTCCTATCCGCTATTTTCAAACGCGTCACCTTAACAGGTTTGACATCAGAATAATCAATCCTTTGCTTAGGAACAAACCACACCATAACACCCAGGCTCAAAACCAATCCCAAAATGCCATATAAAACACGGTTGATTAAAAACAAATTCATCTTAAAAAAGCCTGCATGATTACATTTTCCGTAAGCATCGTAAACAAACCACGCACCCAATAGCGGCTAAAGCCGCGCCTACAACGCAAATCCACCATCGGCTCCGTAGGAGCGACTTCAGTCGCGATCAAACCACCCTAACCGCCATCAAAACAGATCAACTACTCAACAGCCTGCACCAAAACCACAGCTAACTGCCCTGATAAATAAACCGCTTTTTCAGCCTGCTCAGCCTTAAAATCAAACGATGTCCAGGCAAAACCGCGTTGCTTGTCCGCCAAAAGTAAAAACACCTTCCAAATATCCTCACTCGAAAAAGATTGCAAGGCAACATCCACATCAACCCAAAACACCCCATCCCCTAAAACACGAGGCGTAGCCACAGACAAGCTTTCAACAGAAACATCATATGCGCCAATCACACGCCGCAATACATCCTCTACCGCCTGCTCAGGCTTGTCATTGTCGGCAACAAATGAATCTAACAATGCAACCCGTTCTGCATAAGGCAACGCAGCCGCCTGATAAGCCCGATTAATCGCCTGTTCAGCCTTAACAATACGGGCATAATTTTCAATATTACGCTGGCGTAACGCAACAGACGTCGACGTACCAGAGTCAGACACACCAGAAGAATCAAGATAAAGTAAAAACGCAAGAACAGCGGCAAGGCCCAACAAAGAAAAGGTTTTAACAGACATATTCGGTAACGGATTAAAACGGTAGGTGTGGCTTTAGCCACGACCAATTCACTTTAAAGCGCTTCACCACAACATATTCCATAAAAAATCGCGACTGCAGGCGTGAATTCAACCGTTTATATACAGCGTATTAACGACGAATCATATCGTTTAACTCAAAAATAGTATCCACCACCTTGCCATCCTTAGCGTTCACCACAGGAAATAAAATTTTCTTTTTCGCTTCAAAATCAGAAAGCAGCAAATCAATCTCATAGCCTTTGCCAGACAAGGCATCAAACGTAAATAAAATCAACCGGTCTTGTGGCTTATTAAATGCAAGTATGGTTACAGAATCGCCCTGCTCACTTTTAAACTCAGCCAGCTTTAAAGGCATCAGACTATTCACCTCATGCCGCTCACCATCGACTGAAAAACGTGCAACAGTCACCTTGCTCAAATCAAAAGAAGGCTTCATTAAAACAGCTTGCCTTTCCATTAACTTATTCTTATCATGAATCGAAGCCATTCGGTCATCATACTGACTCGCGCAACCGCTTAATAATGCCAAGGCCCAAAAAACCATGGAAAATAAGTTTTTAAAACGCATCATCCCTCTCCAAAAACATCAAGATACAATAGATGGGCTATTCTACTCACAAAGCAAACAAAGCCCAAATATAATTTCACAAAAAGGATTTACCTTGATTGAAATCCTGATTGTACTCGTTATTATGGGGCTGAGCATGGGACTTGTTATGCTCAACACATCACAAAAAAAACAAAAACAACAGCCTGAACTTATCGCCTTTCTACAACACCAACAACAATACGCCATACAACAAAGAAAACTCAATCACATTCAACGCCGAAACGGTTTTATCTATGCCACAGCCAGCCAACAAAAATTCCCCTTACCCCCGGAGCAACACCTGACCGCAGAACATTATTTACCTTATCAGACATTGACTACCTTTTACCCAGATGGCACCATACACCTCAGCGAATTTACGATAAAAACCGATAGTAATGAATATGACATCAAAACCAGTCCATTTAACAACAAAATTTCCTACACACAACACCCAAAATCATAAAGGCTTTACCTTAATCGAACTGCTCATTGTACTAGCCATCATCGGCATGTTAGCCGCATTAGTTGGTCCGAGGCTCATGAACGCCTTATCCAAATCACAAAGCAAAACAACCCGCTCCCAGGTTGAATTGCTCAGTACCGCACTTGACAACTTTCGCCTGGATAATGGCCGCTATCCAACAAAAGACGAAGGACTTGCCGCACTGATTCACAAACCAGAAGGCCTGATTAACTGGTCAGGCCCCTATCTACGCAAAAAAAAGATCCCCAAAGATGCCTGGGGATTTGACTTTCATTACGACATCCCGGCAAAAAAAGGCGGCATAGCATACGACCTCTATTCATTAGGTGCCGACAATGCGCCTGGCGGCGAAGGCGAAAATGCAGATATTGGAAACTGGCAATAAAGTATAACGCTGCAATCCGCTCCTGCACGTCTCCGCAGGAGCGGTTTCAGCCGCGACCCAAACACTGCAAAAATGCAAACAAATACTACCACCCTAGAACAAGCTCTGATCGAACTACACCTGGCCGACCCTGCACTCATCGAACAGGCCAAAAAACTTAACCCGACAGCAAAAATCCACCAGATTCTGATCGACATGGGCGCCTTATCAGAAGAACAACTGCTCACCGCCTACCAACACATAACTAACCTTCCCACCTGGAATGGCGAAGGCGAAATCCAAAAAGACCACCCATTAACCCTGGAATTTCTTGCCTACAACCAAATACTCCCCGTACAAATTCAAAACACAAAACAACTCATCATTGCCGACGCCCTGGATGATGGACTCATTGACCTGCTGAAAAATATATGTCCCGACAGCCAGATTATGCTGGCGGCTCAAAGTGAAATCAGCCAACTTATCCAACAACACATCCAGCCAACAGACAATAACGAAACTGACGAGGAACCCAATAATAATAACCTGCAAGACATAGAACACCTAAAAGACCTGGCCCTGGAAGCTCCGATTATCAGACTGGTGAACGACTTGTTTAACCAGGCCGTCAAACTCAACGCATCCGACATCCACCTGGAACCCTCTCGCAACCAAATAGAACTACGCTACCGTATAGACGGCATACTGCAAAACTACTCCGGTCCCACCGGTGAACAATATCCAGCCGTCGTCTCACGCATAAAAATACTGGCAAAACTGGATATCTCGGAACGCCGCCTGCCCCAAGACGGGCGCATACGCACAAAAAGCGGCGGTCGTACCATTGACATCAGGGTCAGTACAGTCCCAACACCGTACGGCGAAGATATCGTCATGCGTATTCTCGACCAAAAAAAACAAATCCTGGACCTTAACAAATCAGGACTATCAGGCAACATCATCACTAATTTCCAGCAAATCCTGAAAAAAAGCCACGGTATTATTCTCGTTACAGGTCCGACAGGCTCCGGTAAAACAACCACCCTATACTCCGCCTTACAATACATCATTGACGGCGAAAAAAAAATCATCACTGTAGAAGACCCCGTAGAATACGAAATCCCCGGCATCACCCAAATCCCCGTACAAGAAAACATCGGCATGACATTTAACAATGCCCTGCGTGCCATCCTGCGGCATGACCCTGACGTCATCTTTATTGGCGAAATTCGCGACAAAGAAACCGCCGAAATCGCCATACAATCCTCACTCACAGGCCACCTGGTACTCTCCACCCTACACACCAACAGCGCCATTGGTGCCATCAACCGGTTTTTAGACATGGGCATCCCCGACTATCTGCTCTCCTCCAGCCTGCTGGCTGTCAGCGCCCAGAGGCTTATCCGTAAACTCTGCGACCACTGCAAACAACCGTATCAACCAGACTCCGCACAACTAAAACACTATCAACTGACCAACGATTACACCTACTATCGTGCCCAAGGCTGCCATCACTGTGCCAAAACCGGCTACAAAGGCCGCCTGCCCATAGCCGAAATTAAAAAAGTAGACAGCCACCTGCGTCAAGCCATACTCGAAACACCTAATCTAGACGACCTAAACAAAGCCGCCGACATCAACAACCCAGACAGCCTGTTATCCGATGGAATCGAAAAAATAAAAGCCGGCCTCACCAGCCTGGAAGAACTACAACGCGTCATAGGATAAAAGCCGATCCTACGGAGAACAGTGCGTATCGTAGGAGCAGCTTCAGCCGCGATCACAGAGTTTGCATATGGAACGAGACGAATTTATATCTGACCTACAATCCCCATAATCACATCCTTAAAAAAGATCGCTAACATCCCGGTAAAAATAGCCCACGAAAGCCGGTCGTGTTTTTTGCCTTGCTCCTTAATTTCCAGCTTTAATTCATCAAAACGTTTATCAACCTGTTCAAAACGTTTATCAACCTGCTCAAAACGTTTATCAACCTGCTCAAAACGTTTATCAACCTGCTCAAACCGCTTCTCAATCTGTTCAAATCGTCTGTCAACATGATCAAACCGTTCCTTGGTGACTTTTTCAGATTGTGCAAACTGATTGGCCATTTCCTCCCGCGTAACAGAATGCTGGGCGGTATGTAACAAATGCACCATCAAATCTTTCTGGGTAAATGAATTTGGATTGATATCTTCTGACATTGATTTATCTCATTTTTTTCAAATTTACCACATTATATCTTGTAGGCGCGGGCACCACGTCAAATATTTTTAATCGCGGCTGAAGCCGCGATTAAACCAGGTCTGACATGCTAAATATTGCCATAAGCATAGAGATGACAACAAAACCAATGACACCACCCATGATTAAAATAATTAAGGGCTCTATCATCGCAACAAGCGTTTTCAATTGATTTTTTAGATCACGCTGGATAATTGTAGCCGCCTTAGTGCAGCTTTGCGGCAGACTGCCACTTTCGTCACCTGCCAGAATCAGGCGTTCGGCTATGACAGGCAGATGAGGAATATAATGCAGATTACTGGCTATATTACCGCCTTGTTTAAGTTGTTGAATGCATTGCGTCATGCCTTGATATTGTGCGCGGTTGCTGATGACATCCTGGCAGATAGTCAAAGCTTGCAGCAATGGAATACCACTATTGAGCAATATACCGAGTACATTAAATATTTTGCTGGCTTCATTTTGACTGATCAACTGGCCAATTACAGGGAGTTTTAATTGAAATTCATGCCACTTAAGCTGAATAGTCGCGTTAAAATGAATAGCCGCCCAGCAGCCAATGCTGATAACGGACATGATTAAAGCGAGCATAAAACCATGCGCTGTCATCCAGTCACTCACGCCAAAACATATTTGTGTACCTAACGGAAGATTATCCATATCATCTTCAAAGATATCTTTAAAGGTGGGAATAACATAAAGCGTTAATGCGACCATTGAGATAATGCTGGCAATGACGAGAATAACGGGATAAGCCAGACTGGTAGAGATTTCGCTGCGGAGTTGTTTTTGCGACTGATAGTATTGTTCCAGTGTGTCGAGTGTTTGTGAAAGTTTACCGCTGGCTTCACCTGCACGAATAAGTGGTAATAGCAAAGGATCAAATTTTCCACATTGGCTGATAGCCTGGGATAAGGATTGACCGTCTTTTAGGCCTTGTCGTATTTGTTGGCAAAGTTGAATAAAAGGGTCATTGTTATCGCCATTACTGAGTATTTGCAAGGCACGTTCCAATACTATGCCGCCGCTCACCAAATCATTTAGTTCACTGATAAGCCGAAGAGAAAGTTTAAAGGATATTTTAGGCGGCTTAATGGCTGTAGCTTTAAGCAGGATGAGTCTCTTATGTTTAAGTTGTTGAGCAAGAAGTTGTTTGTTGGCAGCGTTCTCTATGCCTGTGGTTTCTTGACCTTGGGGCGTTAAAGCGTGGTAACGGAATTCTGGCATGTTTTTTTGTAATTGAAGTTTTATAGTAACTACTCAGCGTAAATTCTTCTGTGGGCATAGGCTGTTGATTTATCAGGCTTCTGCAACAGGACGTTGCAGCAGAGCTTACAGGGACGTATTTACGCGTCCTTATAAATCAATAGCCTATGCCTTCAGCCTCAAACACGCTGAGTAGTTACGTATTTATTTTAAAGATAGTAGTTCGCTTCGGCCCTGGGTTTCAAAATTCAGTTTACTTTCTTTGGCCAGCCACCCAATGGCGCGTTGGACATCATTACGATTTAATCCGGTTTCTTTAGTGATTTTTGATACACTGGCTTCCCCGTTGTTATCCAGGTATTCCCAAATTTTTCCAGCCGCTTTACCAATTACAATTTCAGACATGATGACTCCTTGAGTGATTTAACGATAATTAAGGTTTTTTAACAGATTCTTCGGGTAAAACAATATTCAGCTCTAATGTTTCTTGATCGACATCTTGTTCAAGATGAACGGAGATGGCATCTTGATCGACATCAACATATTTTTTCACGACGGCCAACAGTTCTTTCTGTAATTCAGGAAGATAAGAAGGCTGATTTCTGGCGCTTCGTTCATGGGCAATCAAAATTTGTAAGCGTTCTTTTGCCACCGAAGCAGATTTAGGCTTCGTGGATTTGAAATAATCTAACAGGCTCATCATTTGCTCCTGAATAGCTTGCCAAACAAGCCTTTTTTCTCTTCTTCAATAAATCGATGTGGACGGTCTTCCCCCAGATAGCGGGCGACAATATCACTATACGCCTGGCCGGCATCACTTTGTTCATCAAGGATGACTGGAATACCAGAATTCGACGCATTGAGAACAGACTGGGATTCTGGAATAACGCCTAATAAATGTAAAGATAAAATATCTTGAACATCATCAACGCTGAGCATTTCACCTAATTTGACGCGGGCAGGCGAGTAGCGGGTCAATAGTAAGTATTCCTTGATGGGTTCATCACCTTGTTCGGCACGCCGAGATTTGCTGGAAAGAATGCCTAGCATACGATCAGAGTCTCTAACA
This sequence comes from uncultured Methylococcaceae bacterium, assembly GCA_913056195.1. GTDB lineage: Bacteria > Pseudomonadota > Gammaproteobacteria > Methylococcales > Methylomonadaceae > Methylomarinum. The sequence continues at coordinate 10,319 of CAJXMF010000048.1, read as the reverse complement.
GAAGCCACTTCAGGGTTAGTCACAACAAAGGCATCGTCAGCAAAATACATGGCCAGATTGGCACCACGCTCAATACCGGCTGGAGAATCGCAGACAATATATTTGAAGTCTTTGCTCAGTTCCTCCAGAACCTTGCCCACGCCTTCTTTAGTCAGCGCATCTTTATCACGCGTTTGTGAGGCGGGGAGAATATACAGTTGGTTGCAGCGTTTGTCCTTGATGAGTGCCTGGTTTAACGTGGCTTCTTCATTGATGACGTTGACAAAGTCATAAACGACGCGTCGTTCACAACCCATAATTAAATCCAGGTTACGCAAGCCGACATCAAAATCGATAACGGCTGTTTTATGCCCTTTTTTAGCCAGGCCCATGGCTATCGCCGCGCTGGTTGTTGTTTTTCCAACGCCGCCTTTGCCTGATGTTACGACGATTATTCTAGCCAATGGTTTTCCTCCGGGAATATTAAATAGACTCTATGATCAGAGCGCGTTCTTGTAAAAAAATCTGTACGGGTTTGTTAAGATTGTCAGAATCAATTTCATCATTAATTTTGTAATTTCCAGCGATGGAAATCAATTCTGCCTCAAGCCTGGAGCAGAAAATCCGGCTGTTTGCATTACCTTGCACGCCGGCTAAGGCACGTCCTCTGAGGCCGCCATAGACATGAATATTGCCTTCAGCCATAATTTCTGCGCCAGCGCTGACGGTTGCTGCAATAATCAGATCACCCCGTGAGTAAATGCGTTGACCTGAGCGCACGGGAGTATTGATAAATTTATTTTCGACAGGTTCTGTTGGTTGTTCATCTGTCACAGAGGGCTTAAGCGTTTCGGCCTTTTTTTCTGTGACAGGATGAGTGATTGCATGAGATGAGTGGTATGGAATACCTAACGTCAAAGCTTGTTGGTTTTGTTCGTTGTTTCCACCCCGGATGCCGACCGGTAAAAAATGATTCGTCCGCAATAATTCAATTAAAGTTTGCACATCCAGCGATAAATCATGGCTATTGATGTCCTGCAAGTCAATCACAATAGGCGAGTGTTTAAAAAAATCCGGCGCCTGACTGATTTTTTCAAGTAATTGATGCTCAATCTGGGCGAGATTAACACTATGCAAGATAAGCATGGGCACATTAAGTGTGGCATTCTTGAATTCCAAAACGGGTTTTGCGGGTTCGCGCGTATCAGTCGACATTGATTATAAAAAAACTGTTACCTGTTAGTGCGTTAAATAATAACATTTGTTGTCTGAAAAATCATAACCCTAATGCAATTTAATGGTTGTTTGTGTGGTTGCATGAAAGGTGGTGCATAGCCATCAGGCCAAAGTAATCCAAACTAAGGGGGTAAGGATGTTTTTGAGTTTATCTGTTTTTTAAAGTCAGCTTTGTAAAACGGATAACTATCAGTGCATTTCAGGGCGCGGAGAACTATTCTCAAACGTTACAAACTTGCATTTGCCAGTAATATCCATTACCTTACACCGTTCACGCAAGGCTAGGGGTGCTTTTTATATGCGAAACTATAAAAAAGCTGAGACAAACCCTTTGAACCTGAACCGGCTCATACCGGCGTAGGAAAGCCACCTCTTCCCTGCGCTTAACAAATTCATGAATTTGGAGATAAGCATGAGCGCTGTCCGTAATGAAATTACTGGAGATTCTGCCAGTAGTATAAAAATTGATTCCTATCCCGCATCAGAAAAAATTTATGTTCAAGGTAGTCGCCCTGACATACGGGTTCCAATGCGTAAAATCACACTCTCCGATACGCCTGCGCAATTCGGTGCCGAAAAGAATCCGCCACTGTATGTGTATGATACCTCCGGCGTTTATACTGACCCGGATGTTGCCATTGATTTGCACAAGGGCTTGGCGGCAATTCGGATGGAGTGGATCGAAGAGCGGGGTGATACTGAATTATTGGATGGGCCAAGCTCTAAGTTTGGGCAGGAACGCCTGGCCGATCCTGAAACAGCCGAGTTGCGCTTTCAATTGACGCGTAAGCCGAGACGGGCAAAATCCGGTGCCAATGTTACGCAAATGCATTATGCGCGACAAGGTATCATCACGCCGGAAATGGAATATATCGCCATTCGTGAAAATCAAAACATGGCGGAAATGAAAGCCTATTTGAAAGGCCGTCATCCCGGTCAGCCATTAGGGGCTAATATTCCTGATGTCATTACCCCCGAATTTGTACGCGATGAGGTCGCACGGGGCCGAGCGATTATTCCCGCCAATATCAATCACCCTGAATCGGAACCGATGATTATCGGGCGTAATTTTCTGGTGAAGATTAACGGTAATTTAGGTAATTCGGCGGTGACCTCTTCCATAGAAGAAGAAGTTGAAAAAATGCTCTGGGGTATCCGTTGGGGCGCCGATACCATCATGGACTTATCGACGGGTAAAAACATTCATGAAACGCGCGAATGGATACTCAGAAATTCACCGGTACCGATCGGCACCGTCCCGATTTATCAGGCGCTGGAGAAAGTGGATGGCAAGGCTGAAGAGTTAACCTGGGAAATTTTCCGTGACACCTTGATCGAACAAGCTGAACAGGGAGTGGATTATTTTACTATTCATGCCGGCGTCAGATTACATCACGTTCCGCTGACTGCCAAGCGATTGACCGGCATTGTGTCTCGCGGTGGCTCAATCATGGCAAAATGGTGTCTTGCGCATCATACCGAAAGCTTCTTGTACACACATTTCGAAGAAATCTGCGACATTATGAAGGCTTATGATGTCTCATTTTCTTTAGGTGATGGGTTGCGGCCGGGGTCGATTTATGATGCCAACGATGAAGCCCAATTCGGTGAGCTGGAAACCCTGGGTGAATTAACTCAAATTGCTTGGAAGCATGATGTACAAACCATGATTGAAGGGCCTGGGCATGTGCCATTGCATATGGTCAAAATCAATATGGAAAAGCAGCTGGAAGATTGTCATGAGGCACCATTCTATACTTTGGGGCCGCTGACAACTGATATTGCGCCGGGATATGATCATATTACCTCAGCTATTGGCGCAGCGAATATTGGCTGGTACGGCTGTGCCATGCTGTGCTATGTCACACAAAAAGAACATCTGGGTCTGCCAAACAAGGAAGATGTGCGTGAAGGTATCGTAACCTACAAGATTGCGGCTCATGCAGCGGATCTTGCGAAAGGGCATCCAGCCGCTCAAGCGCGTGATAACGCGATGTCCAAGGCGCGTTTTGAATTCCGCTGGGAAGATCAGTTCAATATCGGCCTGGATCCTGAAAAAGCCCGTTCGTTTCATGATGAAACCTTGCCGAAAGATTCAGCCAAAGTGGCGCATTTTTGCTCCATGTGTGGCCCACATTTCTGTTCTATGAAAATTTCACAGGATGTGCGTGATTATGCGGCGGAAAAAGGCCTGGATGAACAAGAAGCCCTGAAGAAAGGAATGGATGAAAAATCCGAACAATTTCTTAATGAAGGTGCGGACATTTATCGTAAACTCTAAAAGTAGTGACGACAGGCGTTTTGAATCTCATTGTTGAAAACCTTGATGAGTTGATAACAATGATTCGGCGCCTGTTTTCCTTAATGTTATGAGCAAAAAATGGGAATAAAAGCAGATAAATGGATCCGGCGCATGGCAGAGCAACACGCTATGATCGAGCCGTTCGAGCCGAATCAGGTCAGAGAAACCGAACAGGGCCGGATAATCTCTTATGGGACATCGAGTTATGGCTATGATGTGCGGTGTTCTGATGAATTCAAAATTTTTACCAACATCAATTCCGCCATCGTTGATCCTAAGGATTTTGCCGAAGACAGCTTTGTGGATGTTCAGTCCGATGTCTGTATTATTCCGCCCAATTCGTTTGCATTAGCCCGGACAGTCGAGTATTTCCGGATTCCGCGGGATGTGCTGACGATTTGTTTAGGGAAATCAACGTATGCGCGATGTGGCATTATCGTCAATGTGACCCCCCTTGAACCTGAATGGGAAGGGCATGTAACATTGGAGTTTTCAAATACGACGCCTTTGCCGGCAAAAATATATGCAAATGAAGGCGTTGCTCAAATGTTGTTTTTTACCGGCGATGAGATTTGTGAAACATCCTATCGTGATCGTGGTGGCAAATATCAAGGTCAACGCGGTGTTACCTTGCCTAAGGCCTAATGCCTAATGCAATGAGCTGTTTTTCAGGTTACTATTGGTTGTGATCGGGGTGGGCGGCATTTGAATGAAAAAGCCTTTTTCTGTCAGGCTTTGCATGACCTGGTTGACGTCTGCCCGTGCCAGCGTACGCTCTGGCGTCAGATCCAATGACATAACAAATTTCAGACGTCCCAAACTGTCGAGTAAAGTTTGGGGGACATCAGAAAAATCATCGTTTTGTTTGACATACAAATAAAGCTCATCTTTCTTCAGGCTTTTGTAGATAAAACACTGCATTTTATTCTAGTAATCATGGTTTAAAAGCGGCTATTTTAACAGCTTCGGGTAAAATAGCGCTTTTCTCTGTCGCGTTATGACGTCATGACTGAAAATTCTAAAAACTTTTTCCAATCGGCTTGTCTTTTTGAAGCCTCACTCATTCTGGTTGCCCTGTTTTTGGGCTGGATTGCAGACATCAATCCGTTTGCAGCCCTGTATTTTTCAGAGCCTGCAGTGTTTTACGGGATCACCGGCACCGTGCCGTTGTTTTTGTTGTTGCTGGCCATGCAAAACCTGCCGTATGCGGGCGTGCAAAAAATTCGCCGTTTGTTGCTCGATACCTTGGGTCCCGCTTTAGGCCATTGTCATTGGGCTGATTTTATGGTGTTGGCCGGCATCGCTGGGTTTTCTGAAGAAATTTTGTTTCGCGGGGTCTTGCAGCCCTGGTTTGAAAATCATTGGGGGCTCAATGGTGGACTACTGATCAGTAATCTGATTTTTGGCCTGGTTCATGCGGTAACACCGGTTTATTTTGTGATTGCGGCGTTGGTCGGAATCTATTTGGGGCTGTCTCTGGACTATGGCGGTGAGCGGAATCTTCTGACCCCCATTATCATTCATGGGCTATATGATTTTTTGGCCTTTATGGTCATTATCAAGGCTTATAAACGCGAGCAGGGCGTATGAGTATGGCGGAAAACAAGGCGCTAAGAAAACACTGGTGGGTTATTTATGGGGTTGTGTTGACGGTGTTGGCCTATAACCTGATTTGTCACTATTTTGATGCTCAGATTCAGTATGACATCGGGGATGACAAGCGCGTGTTGATTCGAACGCTCCTCTATATTGCGGCTATTGCGTTATTACCTTTAACCAATCTGCTTCGATTTGTGTTGATACGACTCAATCAAACCATGCCGGGTGATAAAACGGCCGAAGAACGTTATTTTACGACGATTGTATCGACTCAACTGGTGATCGAGCTGATTGCCAGCTTCGGTTTGATTATGTTTATTCTGGGCGACGGCGACAATACGCTGTATATTTTTAGCGTTATCGCGTTATTGGGTGCGGGCCTGCATCGCCCTAAACAACAAGACCTGGACAGTATTAAAGCGGCACTGCAAACACCGAATCATGTCCCGAAGGGCAGGCGATGAATTGTTGATTATGTTTGTATTTTGATATAATGGAAAGTTAATAAAAACTCAAGGTACTGACATGCAAGTGATACAGGAAGCACTCACATTTGATGATGTTTTGCTGGTGCCGGCACATTCAACGGTGTTACCTCGGGATGTGGATATGGCGACTCAGCTAACGCGAAACATTAAATTGAATATTCCCCTGGTTTCGGCCGCGATGGATACCGTGACCGAAGCTCGCCTCGCGATTGCCATGGCTCAGGAAGGCGGTATTGGTATTATTCATAAAAACATGACGGCTAAAAAACAGGCAAAGCAAGTCAGTCAAGTAAAAAAATATGAAAGCGGCGTCATCAAAGATCCCATAACGGTGGCTTCTTCGGCAACGGTTCGGGATGTGATTGAATTGACGCATAAAAAGAATATATCCGGCGTGCCTGTCGTTGATGGCGAATCATTAGTGGGTATTGTGACCAGTCGGGATCTACGCTTTGAAACGCGCCTGGATGAGCCGGTTGCTTCGGTGATGACGCCAAAGGACAAACTGGTTACCGTCAAGGAAGGTGCTGACCCTAAACAAGTCATTGCCTTACTGCATCAGCACCGGATTGAAAAAGTTCTGGTTGTTAATGATTATTTTCATCTGCGTGGCCTGATTACGGTCAAGGATATTCAAAAAGCCAAGGATTATCCTAACGCCTGTAAAGACAGCCAGGAACGGCTGCGTGTCGGTGCCGCGGTGGGCACCGGAGAGGGCACGGAAGAACGGGTGCAGGCTCTGGTTAATGCCGGCGTCGACGTGATTGTGGTCGATACGGCGCATGGTCATTCACAAGGCGTACTCGACCGGGTGCGCTGGGTTAAAAAGAATTTTCCGGATGTACAGGTTATCGGCGGTAATATCGCGACGGCAGAAGCCGCCAGAGCATTGGTTGATGCCGGTGCCGATGGTGTTAAGGTCGGCATTGGGCCGGGTTCCATTTGTACGACGCGGATTGTCGCGGGCGTCGGTGTCCCACAAATTACGGCAATCAATAATGTCGCTGAAACCTTGAAAGGCACCGATGTGCCACTCATCGCCGATGGTGGTATTCGTTTCTCTGGCGATGTCGCCAAAGCCTTGGCGGCCGGTGCGCATTGTGTGATGCTGGGCAGTATGTTTGCCGGGACAGAAGAAGCACCCGGTGAGGTTGAACTCTATCAAGGCCGCTCGTATAAATCTTATCGCGGCATGGGTTCTTTAGGCGCAATGTCACAGAAACAAGGCTCCAAGGATCGCTATTTTCAGGAAGAGGCCGACAGCGTTGAAAAACTGGTGCCGGAAGGTATCGAAGGCCGCGTGCCTTATAAAGGTACATTACTGACCATTATTCATCAATTATTAGGCGGGATTCGTGCCAGCATGGGCTATACCGGCAGTGAAAATATCGAAATGATTCATCAGAAAGCACGATTTGTCAAAGTGACCAGTGCCGGCATGCGTGAAAGCCATGTGCATGATGTGACGATTACCAAAGAAGCGCCGAATTACCGCTTGTCATAAGCGGCATTCCAAACCTGGCGATAAAAGGTAAATATTCAGAGCCCCCGGCTATTTGAGACCCTCAACCCAGCCTTCTCCCATTGGGAGAAGGAGATATTGAGATGGGTTCTGAGTATTTATGACAAAAGGGCTCGAATGAGCCCTTTTATTTTTAAACTTTTAAGAGACGATAGACGTGACGCAAGCAAGCAATATCCATTCTGACAAAATTCTGATTCTGGATTTTGGTTCTCAATACACCCAATTGATTGCCCGACGCATCCGCGAAATTGGGGTCTATTGCGAAATTTACTCGTGTGAATGTAGTGATGAGGATATTCGTCGCTTTGCGCCTAAAGGGATTATTTTATCTGGTGGGCCGGAAACCGTGACCCGTCATGAAACGCCGCGTGCGCCGCAATATGTTTTCGAGGCCGGGGTGCCGGTATTGGGTATTTGCTATGGCATGCAAACGATGACCGAACAATTAGGCGGCAAGGTTGAGGCTTCCGAGCATCGCGAGTTTGGTTACGCTCGGGTGCGTGCACATGGGCATTCGCGCTTGTTAATCAATATAGAGGACCATGCCACTGAAGAAGGCTATGGGCTGTTGGATGTGTGGATGAGCCACGGTGACCGGGTGACTGAAATGCCTGAAGGGTTCAAATTGATCGCCAGTTCAGAAGGTGCTCCCGTTGCCGGTATCGCCAATGAAGAAAAAGCATTTTACGGCCTGCAATTTCACCCGGAAGTGACGCATACCAAACAAGGTGGACGTATTTTACAACGCTTTGTCATCGATATTTGCGGCTGTGAGGCATTATGGACGGCCAGCAATATTATCGAAGACAGCATTGCCGCCGTGCGAAAAAAAGTAGGCACCGATAACGTTATTCTAGGGCTTTCCGGCGGTGTAGATTCCTCTGTTGTCGCCGCATTATTGCATAAAGCGATCGGCGACCAGCTTACCTGTGTTTTTGTGGATACCGGGTTGTTACGCTTGCACGAAGGTGACCAGGTGATGGCGACCTTTGCTCAGCACATGGGTGTAAAGGTAATTCGGGTTGATGCCGAGAAACGCTATCTGGACGCACTGGCAGGCGTAACTGATCCTGAGGCAAAACGTAAAATCATCGGAAATCTCTTTGTCGAGATTTTTGATGAAGAAGCCTCCAAGTTGACCGATGCAAAATGGTTGGCACAAGGTACCATTTATCCCGATGTGATTGAGTCTGCAGGGGCAAAAAGCGGCAAGGCACATTTAATTAAATCACATCATAATGTCGGCGGCTTGCCGGAAAACATGACGCTCAAATTAGTTGAGCCGCTACGTGAATTGTTCAAGGATGAAGTCAGAAAAATTGGCATCGAACTCGGGCTGCCGGCCGATATGGTGTATCGCCATCCATTCCCTGGGCCAGGGCTGGGGGTTCGAATCCTGGGCGAAGTTAAAAAGTCCTATGCTGATTTACTGCGTCAGGCCGATGCGATTTTTATTGAAGAACTGTATAACCATGACCTTTATGACAAAGCTAGCCAGGCGTTTGCGGTATTTTTACCGGTCAAGTCGGTCGGCGTTATGGGCGACGGTCGCCGTTATGATTATGTTATCGCCTTGCGTGCAGTTGAGACGATTGATTTTATGACCGCCCGCTGGGCGCATTTGCCTTATGATTTTCTGGATTTAGTCTCCCGCCGGATTATCAATGAAGTGAATGGCATTTCACGTGTGACCTATGATATTTCAGGAAAACCACCGGCGACCATTGAGTGGGAATGATTCCACGTCTGGCACTGGCTGGCACCTACCGGCATCAAACAACACATAACTCATTGTATTAAATAAGTTATTTCCGTTTTCGTCTGGCACCTGCTGGCACTGGCTGGCACCTCCAAGCAAACTTTTTTCATGGTATAAATCATGGTATCGTTGCCCTCAAGATCAGGGCTTCGACAAAATACCATGCCGTACTTTCCAAGCTATTCATGGTATCAAAATTCGACAAGTCGTTGATAATAAATAAAAAACATCAGAAAAACATGTCATAAAAAATCATGGTATTTTGGCCCCAGGGAGGCCCATGTCATGCTGACCGATACCAAGCTGCGCAATTTGAAGCCCCAAGACAAACTCTACAAAGTGAACGATCGCGATGGACTCTATGTGGCGGTGACACCAGCAGGAGGCATCTCCTTCAGATACAACTACTCGATGAACGGTCGACAGGAGACGCTGACGATAGGCCGGTATGGCAAGCGTGGCGTCACGCTTTCAGAAGCGCGAGAACGAGTCAGCGAAGCTAAGAAGATGATCGCGGCCGGGAAATCACCAGCCAGGGAAAAGGCGCGCGACAAGAAGCGTGTGAAGAATGCTGTGACGTTCGGTGCATGGGCCGAAAAATGGCTGCGTGGCTATCAGATGGCTGAGTCGACGCGCGACATGCGCAAGTCAGTCTACAACCGTGAGTTGAAAAAGCGGTTTGGTAATCAGAAATTATCTGAGATCACACATGAGGATCTCAGAGCAGTGACTGATTCCATCGTCGAAAGAGGAGCTCCAGCAACAGCAGTTCATGCTCGTGAAGTGGTGTTGCAGGTCTATCGTTGGGCCATCGAGCGCGGGCAGAATGTGGAAAACCCTGCAGAAATGGTGCGTCCATCCACGATCGCCAGATTTGAGCCGCGTGACCGCGCACTGACACCGGCAGAGATTGGTCTGATGTATCGGTACATGGATCGGGTGGGCACATCACCGCAATACCGGGCTGCTATCAAGCTACTGCTACTGACGATGGTGAGGAAATCGGAGCTGTCCAATGCGACCTGGTCAGAGATCAATTTCAGCGAGGCGCTTTGGACGATTCCAAAAGAACGGATGAAACGAAGAACTCCGCACCTGGTCTTCCTGTCACGCCAGGCGCTCGACATCTTCATCGCGTTGAAAACTTTTGCTGGTGGATCTGAGTACGTGCTTCCCTCCCGGTATGATTCAGACTTGCCGATGAGCGCTGCAACGCTGAATCGTGTTCTAGCTTCGACGTATAAGGCTGCCCAGAAGGACGGCGAGTCGCTCGCAAAATTTGGCCCGCATGATCTTCGCCGCACAGCCAGCACGCTATTGCATGAGGCCGGTTACAACACGGACTGGATCGAGAAGTGTCTCGCTCATGAGCAGAGGCCCCCTGTGTCAGACTAGTTGTCGCCTCAATTAAAACAGAGGAATTCAATATGT